>JARLJD010000160.1 GCA_031291395.1 Alphaproteobacteria bacterium | reverse complement strand
TAACCAAACGCGGAAAACCCCAACAACGATAAAAGCGCAGAAGCGCCGAGGGCGAGGGCCGAGTCGGTGCCGTAGCCCCCTGCCCGGCTCAGGCACCAAATCCATTCCTGGGGTGCCGCGTGTTATCAAACGGGTGCGAATGCCTCTTAGGCGAAATCAGGCGTTTGATGGTGCTGCGCGAGAGAATTGAATTCTCGACTTCACCATTTGCAAGGGGAATTTTGGTCTTCTGGCGCATTCGTCGTCGATATGCTCGTCGGGTGGGGGTTTTCAAGACATTGCGCGCGGCAAAGCGAACATGACTGACGAAGAGCGTGGAAATAGTTTGCAGAAAGCGAGACAACCTTTGCGGGTCACAACCCACGTTGCGCCAAAGCGCCAGAGCGCTTATCCAATTCCGATGAGGCTGCAGGTTCGGCTTTAATGCTAACTCGGGGATCGTTTAGACTAGTCTGATGAATTCATCGTGAAATCATCGGGTTATGGAGACCGCAAGCCTCCGAATTAGGGGGTAAGAGCGCATATTTGGCTAAAGCCAAACATACGCAACTACCCCCGCCTATCCTAAAGGCTATGGACGAGATATGCCATTTTCCCGACTTCGGAAAGTTTGGAAGTCCGCGAGGTATCACAAATTCGCGGAGCGACAAAACCGAGGTATTCGACGAACGCCGCTTGGTTTTTGACTGTGAATTTCCCGAAGGAACTTTGGCATTCGGGCTAGGTCAAAAACTTTGTCCGTCTTCCCGCCCGCTGTCCCGCGGGAAATTTGCACAGCGCCGCGAGTCGTCGATGAGCATAATTTAGGGGTTTTCAGTTTGCTACTTTAAAATGGCTGAGCCGATATACTCAAATGTGTATTCATCGGTCTCAATGACATACTTTCGACCACCTAAATGCCTATCGCGCAGGGCTGAAAGGTATCCTTCCTCCGAAATATTTTCTCCATATTTCCAAATTTTCTTGACGGAGGCACCGAGCACATGCTCGATGCGAGCAATCGGCACAGGCAGAAAAAATTTCACACGCAAATAACCACGGCCAATGGGGCTATATACTGACCGACGTGCGCCATCGGTGTCCTTATAGGTGAATAGCTCTCCTCGACCTCCCGCCTCCAGGAGGCGAATTAATGCCTCTCCTAATGTGTGTTCCGGCCTCAATTCATCGATGGCCATATGGATGTCTTCGAGGCCGCCGACGCCCTCGGCAGCCAAACCTCCCTCGTAGCCGCCCGGAAGGGACTCGAAACGATTTACAGCTTTTTCCGCTGCTCTCGACTCCAACGGAATAAACGCGCAAACGCCAAGAAGCAGTCTCATGGCTGATGTAAGGTCCATGGTGACAGCGTACGGTCCGCGGCCTCCCACCGGGATGAGGCCCGCGTCTCTTAGGCGACGTAACGTTACCTCCACGGAAGATTTTTCTTCTTGAATGGCCTGCACGATAGCGTTGACGAGCGCGGGCGAAGTCGCCATGCAAAAATCCTTCAGTGAAACCTGCGGCGATCGTCAAAATAAGCGCTTGATGTTTGACCAGTATCGAGACGAATCAGGGTCGCCGAAACAAAGCGTGATTTTTCTTTCAGGGCGCGGCCTGAGGATGTCCCGGCGAACGTTGACATTGAGTTTACGCGAAAACCTACCGAATAACAGACCGGCGAGGCGACCCGGCAACAAAGAGGTCTTGCCTTTCCCGAAAACTAGTATGGAAACGCCCGAAGGGGTTTTCACCCCAGATCGATGGACGTCTTCTGGCGACAAAAAGTTCGATAAGATTCTGAACAACGAAAGACTTTTGCCATGCAAACTTCGTCGGTTTGGGCTCAGCGATCCGTGTCTTCCAAAGACCATCAGTCAGAGGGTTGGGCCAGTCGAGCGATTGGTCTCGTAATTGTCGCGTTGAAGAATGTTGCGCAACGCTACACCACCGGCGCTCATGGATCGCCGACCCACTCGCCCCTCGCCAGACCACAACGAGTTTCAGCACAAAGCCGAAAACCCTTCATGGGCCTCGTTCCATAGACGTAACCGCGTTTTCGATACCTGAGAACAATGCTGAACCTCATCGCCGATGACCCCATCAACAGAATCGGCGATCTCTTGCCTCGGAACCTCGCAATCGCGTCATCAGCGGCGTGATCGTTGCCCGCAACTCGGACCAGAGGCCCTCGTCACGCGACATAGATTGGCTCTGCCTGTTCGAGGATGCTGCGCTGACGGATAAAGTTGCGGCTGCCTTTGATGGCGCGGGGATCTATCAGGTCGACCTTGCGGCCGAGAATGCGTTCGAAGTCCTCTTCGAGGTCGAGAGAGAAGTCGACGTCGCTACGAGCCCGGTCGAAATTACTGCCGCGCGCCGCTGATCCGAAAACATCGAAGCGAGCAACATCGAACCGCTGACAGGCGGAGGTGAGTCGGCCTTGATCAGCTGAAAATTTGCCATAGCTCCCCAATTGACGCCAGCAACCGCGTAACCGGACGTGTGTGGAAGCTGCCGGAGATGCAAGCAGAGTTTTTTCGACGCGGACAAAGTGGTCGGGTGGAAACGGCTTTCGACCTGCCAGCATTCCCCTCGGTTTTGCGGATCGACGATTCTTTGATGCTTACGCCGCCGGGCGCCTGAATCACGTTCTTCGCCAGCAGGGCCGCAGAGTGGGGGCGTCCACTCCATCGCCTACAAATCACCAGTAAATTGGAGGTGTCCAACTGAACATTGGCACCAACAATCGCGTGACCGAATGCTTACGACAATCTGAAGTGCGAGCATGCTTCCCCCGCATGCGAGGACGTCACCGAGACACCGAAAATCGATCTCGCGGCGACGGAAGACGATCCAATATGTGCCCGCTAAGTTCCTCTGCCGCGATTGCGAGCGCACCAATCAAATGCCGGGGCCGTCTTCGTCTAAAGGGGGCGACCGGCGAAGAAATAGAAGATGACCGTCACACCGTTAGGGCAATGTCGCTTCTATTGTCACGGCTTTGTTTTCATCCCGTTTTCGGGGCTTACGGTGACGCATCGCTGAATTTTCGCTTGGTGAGCGAGGGAAGTTATCGAAGCGCTGCAGATCGAGTGTTGCGGTCCAGTCGGGGTAAAAATGTTGCATCCGGGCGACTATCGTATCCCATAAATGGTGCCGGATAAGTTTTCTCATCGCGAATTTCAGTTCGTAATGACTTCCGAAGAAGGTCTTAGGTAGCGCTCCGAAGTGGGCCCTCTCGGTGACCATAAATAAGATTGCGTGGAAAAACGTCCGCGGCTGCATGATCGGGGGAGCGCCGCGTAACCTAAGGACATCAGCGGGAATAAGATCCTCGACGGCGGCCCACTGCTCATCAGTCGGAGCATGAGGCGGCACCACCGGGGCCTTGGCCGGAAGCAGACGGGCATACCGGTGAGTCTTTGAACGTTTAAACCTTGAAAAAGCTTGTAGGTTAGCGCCTTTCAAGGTTTCAGGAGAGTTTTGGTTCAGAATGGCGACCGTTTCGTCCCAGAGGTGGTGAAATACGAACTTGCACATGACGAGGTTCAGAGGCCTTTGATCACCAAAATACGGAGGGAAGCTGGCGATCGGAACTTTCTCCTTGACCCGATAAAGCATGGCGTGGGCGAGTATTCTGGGAGACTGGACGACCTGTGCATTGTTCACAAACAGAAGCTCGGAAGGAAAAAGGTGCTTAATCAGGCGCCATTCTGCGTCAGTCGGGAAATGACTGGGAACGCCGGCAAGGTCGGCCGCCTTCGGTAGAACGCTACGCCAGACAGTAACGCCCTTCGACGGGCGCGCGTAAATATTGAATCGTGACAAATCAGCTTTGGAAATAGTATCCGGGGACTCCTTACGAAGTCGCTCGACGATCTGATCCCAATAGCCGTGAGTGACAAGCCGTCTGATACAATAGGTAAGATAGATTTCAGATCCAAATTGTAGCGGCATATGTGCCACGGGGATGTTATCTTTGAGCATGAGCATCAACGCATGAAAAAATTCACGAGGTTGAATTTGTGCAGGTGCCTTTTGAACCGTAAGAACCTGCTCCGGGATGAATTCAGCGATAAGGGCCCACTCTGCGTCTGTCGGCGCATGCGCGCCGGCCTCCGCGTCAAGAGCGTGGCGCCTCCGAATCTGAGGAAGCCCCTTGAGCCGTGTCGTGAAGCGGCCACCAAGGGTCGGGAACATCTCAGAGCCTTTTGCAGGCAAACGTTCCGGCGAAAATCGGTGGAGGACGTCAAGGACGATGTCCCAAGCCCCTGATGAAGACAAACGCTTCAACGCGGAAAGCATCGGCGCCTGCGGTCCGAAAGCGGCGGGCATCCGGGCGAGTGGCACTCCTTCGTTGAGGTGAAGCAGTGCGGCATTCACCACCGCTCGGGGATCCATCGGCGTTCCGCCGCGCCTGCTGATGGCTATACAGGCTGGAATCCGAGACTCGATAAGGGACCATTCCGAATTCGAAAGCGCGTGCTTGCCCGATTCAACTATCCTGTCGATTCTGCGCATCTCAACTTTCGAATCTTCCCAACACCTCCCGAGTCGAGGGATTTGCTTGGTAACGGTAATGATATCCTGCGAAGGAACCCCGGCGAGGGCTGAAACGCGGCAATGGAGCTTGACGAAGATCGCATCCGTTTGGAAATCGACAACAACGCTTTCGACGAGAGCGCGGAGTGCACCTATCACTTCGACACCTGATACTGTTGTTGTATCAAAATAAGTTTCGAAAACGCTCTCAAGTGCCACTAAAAGTGCCCGTTCGGCATTTCTGTCGCGCGTTAATTCACCAAAATTATGTCTATGTTCATTTTTTAAATTCTCAAGCTGCAACTCAAGAGCTTCTGTTTCCGAACACAAATCTGCCCGTTTCTTTTCGAGCCAATTGTTACTGAAGCCTGCGCTGGTCCTCTTACCCCATGTCGCGTCAAGTTCAGATCGTTTTTCTGCCAACTGCTTTTCTACAGAAGCCATTTCGACGCGATTGCTTTTGACAGAAATTTGCTGTTGTCTATTGTATTCGACTGCGTAGGCATCGAACGTTTCCCTCATCGCGAGTTGGTCCTTCAGCATCTCGAGGACAGCCTCGTTGATATGCTCCAAGGCTGTAGATCGGACATTGTCGCAACCATCCTTGTTTCTCGCCGCGTTGCAAATAACGCGAGGCTTTGATTCTCTGCGCTTGCAAGTCGGGGTCATTCCCCAACCGCAACTTGCGCACCGCAACAAACCCCGTAGCGCGTAATGCTTCGTCGTCCAACGGGGCGGTCGCTCAGCCTTGGCTTTGACCCAGGCTGTTGAACGCTCCAATAAAATCTTCTGTACCCGGTCGAATATGTCGAACGCGACAATAATGAGTGATGGGTCAAGCTCCCCTTGGGCCCACTTGCGCGCAGGATTTACTCGCACTGTGGACTTATTTGTCTCAGGGCTTTTAATGATCGAAAGGCGCCCATAAACGGTTAGGCCCGCATAGCGTATCCTACGCAGTATGCCCGTGCCGAACTTGGCTGACCCCGCAATGTAGCCGCGTTTCCAGACGCGGTTTCCGCGCTTTTCCGGTGGACGCTTGTTCAGGATGTGGGCGATTTTTTCAGGAGAAACGCCCTTTATATACATGTCGAAGATTTCTCGTACAATTACAGCTTCCTCTTCGTTAACAACGAAGATCACTTTTGAACCACGTAGTGCGCGCTTGTACCCGAAACAATTGTTTGCTCCAAACCCTCCTTTGCGAACTTTATCGCGCTTTCCGGACTGGTTTCTGGTGACGAGCTTGGTGCAATCCTCGTCGGCGTGACCGCCTTTTGTTCCGATTTGTCCTACTGAAAGCTTTCCGCTTGATGTATCGTGAAGAGCGATACCGAATCCGTCCAGTTCGGTCCACAAGTCGACTGTCACCTTCAACTTTCGGCCAAGCCGATCAATGTCTTCTACAACGACGATATCGAAAAGCCTTGCTGCCGCGTCTTTGCGGAGCAGCAGGAGCGCATCGCGCCCAATTGTAGTGGTGCCGGTCCTTTGTCGATCCTCGTAAGTGCGGACGAAGGTATAGTCATTTAAGTCTATGTAGCACATGCCGGCGTCAACTTGGCGTTCAATGGAAGGCTCATTTTCGCTGAGCTTCGAGAAACGCGCATAAATAACAGCACGGAGTTTGCCAGTGCGCGCTGAAACGAGCTCCACTTCGGGCGGCAGCCAATGGCTCGGGACCAATGATTTGCCGTCGGGCTTGGCCTGAAAGGTCATTTGCTGAACCTCCTTGAAATTCAAATGTGCGCACGGCGCATGTTCAAAGGTTTGCCGCGTCGGTAGGAGTACTGGTGGACGATTCGCTTGTTATCAGAAAATGGCGCGTAGTATCTTGTATATGTAGCGGTGCACTTCGTAGAATGGTCGCATCGTGTGTATTACGACGTATTTAAGGCCGCCACGAACGAGCGATAAGTTTCTGTCTGTATAATAGATGCTTAAGTTGTTGTTTGCGTGTGTTTACGATGGATGCAGTGGTGCGTGCCGGCGGAAAGTCCTCGCGATAAATGACTAACTTTCCGTATTTCGCTGAAATCAGTTCGGTATTTACGTGGTTTAGTTCGCGCAAAAACTGGTTCAGACAGCGAAAATCTCGCGGAAGCCGGTCCACGTCCTCAACAATAACGATTTCAAACATGCGCGATTTCACGTCGTCTAATAGACTAACGAACCCTGGATAAGGTGATATGTTTGATCCGCTCTTGCCTATGTCTGCGTAAATGACCGTACGAGCGAACCAATTCGCTGGTGCGCAAGCTATGCAAGCCTCAACTTGATCCGAGATTGCCTTCGCAAGCATAGCTTCGGTGCCGCATGCGGATCGTGCATAGATTGCCACGTTCGCCGATTTCGTTGTTATTGTTCTCGAAGCAGACATCGAAGAACCCAACAATAGTGGCGCCAAAATCTCGAACGACGCGCTCGTGATTAGCTCAGTTTAATTCGATCGTACTGCGTGTGCGCAAAAATCGGGTGCCAGATTGATGGCGAGGCTCAGTCCAAAAGCGGTAGTTAGGTTTCTGCCGCCGCTTGAAAAATTTTCGGCGGATCCCGTGCCATCGATGGATTAGAATTTGATCATGATCCATAAATGAGTTGGAGTCAAATGAGTTGAAAACAGAAGCTGTTTCGCCCGATTTTTACCCGCTGCGCTTTTTTGCCGCGCTGCTGTCGACCCACGCCTGGTGTCGAGCGAGAGCAAGAATAAAGTCGAGCGCAGGCCCTCGCATCAGGACACCGGATTTTTGAGTGCCTTTTTCGGGAGGCGACGTTTTTGTCCCGGCTGACTCGAACTGAATCATCGGGTCGTTAGCAGTTGGTGTGTGGTCGTTATCGCGTTCCATACTCGTATGGCCGTGGGCGGATATGCACTGTCTGTTAACTGTCAATCCAAAGAACATGGCGCCTTTTAAAGCACGCACTGTCGCGGCGCTTACTGTTATCCGCGGGTGAAAGCGCCCTTTTCACCTCAATATCTGATGGTTACGGAGTTTTATCGCTCCTCAATCATATCTACGATTGAAGGAATAGCGTATGTATGTTAAAGAGTCAATACCATATATATGAAAAAGGTGGCTCTTGACTCAATTACGTATATACGGCAAGTCGCCTCTGGTGGGCCGGAAAAAGCAGTTCGAGACGAGGATTACGCTCCCCCTTTCGCAAGGGACCGTGGAGCGAATTGCTGCCGTTCTTGTACCTGGCGAAATCCGACTCGACTTGATCCGTGACGCGATTGATCGTGAACTCAAGCGACGCGAGAGGGTGAGGCGCCCTTCCACGATAGCGCCGTCTGACGGATCTACGAACTAGCGAAGCCCCTAAAACGTCGCTCAATTCCAGGGTGCGGGCAACAAAAGACGTCCCCTCCCCGCCGGCCGCTGCCTCGCTTCTTGATGATCGCGACACCGACTTCTGTCACAGTCGGCGGCGATTGAACTGAAAGGGAGCGAAGCCAGAAGGCGAGCGATGGATATGGCCTATAGCCGTTAGGCCAGTCAATTTTAGCGGAGGACGTTCACTGCCATATCGAGAAATTCTTTTTTCGGAGCGCCGTCATATCTCCAGATCGACGTTCGGCGGAATAGAGCCTTTCTGCGCGACCCGGCGGTGGCCGAAGTCGTCCTCGAGCAGGGCGTTGAGATGATCATGCCGCGGGTCCATTTTGGTGTTCTTGATAGCCTCGACCTGTTCTTCGGAGAGCTCGAGTGTTGAGAAGCTGCGCCTGTCATTGGCGGGTGGAATCAGGTCCGCGAGGCCTGCCAGCGATTCCGAGCCATATTCCGCGTCGGGAATCTGGATGCTCTTGGCGACCGTTGCCGCTCGCATCTTCCCGTGAATCCGGCGCTTGCGGCGTTTTGACGTCATTTCGGCAGGTCTTTCTCCGGCGATCATAGCGATCTGACCCAATCTTATCGAAATCAGATAAACCCGCGTCCGGGCGGCTCGCTATCGCATGCCCATGCGAGGTCAGTGTTGAGCTGCATTGTGGCTTCGGTACCCTTGAGCAGCCTCGCAAACGGCGCGTTTTGCGTTTGCTCATCATACACCCATCATACCAAAAACCGCACCAGCTGGCGACAGGCTCGTCGCGTGCTGTACTGCCGCCATGCGGACAGCCGACCCGAAATTCGCGGAAATCCTTGCCAAGGCGACCGAATTGTTCGGCTCAAGGCAGGAGGCCGAGCATTGGCTCGAGCGACCGGCGATCGGCCTTAATCGACATAGGCCGATTGACCTTTTGGCGACTCCCGCCGGCGCCGAGCTGATAAAGACGTTCTTCTCCCAGATCGAGTTTGGCGTCTATATCTGACGGCCAATTCCAATGTCCTTCAACCCTTAGAAATCGTCAAAGACCTATTTCCGAGACGGTCTCACCGATTTCGGCAACAGCGTCAGGATCTTTTATTTGTGGCGATAAGGGTTGAAAGCATCGCCGGTTCGGCATGGAACAAAGGAACGCCGACGATCGCCGCGACCTCGAACGCTACACCGATCGCGCAGCGCGGGTCGCCCGTCTCGCTTCGCCTGGGCAGCCCCCTGGAAATTCCGGCCCGCTCGGCAACCTCCTGCATGGTCATCCGCCGATCGATCCGCGCGCGCTTGAGCATCTGGCTCAACAGAACCAGGGCCTCCTGGCCATTAAGGGTCTTTGCGGTCGAATAATAGCTCACTATCGAATACGCCAAAAATGGCGTCAAACGATCGATGGCGGGGTTCGCCGTCGCATGTTCGCTTCCGGGCTTTGCGGGGACGCCTTAATGCCGCGCCCCCCGCAGACCAGGCAAATAAGCAGCTCCGCGATCGTCGAGATCTGTGCCCGCCGGCAAAAGTCGATCGGGACCGACCAGCATTTGCCGCAAAAACCACAAGAGGCGCGCACCCGATCGGCGCCATGTGTTTGCAATTCACCGACGGTTATCGCCGGATGATCTATTCCGCCCATCACCGATCCTCGAGATAGCGTGTGGCCGTGTCCGATTTTTCTGGACGTCCGGCGCGCCGGCGCACTTCCGCTCGAACGCGAGCCCAGTGACCAGAAGAACGATCGGCGGCGATAAACTTGTGGTTCAATTCGGCGATAACCCCTCGCCGGGCTTCGGTGTATGCGGCGGGGCCGAATTCCTCGATCAACGCCTTTGCATCGAGGCCGGATATCCTTGCAAATCATCCACGCCGTGGACGATTTACAAAGATAATTCGACAGCGGGGGCCCGAGCCTGGCGCCGTCAAAAATGAGCCGGCTGAATATCAATTATAGGCCGCCACACAATTCACCGGCTTTGCGCCAGTCCTCCCAAATCGCGCTTTGAGCGTCTTCAAGGTCGATCTTCCCTTGGCAGACCAGAGATGAAAGACAAGCTTCAACCGCGTCTTTCTGGTGCGCCTCTTCAATCGGCTGAAGCGCCAGATTTCGCCGGTCGATAACCGCGCCGCCGAGCGCGAGCGGGATGATGTGATCGAGTTCGTATCGATTGCGATGCTCGATGGGGTCTCCGATTGCCGCTAACAGCTCCGCCTTGATCTTCTTCATTTCGGAAACGTAAGCGCGGATCGTTCGGGTCCAGCCAGTCATGCAAATTGTTTCGGCGATCGTGGCCTGCGTGACGGCGGGATTGAGCGCGGGCCGGTCCCTTTCGCCTGCAGCAACCGGCGTCGATAACAGAACGAACGCCAGGAAAATCGATCGCCTCACTGCATTCTCGCTGTTCGGGCGAATCGGACGCCGCGCCGGCATCATCTCCTGAAAGCAGAAGCCGAGGAATTGACTCGATTACGAAGGTTCGCTATTTGTTCTAATTGCTCGAGCTTGTCGCGTATCGGAGGTTCGGCTCATGTTATCGGTTCAAGGTCTCGAACGGCCATCGCGCGCGAACAGCGCGCGGATTTTCCAATGCGCCAAAGCGCAAGCGCCCATTCCGGTCCGAAATCGCCTGGTTCGCGACGCGTTGATCCAGATGGTTCTCGATCCGGAAGTCACGGAAATCTGCCCGCCTGACGCTGATGGATGCAGCTTCGATTTTCGCGCGACGCGCTGCGGCGTCGAGGAACGCGTTTCCGTGCGTTCAAATGCCGACCAGGAGAACGAACCAGCAGGCAGCGACTGCTGCGACGTCGTTCTCCACGAGCCCGCCATTCTTAGCGAGCCCCGGCTGACGAGCGCCCGCCTTGTCTGGTCGTGCCGAAAGCGCTGGGTGCCCCCGGGCGATCGCGTCCGTATTCTGCATTAC
>JARLJD010000159.1 GCA_031291395.1 Alphaproteobacteria bacterium | reverse complement strand
CTTTTTCGTCGGAGCGGCTTCCAGCCGCGACCGTTTGTTATGGCGACAACAGGCGCGGCTGGAACCCGCTCCTACGAAAAAGAGCGATCCGTTTTGACCAAAAGAAAAGCCAATAACCTACTGCCCCGTCGGTCCCGCGGGGCCCGGGGCCATGTTCATGCCGGGGTTTGTTTTCGGCCTTCGGCGCTGGAGACCGCGCGAGTCGCGACCGGCGCCGCGCGCGCGGCTTCGTTCACGGGTTTTTGCCAGCTCGGCCGTTTTTCTGCCGTAGGCAATGAGCCAGTTGACGATCGCGAAAGATTTGACGTTGGATTTTGTTTTTTCCCATGCCACCGACAAATTCGCCGAGGCGCGCATCGGCAAATCGCTGAAAAATTCGGTCACCGCCTCGACAACGGCGGTAATGTCCAGATACCGCCAATCGGCCATAACCCCTTTGAGCTTTTGCGGCGTGATCCTGACGGCAGAGCCAGCGCCCGCTTTGCCGCGGCCCCAACTGTCCTGATCGCCTTCACCCTCGTCGCCTTTTTTGCGGCGCGTTTCGGCCTCGTCGCTTTCCCGGGAAGAAAATTTCGCGCCGCCTCCGGAGCTGCCAGACTTGCCGGTTTTTCCGCCCTTTGACTCGCCTTCTCCGGTGCGCTTAGAAGCCTTGCCGTTCAGTTCGTCTTCGTCGTCAGTCGGGTCTGTCATGGGGTTCAATCTCCTTTGAATATTTATCCGTCAATAGTTTTTCCGTCTTTCAAGTGCAGAAAACTGGTATCGTAACCTTCGACCGGCCTTTTATTTTCCATGCGGATTATAAGGATCTTATCTATTTTCAGCAAGAAGTTATGCATTTCGTCTGTGGCTTCCCATTCGATCGGATAACTGCCACCTGTATCGTAAATGATCTCAAGCTGTTTCTTATCAACATGATAGCCGACCCAAAGGGGCGTCGCCTCGAAGGGTTCATCGTGGACAAGACACATCTTTCCACGGGCGTTAACGACAAGGCCTATATTCACGTCAAACAAGCTCCTAACCGAGTCGCGCAGGCGACAACCCTGCGATTATCGGACACAGATGGTTAAAGTCTGGTGAACGGCGCATTTTTATCTCCCCGCCTTACGCCGCGCCTGCATAGCTGCTGCCAAGGTGCCGTCGTCCAGATACTCCAACTCGCCCCCCACAGGCAAGCCGTGGGCGAGTTTGGAAACGGCGACGCCGACAGGCGCCAGACGTTCGGCGACATAATGCGCCGTGGCCTGGCCTTCGACTGTCGCGTTAAGAGCTAGGATTATCTCTTTGGTTTTGTTTGATTTTACGCGTTCAAGCAGTTTCTCAACGGGAAGGTCTTCGGGGCGGACGCCTTCAAGCGCCGACAAAGTTCCGCCCAAGATTTGGTACAACCCTCGATAGACATGGCTGCGTTCCAAAGCCCACAGATCGGCGACATCCTCGACCACACAGATCAGGCTGCGGTCACGGCCCGGGTCGCGGCAAATCTCGCACGGATCGCTGCCGCCCAGATTGCCGCATGCCGAACAAGTCTTAACCTCCCGCGCCGCGCGGGTCATCGCCTCGATCAAGGGCAGCATGACTGTGTCGCGCTTTTTAAGCAGGTGCAAAACCATGCGTCGGGCGGAACGGGGGCCGAGGCACGGGAGTTTGGCGAGGTGTTTGATGAGGGAATCAAGCGGGGACATGCGATTGGATACAGTTGCGAACAAGGCAAGCTGCAATCTACCACTGATCTTTCTTTGTGGCGGAGAAATATTTGCATGTCGGGAATTGGCTTGGTTCTTAGGACATTTCAAACTCCTTATTCTTTGTTAACAGCATTACCCAAAAATTGACGCCCCCATGGGATCCCTGCGCGCAAACGCTGGGATGTACAACGCCCTGATAGATCGACCCTTCACTCGAGACCCCGGGATCTCTTAGGACAGCTACCACTACCAGTCACCTCCCCTTTATGCTTCTCATCAG
>JARLJD010000158.1 GCA_031291395.1 Alphaproteobacteria bacterium | reverse complement strand
GTTCTATTTTCCGGTGGTCGTCGGCTTTCTGACCGCAAAAGAGCCTTTGGCTGGTGTCGTGATTTCTGGCATCGGCGTGTCGTCTGTCGCCTTTTTAATCTTGGCGTCAATTTTTTGAATCTCCGCCTCTGCCGCCGTCGTCTCGACTTGTGAAGCGGCAATTTCCGTCGCGCTGATAATGTGTTGCTGCGACTCTTGTTTCACGGCATAAGCAAGCACCACGATAACAGCCGCCATCAAAGCCAAATAGCCAGCGGCCTTAACGCGCACGGGCGGCGAAGCGGCACGATCAAACAGCTTCGCGAGGTCGGTCTTGATGCTGGGAAGAATGCCCCGCGCATGGGACAAAACAGCGCCGAGCCTACTGAACACGCCGGTCATAACACCCTGACCGGCTCCCCCCGTCGCTTGCGTCGGCGCGGCGAATTCCCTAGCCATGAAAATCTGACGAATCTGATGATCGGTAAAGCCTTCCTTGCGAAGCCGCGCGCGTTCGGCGTCAAGGGGGTTTGGTGTCGGCGTTCCCGCCCGCTCCGGCGAATCCATTTTGGCCTCCGTCTCAATCCCGTTTCGCAACTTGAATCAGCGTCGAATCTTGTGCAATGCGAGGAATGGCCTGATTGTCGTTGCCTTGGCAAGGCGCGCGGAAAGTTTTCCCCTATGACGGATGGTAGAAAAAACTGAGACGACGCGTGGACTCGACACGACCGCCGTGTTGCTTCTGTCGGCCTTGGGCGTCCTCGCGGCCTTGGTCGGCGCGACGCTGATTTATTTATTTCACCCAGTGGGAACTGGGGTTTGGCTGTTTGTGTGCTTCGCCTTTTTGGCGGTGCACGGCGGGCCTATCGAAACCTGTCTCGTCGAAAGGACAGTTATTGTTAATACGCCAATAGCGCTCGTATCTTAGACGCTGTGACCTTCCTGCTCCCTCCACTGCCGTCCGGTTAAGAATCGAATAGATTCAACTGGTTATTGGATTGCGGGGATGGATTTTCGGTGTCGCCCTCCTGGAAGGCGCGGAAAAGCTCGATTTTTTCGAATGAGTGGACTGACAAAATCTGTAGAAAAGTATTGAGCGAGACGTTCAGCGCCAGTTCCCTCTTAATGATGGCGGCGAGCACATAAACGCAGACCGCCGTCCAGATTTGCGTTTTCACGGCGTTCTCCGACGTGCCGTAAAAATGCTTGATGCGGAGGTTCTGTTTGATCCACTTGAAAAACAGTTCGACCTGCCAACGCTTTTTGTAAAGCGCGGCGATGGTTTCCGCAGGGAGCACGAAATTGTTTGTCAAAAACACGAGGCGCTTGCCGGTTTCCGGATCGCAAAACGAGATGCGCCGCATGTGTTGAGGATAGTCCTTTCTCGTGTAAAATCCATTGAGCGCGACGCTTTGATCCGCGCGGACGCCGGTTGTTTTATCGACCGCGCGGGAATAGACGCGGTGATAATTCATGTTGCGTTTGGCGCGCGTGACGAAGAACGCACCCGCCCGATGAAACACATTCAGCCGTCTGAAATCGACATAGCCGCGATCCATGACATAGATCGATCCGGCTTCCGGCGCGATCATGTCCAGCGCGCGGGCGTCGCTCATTTTGCCAACGGAAACATGGATAAAACTAGGGATCGGCCCTCGCAGATCGAGAAGCGTGTGCATTTTGACCGCCGCCTTGGTCGAACGAAAATCCGCCCACGGAAACAACGAAAGGCACAAATCGATCGTCGTGCTGTCGAGCGCGTACACAGTGTTGGCGAGATCAATCCCGAAGTCCTGCGTCGCATAAAGTTTGCGCGCGCGGCGGATCAAAACGGCGGCGAGGTCGGACCACATGCGCCAGTCGCGCAATTCGTTCGCGTCGGCCAACGTCGATTTCACGACCGCTCCGCGCAATCCCATGCCATACAATTTCGAGGGTCGCGCGCGCAGGCAGGCTTCAATGTCGCGCAGGCTTTCGCGATACGTCATTTGCGCGAACGCCATGGTGCGGAATTG
>JARLJD010000157.1 GCA_031291395.1 Alphaproteobacteria bacterium | reverse complement strand
TCCACACTTACCCCCACGATAAACAACCGCCGCCGCCACAACCACAACAACAGGTAGTGATTTCTTGATGATTAAGGCGTAGAAGGATTCGGACAATTCATTGAGCAACTAATCGGACATTTGTATTGATCGCCGACAGAAGTTTTTTACTTTCACCCTAGCGGTTTACGCTTAACCCTGTGCGGCTGATCCGTTTACGGAAGACTAAAAATTTTTCGATTTTGGGAACAGCCTTCCCAAGCAAAAAAAAATAGATCATAATTGGCCGATCTTTCCGATTCGTAGCCTTGTTTGTGCCTCATGAAAATTGCAGTCCCCAAAGAACGCCGCCCTTATGAGCGCCGCGTTGCTATGACTCCTGATACAGTCAAGAAATACAAAGCCTTGGGGTATGAAGTCGCCGTTGAATCCGGCGCGGGTAGCGAAGCCTCGTTTCCCGACGATTTCTATGCGGCTGCCGGGGCTTTGGTTGTCGCGGATGCCGCTGTTTTGCTGCGCGACGCCGATATCGTCTTGAAGGTTCAACGCCCGATGAACGAAAGCGAAGGGCGTAATGAGGTCGGTTTGTTGAAATCGGGCGCCGTTTTAATCGCGATGCTCAACCCTTATGGCGCGCGCGCCGATCTGGACGCCTTTGCGCAGGCCAATATCACGGCGATGTCGATGGAATTGATGCCGCGCATCACGCGTGCGCAGGCCATGGACGTTTTATCCAGCCAATCGAATCTCGCCGGTTATAAGGCGGTTCTGGACGCGGCAGAGCAGTTTGGCCGCGCTTTTCCGATGATGATGACGGCGGCGGGCACGGTGCCTCCGGCGCGCGTTATGGTTATGGGCGCAGGCGTCGCCGGTTTGCAAGCCATCGCTACGGCGCGCCGTTTGGGCGCGATTGTGTCGGCGACAGATGTGCGCCCCATTGCGCGCGAGCAGGTCGAAAGCCTTGGCGCGACCTTTGTTATGGTCGAAAGCGACGAGACCAAACAGGCGGAAACGTCGGGCGGTTACGCGAAGGAGATGAGCGAGGATTACAAACGCCGCCAAGCTGAATTGATCGCCGAGACGATCAAAAAGCAAGACGTCGTCATCTGCACCGCCTTGATTCCCGGCAGGGCTGCGCCTAATCTGATTAGCGAAGATATGCTGAAAACGATGAAACCCGGATCGGTAATCGTCGATCTTGCGGTCGAGCAGGGCGGCAATTGCGCGCTTAGCGAGGCGGGTAAAGTCGTCGATTCCTATGGCGTCAAGATCGTCGGCTATCGCAATGTGCCGAGCCGACTTGCCGTCGATGCCTCGTCCCTTTACGCGCGAAACCTTTACAATCTCGTCGCCCTGATTTCGGCGAAGAGCGAAGGAAGGTTGGCGGTGAATTGGGATGACGAAATCGTTCGTACGATTACGCTGACGCGCGATGGGAGCATTGTCCACCCCCAATTTCTGAAAGTTGCCTGAAATGCTAGATAAGGAGAAGCCCATGTCTGCGGAATTGTCGGCCAAAGTCCAGATCGCCTTGTGGTGGATCGCCAGCATCGCCGTTTCGGTTTTATGCTGTTCTGCCCTGTTCGTCTTGTTCGCCAGCTATCTGGTCGATGTCAAAATGGCGATCAAGGACAGCGAAGTTCGCATCTCTTCAGTCGAACAGCAGGAAAGCAGAATTCTGGAAGAGATTGAGATGATCCGCAAACATATCGTTCTTCAATCTTCTCAGCGGCCAGCTGTCGCTCCGCAAGCGCCCGCTGCTTCTGCGCCGACACCCGCGCCGACCACGGAAACGCCAGATTCTTCAGCTCCGCCCGCGGCGGCAACGGAAGCTCCAGCGGATTTAACTGTTGGCGGGTCTGCTCCCGACAACAAGTCTTCCGCTCCGGCTGTTGCTGTTCCTTCGGAGAAAAAGTAAGAGGTGTTCTATGGCGCTTAACGACATCATTTCAGGGCTGAACGGCCTTGCCGCCGATCAGCACCGACTGGCGGATATGGCCGCGGCTTTGTCCAAACAGGCGCAGCTCGCGGCGGGGCAGGGGGCTGTTTCGGGGCAGGGATTCTTTATCACCGGCCTGACGGTGTTCGTTCTGGCGTGCTTTGTCGGCTACTATGTCGTATGGCGCGTGACTCCCGCGCTGCATTCGCCTTTGATGGCGGTCACCAATGCGATTTCCTCGGTGATCATCGTCGGCGCGCTTTTGGCCGCAGGGCCGGTTGAAATGACATCGTCGAAAGTTCTGGGACTCTGCGCCGTCGTTCTGGCCTCGATCAACATTTTCGGAGGCTTCATCGTCACCCAGCGCATGCTGGCGATGTATAAAAAGAAAACCACCGGCAGCGAGAAGGCCAGAAAATGAGTCTTGATAGAAGACAAAAATAATGACCAATAAAACCGCCGTTCTTGCCCTGATACTTTCTTTGATCGCGCTTCTGTTTGTGGTCGCGCCGCGTCCGGCGGGGCATGAAACCGTAGTGCCGACAAAACGGGAAACGGCGTTTGAACGCGTAATGCGGACAAATACTTTGCGTTGCGGCTATGGCATATGGGCGCCTGGGCTGGTTAAGGATTTGAAGACCGGAGAATTATCGGGCATTTTTTATGATTATCTTGAAGCTATCGGCAAGCACACCGGATTGAAAATTGAATGGACGGAAGAGGTTGGATGGGCGGATTTTCCGACGGCGTTAAATAACGGACGCATTGACGCTATGTGCTTTGGTGCGTGGCCGCGAGCGAATATGGCTAGGGAGGTTATGTACACGGAGCCGATTTATTACCTGCCATTCTATGCTTATGTGCGATCTGATGACGGTCGGTTTGATCATGCGGCTGACAAGATAAATTCGCCTGATATAACGATTTCAGTAATGGACGCGGAAATGTCATCGTTGTTGGCGTCAACCTATTTTCCCAAAGCAAAAGTTTTTTCGATCCCCCAGCTTAGCGACGCCAGCACATTGTTGTTAAACGTTGCAACAGGCAAGGCCGATGTTACGTTTACGGATGCTTGGACGGCAACTGCCTTTATGAAGCAAAACCCCGGAAAGTTGAAAGTTGTTCCTCTGGATAGGCCATTACAAGTATTCGGGCATACAATTCCAGTCGCGCAAGGCGAAACCGCGTTGGTGAGTTTTCTTAATACGGCAACGAATGAACTTATCGATTCCGGTGAACTTGATGTCATAATTAAAAAATACGAAGACATGCCGGGCGTTCTGCTTCATCTGCCCCATCCTTATGACAATTTGGAAAAACAATGAGCCTGCTCAGGAGTTGCAAAAAATGAACACCGTCGTCTCCCTCGCCTACCTCGTTTCCGGCATTTGCTTTATTCTGGCGCTGCGTGGGCTTGCGTCGCCGGAGTCGGCGCGTCAGGGCAATATGTTTGGCGTGTTCGGCATGGCGCTTGCGATCGTCACGACGTTGTTTCTGGTCGAGTCTTCGTCTCTGTGGTCGATCGCGGCTGCGATTGCCTTGGGCGGCTGCATCGGCGCTGTCGTTGCGCGCACGATCAAGATGACCGCTTTGCCGCAACTGGTGGCGGCGTTCCATTCGCTGGTCGGGCTGGCTGCCGTTCTGGTCGCCAGCGCCGCGTTTTTGAATCCGGTGGCTTATGGCATCGCGCAGGGCGGAAGCATTCAATTTTCCAGCCTGATCGAAATGGGATTGGGCGTGGCCATCGGCGCGATCACCTTTACAGGGTCTTTGGTCGCCTTCGCCAAATTGCAAGGGCTTGTTTCCGGCAAGCCGCTTGTTTTCAAATATCAGCATCAGCTTAATCTGGGGCTTGGCGTTCTGATCCTTCTGTCCGTTCTGGCGTTGATTTTCACCCAATCGGCTTTCGCTTTTTGGCTGATCGTCGCTACGTCGCTTTTGCTTGGGTTTTTGCTGATCGTTCCGATTGGCGGTGCGGATATGCCGGTCGTTATCTCGATGCTGAACAGCTATTCGGGCTGGGCGGCTGCCGCCACGGGCTTCACGCTTGAAAATCCGCTTCTCATCATCACGGGCGCTTTGGTCGGCTCCTCGGGCGCGATCCTCAGTTATATCATGTGCAAGGGCATGAACCGCTCGATCTTCAACGTCATCCTTGGCGGCTTTGGCACCGATTCCAGCGCGGCGGCAAGCGCGGCGGCTGGCGATCGTCCGGTCAAAATCGGCTCGGCCGAAGACGCCGGATTTATTCTGAAAAACGCCGCCAGCGTCGTGATTGTTCCCGGCTACGGCATGGCCGTCGCGCAGGCGCAGCATGCCTTGCGCGAAATGGCCGATCATCTGAAGAAAGAGGGCGTGCGCGTGCGTTACGCCATTCATCCGGTGGCGGGGCGCATGCCCGGGCACATGAACGTGCTTCTGGCCGAGGCCAACGTTCCCTATGACGAAGTTTTGGAGCTTGACGAAATCAACCGCGATTTCGCCCAGACCGACGTCGCGTTTGTCATCGGCGCGAACGACGTGACCAATCCCGCCGCGCATAACGACCCGCAGTCGCCGATTTACGGCATGCCCATTCTGGACGTTGAAAAAGCCAAAACTGTCTTGTTTATCAAGCGCTCGATGGCCGCAGGCTATGCCGGAGTCGAAAACGAACTCTTTTTCCGCCCCAACACAATGATGCTGTTCGGCGACGCCAAGCAAATGTGCGAGAGCATCGTGAAGGCGCTGGAATCGTAAATAGAGCAAATCATAGGGGGCTTTATGGGATTGTTTCCGCTATCGCTCGCTGTCGTTGCATTTATATTCTTTGGGCTCAGGATTGCTCAAGAGTACGAGCGGAGCGTTATCTTTCGTCTGGGGCGTTATCAAGCGCTGAAGGGCCCCGGCCTTTATTGGATTATCCCGCTGATCGAAACGCAGGTGAAAGTTGATTTGCGTACGGCTACGGTTGAAGTCGAACAGCAGGAAACAATCACCAAAGACAGCGTAACCGTCAGAATCAATGCCGTTTTGTGGTACAAGATATGCGATCCCGGAAAAGCTATTATTGCGGTACAAAATTACCGATCTGCCGTTTATCAGGTGGCGTTAACGAGCCTTCGCAACATTATCGGGCAACATTTGCTCGATGAAGTTTTGAAAGAACGAGACACGATCAATAACACGCTGCTTAAAATTGTCGATGAAGCGACAAAGCCGTGGGGGATAAAGATTGAGATCGTCGAAATGAAGGATGTCGAAATTCCCGCTTCCATGCAACGCGTTATGGCGATGGAGGCGGAGGCCATACGCGAAAAGCGCGCACGGCTTATCAAGGCCGATGCCGAATGCGAAGCGTCGCAGAAATTGGCTGAGGCTTCAAGAATTATAGCGGCTAATCCGCTGGCCCTTGAACTTCGCCGCATGCAAATGGTTCAAGAAATTGGTGCGGACAAAAATACGACAACGGTCGTTTTAATGCCCTCTGACATGATTACGCTAGCCGGAAATCTCAGCCATTACCTAAAACGGCGTGAAGAAACAGATGACTCTGTTTAACGGCAAAAAATAATAGTGAGGCAAAAACCAGTCGTCATTATACCGGCGGTATGAGCTGCCGCGAGACTTGGGGGAAAGCTCTAGCGACTCTTAACAAGGAGAAAAACGTAGATAAGAATGCCTGACATCCTTCCCACAAATACAGCGCTTTCTGCCTCGGCGGTTTCGCCAGCAACAAAGGCCTCGGGACTATCTGCTGTGCAGGTTGCGATCACAAACGTGCCGTCTGTGTTGGAGGATTTGAACCGTATCATACAAACCAACGCCACGGTCACGGCTACGCCTAGCGTTGCCGAGGTTATGCTTGCGACGGTGTTGGGTAATGTCACCGTGTCTTTCGCACAGCAGCTCAGCGTGGTGGAAAAGCAGAATCTGATGCAGCAATTGATAACCCTGCTGCAGACGCAGAAGCCGCTTACGCTGACATTGCAGCCCGGGTCGCCCCCGACGCAAGGAACGTTGTTGTTGCCCGCAACGACGCCCCCTGCCTCCGTCATGCTTGCGACGGTGCCGGAACTTTCATTGCCCGCGCCTTTGCCTTCCTATCCGTCTCCGCCCTTGGCTGTGGGCGATGTGCTTCCCGCTATCGTTTTGACTTCCACGCAATCTTCGCAGCCGATTCCGATCCCCGATGTTATTGACGCTGCGCCCTTTGACGTTGCGGCAACGGAAGCTGAGATAAGCGCAAGCGGTTTTTTACCAACGGGAATTATGCCGCCTGATCCGCAAGTGGACACAAGCGGCTTTTTGCAAACGGCGATGACCGCGCTTTCGGCAAATACGGATAATCTTTTGCAAACGGAAGTCGAGTCTCCGCCGAACGCTTTCGTTCTTCTGCAAACAACGCCGTTGGCTCAGAAAGTAAATGCCGCTGCTTATGCGCAAGCGATTCAATCGGCGGAACCGATGCCAAATTTGCCAAGTCCCCCGTCAAACGTCACGCCTGTTTTCCAAAGGAACAGTTCTGTTGCGCCGCAATCCGCGGCAATGCCTGCTTCTCCTGCAAACGCAACAATATCCCTGCAATTAGCTGAAGCTGTGCCGCAAACAAATATTTTTCCTACGGATACAGCACCAGCCCCCGCCGCTGTTTTGCTGAGCGTTCCAACAGAAACGACGCTAGAGGCTTTTGCGCAGCCGCAATCCGCGCCGCAGCCTGTCGCCAATGTTCCGTCTGCGCCGCAACCTTCTGCGGAACTTGCGGCGCTGCTTAAGCCGGGCAATGAAGTTATTTTGCGCGTCGACGCCGTTCTGCCCGACGTTTCGCAAAGCGGCAACGCCGGACAAATCCCGTCTGTTTTTAATCCGAACCAGATCGTCGCGGCGGTTAGCGGAAACGGAACAGACGGCCAGCTTATCCTGAAAACCGCCGCTGCGACGCTGTATGTCAAGGCTCCGGTTTCCGCGCCGATCGGCGCGTCCGTCATTCTGTCGGTCGATCAGGCGAAAGACGCGCCTTTGGTGACTCTACCTGATTTGCAGGTCAATCATTTTCAGGCTTTGCCTCAAGCCCTCGCCGCGCTGGTGCAAATCAATCCGCAAGCCTTACAGCAAATTATGGCGAACACCCTTCCGCAACCGACGCAAGCCCTTCCGGGCGCGCTATTGTTTTTGTTCAGCGCGTTCAAACAAGGCAGCGTGCGCGACTGGCTGGGCGATGCGGCGACGGAGAGTCTGACATTCGCGGGCAAAGAGGGAATTATTGCCGGTCTGGCCAAAGATTTGGGCAGCGCGGGGCAGCCCGCGCATGACAGCGTCGTCGGCCAATGGCAAGCCTATCCCATTCCGCTCTATGCACAGGAACAGTTCCAATCGCTGACGCTTTACGTCCACAACGACCGCGAAGCGCGTAAAGATCAAGCGGCTGGAGTCAATAACGCCGGAAGAATGCGATTCCTGATCGACATGAAACTCACTAAACTGGGCGCGATGCAAGTCGACGGTTTCGTGCAACCGAAAAAACTCGACATGATTTTACGCAGCGAAACGGTTTTGCCCGAAGGCCTGCATCACGAAACCCGCGCCGCCTACATCAAAGCGCTCGGCGCCGTCGGCTACGCAGGAACCCTGAGCTTTCAGGTGGGAAGGCGGCATTGGATCGTGATGAAGAGGGCGGTGGGGAGGGGGATTGTGACGTAGGCATAGTGGAACACGCCACACATTGCGCTTTTTCGTAGGAGCGGCTTCCAGCCGCGCCTGTTGTGGTCACAAAAAAGGGTCGCGGCTGGTAGCCGCTCCTAAGAAATCGTTAAATAAGCTCGGTCAAAGGTTATTTTCCCCCCCCCCTCTGCCG
>JARLJD010000156.1 GCA_031291395.1 Alphaproteobacteria bacterium | reverse complement strand
GAGACATTCGATTTTACGGACATTGACCGGTCCTTGTCCGGCGGCGTCTCGATCAGCGGCGCCCTCTGGGGGCGGGCGAAGGATCAAATCGGTATCGGCGGCGCGCTTAATGCCATCTCAAATGCGCGCGCCAACTATCTCGCGGCGGGAGGCCTCAGCATCCTTCTTGGCGATGGGGCTCTCTCTTATTCAGGCGAGCGTATTCTAGAAACCTATTACAAATCACTGCCGTCCGGTTAAGCGCCGAAGGCGGAGTTGATAGGCTTTTTGTAGCAAAGGGTTAGGGTGGATTTTGTTTGGTGTCGATTTGAACTTGGGATGACGGTTTTGCGGTAATTTCGTCGATTTTTCCGATCGGGGACATCGCCGTGAACGCTGGCCGGACGCTGTTTGGGCAAGTCATGGATTTTGTCCCATGGACGAGTTTAGATCGCATTGTGGTGAAGTATGGCGGAGACGTTCGCGTGCGGAGCCTGCGTTGCACTGAACAATTCCGCACCATGGCGTTCGCGCAAATGACGTATCGCGAAAGCCTGCGCGACATTGAAGCCTGCCTGCGCGCGCGACCCTCGAAATTGTATGGCATGGGATTGCGCGGAGCGGTCGCGAAATCGACGTTGGCCAACGCGAACGAACTGCGCGACTGGCGCATGTGGTCCGACCTCGCCGCCGTTTTGATCCGCCGCGCGCGCAAACTTTATGCGACACAGGACTTCGGGATTGATCTCGCCAACACTGTGTACGCGCTCGACAGCACGACGATCGATTTGTGCCTTTCGTTGTTTCCGTGGGCAGATTTTCGTTCGACCAAGGCGGCGGTCAAAATGCACACGCTTCTCGATCTGCGAGGGCCGATCCCCAGTTTTATCCATGTTTCCGTTGGCAAAATGGGCGACGCCCGCGCGCTGGACATGATCGCGCCGGAAGTCGGATCGATCTATGTCATGGATCGCGGCTATGTCGATTTCAGACGGCTGAATGTGTTTCATCGGGCGGGTGCGTTCTTCGTCACGCGCGCCAAACGCAACATGAATTATCACCGCG
>JARLJD010000155.1 GCA_031291395.1 Alphaproteobacteria bacterium | reverse complement strand
GAGCCACCCGCCCATTAAAAACCCCCCAAGCCCAAAACCCGGCGTTTAGCGTCGCCCGGCCGGCCCCCCGCTATTTTTTGACCAAACTAAAACTGGCCGGGGCGAACCCCGCTCCTACTAAAAAGCGCGGTTTAGATCCTTCACAAAGAAGACAATAACGCCCTCCACGCCTCCTCATCAAGCACTCTGACGCCCAAAGCCCTTGCCTTATCGGCCTTGCTTCCGGCGTCATCGCCGACCACGACATAATCCGTTCGCGCGGAAACGGAACCGGCGACTTTCGCCCCAAGGCTTTCCGCTTTGGCTTTGGCTTCGGCACGGCTCATCGTCGCCAAAGTTCCGGTAAAAACAACGGTTTTTCCGGCCAAAGCCGATCCGCCCGAAGGTTTTTCATAAGCCTCCACCGTCAAAATTCGGGACAAATCGTCGATCACCGCCAGATTATGCGGCTCGGCAAAGAAATCGACGATGTCCTGCGCGATCAAAGGGCCAATTTGGTCGATATCCTGCAAATCACGCCGCTCTGGCGATTCCGCTTCATAGGCCGCCGCCATAGACGCGCGCCAGTTTTCCAGATTCAGATAATGCCGCGCCAAAAGCTTGGCCGTCGCCTCGCCCACCTGACGGATGCCGAGCGCATAGATAAAGCGGTCAAGCGGGATTTTGCGCCGCGCCTCGATCGCAGCCAGCAATTTATCAACTGATTTGCCGCCCCACCCTTCGCGCCGCGCCAAAGCTTCGCGATGCTCTTGTAAACGAAAAATATCTGCTGGCGAACGGATCAGTTTATCCTGCCATAATTCGCGCACGCGCTGCTCGCCCAACCCCTCGATGTTAAAAGCGGTTCGGCTGACGAAATGGCGCAGACGTTCTACTGCCTGCGCGGGACAAATCAAACCGCCGGTGCAGCGCCGCACGGCCATCCCCTCCTCGCGCACAGCCAAAGAGCCGCATTCGGGGCAATGGGTCGGGAAAACGAAAGCCTGCGACTTTTCGTCCCGCTGTTTCAGATCGACTTCGATAACTTGCGGAATAACGTCGCCTGCGCGCTGGATGCGCACGACATCGCCGACGCGGATATCCTTGCGATTAATTTCATCCTCGTTGTGCAAAGTCGCGCGGCTGACGACGACTCCACCGACCGTTACCGGCTCCAGCTCGGCAACCGGAGTCAAAGCCCCCGTGCGCCCGACCTGAACGATGATCCGGTTCAGCCGCGTCTCCGCTTGCTCTGCCGCGAATTTATGCGCAATCGCCCAACGGGGCGAACGGCTGACAAACCCAAGACGCTCTTGCCAATCCGAACGGTTAAGCTTGTAGACAACGCCGTCGATATCGAAAGGCAACGTATGACGCAAAGCTTCGATCTCGCGGTAATAATCCAGCAACGCCCCGCCGCCCGAACACAAGCGCGAAGGTTCGTTGAGGGAAAACCCCCACCGCGCCAATTGACTACGCAAGTCTTGTTGGGTTGTACCACCCAAACCAGCCGCATCACCGTCGGTGTCCCCTCTCCCCCCAAGAGGGGGGAGAGGGGCTATTTCCCCTACTGCATAGGCAAAAAACCGCAATGGCCTTGCGGCGGAAATACTGGCGTCCAGTTGTCGCACGCTGCCCGCCGCCGCATTGCGCGGATTGGCGAAACCCGCTTCGCCCTCTTTTTCACGCTGCGCGTTCAGCGCCAGAAAATCGTCGCGGTTCATATAAATCTCGCCGCGAATTTCCACAATATCGGGAAACGGCGCGTTCAATTTTTTCGGCACATCGGCGATCGTCAAAACATTCGCCGTGATGTTCTCCCCCGTCGCGCCGTCCCCCCGCGTCGCCGCGATCGCCAGCGCGCCTTTTTCATAACGCAGCGAGGCCGACAGCCCGTCGATTTTCGGTTCGGCCATAAATTCGGGAACGTCATCCTTTGGCAATTGCAGAAAACGGCGAATGCGATCGACGAAATCCTCTATATCCTCATCCGTAAAAGCATTGGCCAGCGACAGCATAGGCATCGCATGCGTAACCTTCCCAAATCCCGCAACGGGTGCAGCGCCGACGCGGGATTCCGGATCGCCGTCCGGCCTTAAATGCGGGAATTCCGCCAGCAATTTCCGATAACGCAAACGCAACGCGTCATACGCGGCATCGGAAATCTCAGGCGCGTCTTTCTGGTGGTACAGAACATCATGATACGCGATCTGCCGCGCCAAAGCGGCAAGATCCGCAGCAGCACCACTGTCCGTGAGCCGCGTTTTTGCAGTTTCTTTTTCATTCATGAGCGGATTTTATAGCAGCGCAAGAACATAAGTGAATCCATTTTTGCGCGTTGGAAACAACGGTGACACGAAAGCGGTGGGATTCCATCCCCTTCGTGGCATAGGTTTACTGTAGCCTAACCCAAGGGAAATGAGGTGATGATTTTGATCTTGTTTTGTGTCCTTGTCCTCCAACTCCTTCAATAAGGCCTCACATAAATAAAGAAGCGCGCTTCCCTTAACAAACCTCGCCGAAGCGAGGGGTGGTATCAGACCTGTTTGAATGGCTCCGGCGATACCCTGCCGTCTATAGCCGACAGGCACGGAGCGAAACAAACGCGTTCTTTCGAACGTGGGGGTGTTATAGACGATGCGGAGGGGGGTGTCAAGGGAAATTTCATATAGTGGTGGATTTTTCCTGTTGTTGGGGCGGGGATGAAATGCTTTACCAGTTTTTCTGATTTCTATCGCCCCTGTTCCCTTGAGAATCCGAGAAAAAAGAAAGAAAACAAATGGGATTCCGGATAAAATCGCATTTTTTGCAAGAAAGGGCAAAAAAAGCGATTTTTCCGGAATGACGAAGAATTCCAATTTGTTATTGCTGTTTACCCAACAGCCTTGGGAAACACATAGGCTCGAAAATTTTGCCCACTTGAATTTTATGCAAGAATGATGCCAAACTCGTTCTTGTAAATGATTCGTTAATCTTTCCCGCCTATACTTCCCGCATGAACATCACGCAACGCATCGATCAGAGGCAGAGCCAACTCCTTGTTATGACGCCGCAATTGCAGCAGGCGATCAAGCTGTTGCAGATGTCCAACATGGAATTGGGGGATTTTGTCGAGCAGGAGATTGAGAAGAATCCGCTTTTGGAACGCGCCGAGGCGGACGGGAATGAAATTCCGGCGGGCGAAAAAACCGATCAGGAAAAGGAAGATTTTGCCGAACCGGCGCCGCTTTCGGGCGATGGCGGTGAAAATCTTCCCTTGTCCGGCGGCGATGAGGAAAGTTGGGCCAGCGACGGGTATAGCGGCGAAGATCGCTTTGCCAAAACGGGCGCGGGCGGATCGTTCGACGATGACGAATTTTCGGCGGCGCAGAATGTCGCGGAAAAGCCGAGTTTGCGGCAACATCTGCTGGAACAGATCAATGTCGATTTTGCGGATCCGGCTGATCGCATGATCGCGGCGGCTTTGGTCGAGATGCTGGACGAAGGGGGGTATTTGCCTGCCGACCTTAATCTGGTGCGCGCGCAGTTGGGGGTGACGGCGGAACATTTTGAAAATATCATCGCGCGGCTTCAGCGTTTCGATCCGTGCGGGATTTTTGCGCGTTCGTTGAGCGAGTGTCTGGCGTTGCAGCTGAAAGAGAAAAACCGGCTCGACCCCGCGATGGAAATTCTGCTGCAGAATTTGAATGTGCTGGCGCGGCGCGAGCATGCCGCTTTGATGCGGTTGTGCCATGTCGATGCCGAGGATTTGGCGGAGATGATCGCTGAGATTCGCCAGCTTAATCCGAAACCGGCCACGGCTTTCGTGTCAGACGTGGCCATGCCGATTGTGCCGGATGTCATGCTGCGGCCTCAGCCGGGCGGCGGGTGGCATGTCGAGCTGAACACCGAGACTTTGCCGCGCGTGCTGGCGAATGAGCGGTTTTACACCAAGATTCACGCTTCGACCGCGAAAAAGGCGGATAAGGAATATATCGCGGATCGCTGGCAGCAGGCGAACTGGCTGGTCAAGGCGTTGCATCAGCGCGCGACGACGATTTTGAAAGTCGCGAGCGAAATCGTGCGCCAGCAAGACGCGTTTTTCGTCCACGGCGTGCATCGCCTGAAGCCGCTGGTTTTGAAAGACATCGCGCAATTGGTTGAGATGCATGAATCGACGATCAGCCGCGTGACGCAGCATAAATACATCGCCACGCCGCGCGGCATGTTCGAGCTGAAATATTTTTTCACGACGGCTTTGGCGCGCAGCGACGGCGGCGACGATATGTCGTCGGAAGCCGTGCGCGCGCGCATTCGCGCCTTGATCGAAAACGAAAAGCCCAAAGCGATTTTGTCGGACGATCATCTGTCGATGATGCTGCGCGGCGAAGGCATCGACATCGCGCGGCGCACGGTTGCCAAGTATCGCGAGGCGATGCGGATCCCAACTTCGGCGCAGAGGAGGCGGGAGAAGCGGTGAAAGGAGGACCCTATCTGAAAAGGAAACTGAGCGTCTCTTTCGACGACACCAGCAAAATGCTGCTGGCGGATCCTGAGATGGCCGCGCTTTATCTGGAGGAATGCCTTTTGGGCGGCGATATAGAACTTTTCAAGCTGGCTTTGAAACACGTCGCCGACGCGCGTCCCGGCGGCATGACGCGGCTGGCCAAAAGGACGGCCTTAACACGCGAAGCCCTTTATCGTTCTTTGTCGAAAAAAGGAAACCCGCGGCTGGACACGCTGACAAAAGTTCTCGATGTTTTCGGGCTGCGTATTGGCGTCAGCGTCAAAGATCATGCGGTTGCTTGTCGATGACTCCGCGTTCGCGCCAGACATAGCCCCATCAGCGCAACCAATAAAGGGGGAGTTATCGGCAAAGACACGGTTCCCCATGAACGCGCCAGCAGGGGCAAGAGCCATAAGGCTACGAGGATGATTTTTTCATAGGGGCGGAAGCCCGTTTCGCTTCCCTGACGCGCGAGAAAGGCCAGCGGCACAGCGAGGATCACCAGATCGTAATCCAGTAGATAGGGCGTGGTTAGAAGCATGGCGGCGCATAACGCTGCCGCGCGGGTCGCAAAGGACGCGGGCTTGCGCCAGATCCATGCCGCGCTTGCCAGCGCACATACTGCGACGACAGTCTGCGCGGCATAGGCGGCCTCGATGCCGCCGCCCCATAGGCGCGTCATGGAAAAAACGCTTTGGATCTTTTGCCAGCCGGTCGCGCCTTGTTCCAGAACGATGTGGCGGGTCAAAGTTGTGCTTTTGAAGAAAGCCTGCCACACGGCTGTGCCGAAGGCAGCCCATGATAAAGCCGCACAGGCCAACGCCGAGGCTAGGCTCGCGACGAACGCCCTTCCATAGCCTCCGATTGCTAAAACAAACGGGATCACGACGAAGAATTGCGGTTTATAGGACAAAAGGCCGAACAGTGCGCCCGCCAGCCACGGGCTGTTTTCCAGCGCGAGCAGGCCCGCGCCGAACAAAGCCGTGGTGATGAAGCCGTTCTGGCCGTTGCCGACATTGGCAAAAACGCCGGGAAACGCCGCTAAAGCCCAGAAAGCTTCCTTCGTGCGCGGGGCGATGCGGCGCGTCACGGCCCAATAACCGGCAAAAGTCGCTGCCATATAGAGCGCAAGCGCCCATAAATAAGGAACTGTCGCGACCAACGCCGCCACGGCCAGAAACGGCGGGGGATAATGCCAGCCGAAATAGGGCGAGGCATAGCCGGCAACGCTTTGTTCAACCCCGCTGTGCACCACCCAGTTGTAGGCCGCCGCCGCTTGTCCGCGCCAGACCATAACGCCCGCCGCATAGACATCGATAAAATCCGCGCCGATGGGCGTGCCGGAAAGGTCTTTCAGGCCATTGGCGAGAGCGTACCAGATCGAAAGGCCGAGCACATATTCGACGACCAGAATCCGCGAAACGGCCACAAGCATGTCCGCCGACCCCATTCGGCGGCGCAAAATCCCAAGTATCGAAAGGCGTTGCGTGTCCTGCATGTGCGGGGCAGAGAAGCTTATTCTTTGCGTTGATGCAAGGGGGTTTTGAAACCTTTTTGATCGGCGGGGCATAGTTCCCAACAAGCGCGGGGGTGGAACCCCGCGCTACCATACAAATGCGATTTTGGGTCAGCCAGCAATAGAACATTGACTTGCCCGCCCTGCTTGCCCTTTACTGCGGTTCTCTGTACATCCGCTTTAAGAAAGCACAAAATGGTTGATAACGGTCATACGCCCTCTCTTCCCCCCGAATCCGTGGTTGAAAACGGTAAGGAAACTTTGCGCACGATTGTTTTTGCGCTTTTGATTGCGCTTGTCATTCGCACTTTCGCGTTCGAGCCGTTTAATATCCCGTCGAGTTCTATGGTTCCGACGCTTTTGGTCGGCGATTATCTGTTCGTGTCGAAATTTTCTTACGGCTATGGGTCGGAGGGGACTTTTTGGGGGCTTATCCCCTTTTCGGGGCGCTTCTTGGCGGAAGGCGCGCCCAAGCGCGGGGATGTCGTTGTGTTCAAGCTGCCGCGCGACCCTTCGATCGATTATATCAAGCGGTTGATCGGCTTGCCTGGCGATAGCGTGCAGATGCGCGAAGGCATTTTGTATATCAACGGCTTGCCCGTCGAGCGCGACCGGCTGAACAAACTGGCCGATCCGGCCGACACCAATCCGCCTGCCAACGCCGTCGATTACGTCGAGCATTTGCCGCAAGGGGCGACGCATATCATCCGCACGCTGGGCGACGATCAGCCGCTGGACAATACGGGGGTTTTTGTTGTGCCGCCGCATCATTATTTCTTTATGGGCGATAATCGCGATAATTCTTTGGACAGCCGCACGACCAATGTCGGGTTCGTGCCGGAATCGAATTTGGTCGGCAAGGCCGAATTTCTGTTCTTCTCGCTTGATGAGAATACGCGTTTCTGGGAATTCTGGACGTGGCCGTGGACGGTGCGCTGGTCGCGGATTTTTAATAGGATCGTTTGAACATGGCCGAGCCTTTGCCTAAAGCCGACCCTTCCGCGCTGGCCGAAAGACTGGGGCACAAATTCGCCGCGCCGCGCTTGCTGGAGGAAGCTTTGACGCATCCTTCGTTGTCGGGCGCGCATCAGCGCAAGAAAGGCGCGCCGTACGAGCGGCTGGAATTTCTTGGCGACCGTGTGTTGGGCCTCGCGATCGCCGAGTGGCTTTATGAAACTTTTCCGAACGCCGACGAGGGCGAAATGGCCAAGCGCCACGCCGCGCTCGTCAACCGCGACGCCTTGCGTTCGGTGGCCGTGGAGATAGGCTTGGCGCAATTCGTGCGTTTGGCGCACGACCAGCATGTCGAGGCGGGACGCAAGAACATCGCCACATTGCCCGACGCGATGGAAGCGGTGATCGGCGCTTTGTATCTCGACGGCGGTTATGCGCCCGCGCGCGATTTTATTCATAAATACTGGCAGCGCGACATCGCCGTTTCCGAAACGCCTGCCGATCCCAAAACCACGCTTCAGGAATGGGCGCAGAAACAGGGCTTGCCGTTGCCGGTTTATCGCGTGGTGAAAAATTCCGGGCCGCCTCACGCGCCAAAGTTCATGATCGAAGTCAGCGTCAAAGGATTTCCGCCCGAACAAGCCGAAGGCAATTCCAAACGCGATGCGCAGAAGCTGGCGGCGGGGAAGTTGCTGGGGGTGGTGAGGAAGAAGTGATTTTTGGAGAAAACGCCACAAACAACACGCGCGCGCGTAGTTGATTTTAATGTATATGTGTGGTATATACACAGAATGAGCGGTTTTGAAAACGCAGCCGGTTTTGACTGGGATGACGGCAACAGACGTAAAAACGCGCATAAGCACGGCGTCAGCCAAGCCGAAGCCGAACAGGTTTTTTTGAACGAGCCTTTGTTGCTGCTTGAAGATGTCCGACACAGTCAACAGGAGCCGCGGTTTCATGCTTTGGGGCAAACGGATGCGGGAAAGCTCCTCCATATAACCTTTACCTTGCGAGGAGGGGGAAGGCTCGTTCGTGTGATTTCGGCGCGTTTGATGAGCAGAAGGGAGAGGGAAGTTTATGACAAAAAAAACAAAGAAGATTCCGTTATTTGCTTCTGAAGCTGCGGAAAGAAAGTTCTGGGAGACGCACGACTCCACTTCTTATATGGATTGGAATCAAGCCGGTCGTGCGCGCTTTGCCGCATTAAAACCTTCCACAACCGCTATATCCATTCGGCTTCCTTCAGACCTGTTAGAACAGATTAAAACTTCGGCCAACCGGCGTGATGTCCCCTATCAGTCCTTGATTAAATTATGGCTGGCGGAGAAAATGCAAGAGATGAGAAGCGGAGCGTAGAAAACATCTTGACGAAGAACCAAGTTAACCCCACGAAAAAGAATCCCGCTCGCCCCGCCAAAACCCGTGCCGGTTTTGTTGCCATTCTTGGCGCGCCGAATGCGGGGAAGTCGACGTTGCTGAACCGGCTTATCGGGCAGAAGGTTTCGATTGTCAGCCCCAAGGCGCAGACGACGCGCATGCGCACGCTGGGCATCATGAGCGAAGGGGATGTGCAGATCAGCTTTATCGACACGCCCGGGATTTTCGCGCCCAAGCGCCGGTTGGATCGCGCGATGGTGCGGGCGGCGTGGGACAGTTTGGAAGATGCCGATGCGGTCGTGCTTTTGGTCGATGCCGCCGCGCGCAAGGAAAATGAGAAAATCGCGGCGATTATCGACGAGCTGCGCCAAAGATTTTCAAAAACGAACGAAAAAGAAAAACGCCCCTCCCCCTTGAGGGGAGAGGTTGGGGAGGAGGGAAGTCCGGCAAAAGCGATGTTTGAAATGACAAACATCGCTTCCAGCCCCTTGCCCCCTCCCCCTGCCCCCTCCCTCAAGGGGAGGGGGAGGAAGCTCCCCGCCGTCATTCTTGCGCTGAACAAAGTCGATGCGGTCGTTCCCGGCAAACTTTTGTCGCAAACGGCGGAACTGAACGATGCGGGCATTTTTTCCGATGTGTTTATGATCTCGGCCTTGACCGGCGACGGGGTTGAGGATTTGAAAAAGCATTTGAAAAGCCTGATGCCGGAAAGCCCGTGGTATTATGGCGAAGATCAGGTCAGCGATTTACCCTCGCCCATTCTGGCCGCGGAGATGACTCGCGAGCAGTTGTACCGCCAGTTGCAGCAAGAACTGCCTTATGCGGCCGCCGTGCTGCCGGAAAGCCTTGAGGAAAAACGCGACGGTTCGGTCGTCATTCGCCAGACGATTGTCGTCGCGCGGGCCAATCACCGTCCTATCGTGCTAGGCAAGAACGGCGTGCGCATCAAATCGATCGGCGAAAAAGCGAGGGCTGAGATCGCGCGGCTTTTCGATCGCAAAGTGCATTTGTTTCTGGAAGTCAAAGCCGACGAGAAGTGGCAGGATCGGCCTGATTTTTACAGCGCGTTCGGGTTGGATTATGGGAAGAAGTGAGTCCTTCGTCATTACCGCGAAAGCGGGAATCTATCGCGTTGCGTCTGCAACGCATATAAAGCAACCGGCATTTCAATTTGAAACGCCGTTTGCCTTATATGCTCGCTATCGCTCGCGATGGATTCCCGCTTTCGCGGGAATGACGGTTGTTTTTACATTTTTCATTCTTCTCTCTCCCGCCCTCGCCTCCCCCCGCCTTCACTCCACCTCGCCGCCTGCGCCGATGCCGCCTTTAGTTTTCGAGGACGGGAACGGGGCGCAGCATGCATTATCTGACTATCGCGGACAGTTTGTTTTGCTGAATCTGTGGGCGACTTGGTGCGCGCCGTGCGCGCGTGAGATGCCGTCGCTTGATGCCTTGCAGAAGAACTTCGATTTGCGCCGACTGACCGTTTTGCCTCTGTCGGAAGATCGCGGCGACGCCACGGTCGGGGCGTTCTATCGCAGCCGCGGGCTTTCGCATTTGCCAATCGCGCTCGATACTGCTGGTCGCGCGCTTTCGGCGCTGCATTTGCACGGTCTGCCGACATCGATCTTGATCAATCCGCAGGGCGATGAAGTTGCCCGCGCCGAGGGCGAAGCCGACTGGACTTCTCCTGAAGAAATGGGTGTTTTACAAGCCCAAATGGGCAACTGATTGATAATAAAACAATAAAATTTATTTCCTAAATTAAGTCAAATTTTAATCATTTTGTCCTAAAGTTTAAATCATGAGGCAAATATCTCTTTATTAGGCGGATATTCTTATGTTGGGTTTGGGATCACGCATCGGTTCGCACAACGGATTAAAGACGCTGCATTCTTTGGTCAATGCGTCCACACGTTCGTACGCGCCCGTTAAAAAACCTGCCTGCGTCATGCATCCGGAAAACGCGCCGCGCACCATTCCCGACGGCGGGTTTCCCGAAGATTTCGACCTTTACGAATATGGCGGCGCGACGATCGAAACGGTGGACTGCATCGGGGAAAACGGCGAAACGGTGCGCCGTCCCGCCATGGTCGCGCGGATGATAAAAAAGTACCAGAACGAAGACGGCGTCAGTATTGAAGAAGAAATGACGGCGTCCATAGCGGATTTAATAGCGTTCAGCGGCCAGCTGGAAATGGAAGCTGCCGTTGCGAGGAGGGCGTGATGACAAACATGGTGACGAATAAGGAAATTCGGCATATAGGCTTTTGCAGTAATGTCCTTGCAATCAGCGCTGCCATGAACGCCAAATATAAAGAGGCTATCATTCCTTCAGCGCAAGAAAAAACAACGCATCCAGAAATTGCTATGCGCTTGCAGGCGATACGGACACAGGTGAAAGCGGCTTCAAACCAAAAAACCAACCTACCGACGAATACGAAAACTGTCGCACGCGCATGGGCGGGCTTGGGTAATAACAATCCCCGCCCATCGGGGTTCATCTAGAGAAAGCCCCTCACCCCGCCTTCCTCACCGCGACGGAAGCGTTCAGGCCGCCGAAGGCGAAGGAATTATTCAAAGCGACGGTGATCGGCATCATCCGCGCTTCGTTCGGGACACAGTCCAGATCGCATTCGGGATCGGGGGATTGGTAATTAATCGTCGGCGGCGCGGTGTCTTCGCGCACCGCTAAAACCGTCGCCAGCATCTCCAACGCCCCCGCCGCGCCCAGCGCGTGGCCGAACAGGGATTTGCTTGACGACAAGGCGATTTTTCGGGCATGCGCGCCGAGCGCCAATTTGACCGCTTGCGTTTCCGTCGCGTCGTTGATGCGCGTTCCCGTGCCGTGGGCGTTGATGTAATCGACTTGCTCCGGCGCGATGCCAGCGTCGCGCAGGCAATTGGCAATGGCGCGCGCGGCTCCCGTCACATCGGGGGTCGTGATGTCTTTGGCGTCCGAGCTCATGCCAAAACCGGCGAATTCGGCATAGATCTTCGCGCCGCGCGCCTTCGCTTTTTCTTCGGTTTCCAGCACAAACATCGCCGCGCCCTCGCCCAGCACCATACCCGCCCGCCCCGCGGAAAAAGGCCTGCAAACATCGGGCGCCATCACGCGCAAGGCCTCCCAGCCCTTGAGCGTGCCGAAAGTCAGACATGCTTCCGCGCCGCCCGTGATCGCGGCGTCGATCAAGCCCGACCGCAGCATCGAAAGCGTCACGCCCATCGCGTGAATGGCTGAGGCGCAGGCGCTGGCCACCGTAAAGCCAGGCCCCGTTATGCCGAGCGCCATGCTAATCTGGCTCGATCCGGCATTGACCATCAGGCGCGGGATCGTGAAGGGATGCACGCGCCCGGAACCCGCCGGATCGAGCAATTTGTAGTAAGATTCCTCCAGCGTATTCTGGCCACCAGCCCCTGTGCCGGTGATGACCGCCATTTTTGAAGCGGATTCTTCCGTCAAAACTAGACCGGAATCGCGAAAAGCCTGCACGGCGGCGCCGACCGCGAATTGCGCGTAACGGTCGAGCATCGGCGTTTTTTTGGCGTCGATGTAATCTTCGATTTTGAAATCCTTGACGACGGCGGCGGGAAAAATCACCTCTTGCCCGCGAAAAGGAAAGCTGAGCGTACCGATGCCGCCGTGGCCGGAAAAAAGACCGGCGCGGAAAGTGTCGATGCTGTTGCCGATGGGAGAGACGACGCCAAGGCCGGTGATAACGATGCGGGGCATGAAGAGAGCCTGAAAGAGAATGAAATGCGATGCTTCGTCGGCGTGAGGAAATGAGTGAGACAAATAGCTCAGCAAAATCGGCAGGATTCCCTCTCCCCCTCTTGGGGGGAGAGGGTTAGGGTGAGGGGGGATTGGGGGATTATATCCTGACCGCCCCCCCTCACCCCGACCCTCTCCCCCCAAGAGGGGGGAGAGGGAGTCGCCGCCGACTTGGAGTTGCCAATCGAGTCACTTATTTCCTCGCGTCAACGTAGTGTATATTGCTTGCTTAAATGAAAAAAGGAAAGAAAGATTAGCTTTTGTCCTTCTCCGCCTCCACCATCAGCCTCCGCGACAATTTCCCCACCGCCGTCTTGGGAAGGCTTTCGCGGAATTCGATCGAACGCGGGATTTCGATGGGGGAGAGTTTGTCGTTCAGAAACGCTTTCAATTCGACGGCCGACAGCGTTTTCCCCTGACGCATTGTTATAAACGCCTTGACCGACTGTCCGCGATAAAGATCGGTTGCGCCCGCGACGATGCATTCCTCGACGGCAGGATGCTGGTAAATCGCTTCTTCCACATGGCGGGGATAAACCTTAAATCCGCCCACCGCGATCATATCCTTGATGCGGTCGATAACGAAGGTATAGCCGTCTTCGTCCATATAACCGACATCGCCGGTGTGCAGGCGCGGACCGTCGAGAACCTGCGCGGTTTCCTTTGCGCGATGCCAATAGCCAGACATCACCTGCGGCCCACGTACGCAGATCTCGCCGTCTTGCCGCGGCGGCAGCAGGGTCTTCTTATCGTCGAGGCTGACGATCTCGATGATCGTGCCGGGAACGGGAAGGCCGATGGAACCGGCTCGGCTTTCCCCTTCCACCGGATTACAGGAAACGACGGGCGAGGTTTCCGAAAGCCCATAGCCTTCGACCAACACGCAGCCGGTCAGGCGTTCGAAATCATGCTTGACCTCGACCGGCAAAGGCGCGCCGCCGGAAAAGCAGTATTTGATTGAACGCAGATCATAGCGGTTGAGGTTTTTATAGCGATTGATCGCGGTATAGATCGTCGGCACGGCGGGGAATAAAGTCGGGCGCTTCTTGTGAATGGTTTTGATGACCTGCCCCAGATCGAAACTCGGGAGCAAAATAATTTTCCCCGCCAGCCACACGGTGATGTTCAAAATAGCGGTCAGCGCGAAAATATGGAAAAAGGGCAAAACCGCCATCATGGCCTCTTGCCCGCGCTTCAGGCCGGGGAAAAGCAGGCCGGATTGGACGACATTGATCGACAAATTGGCATGAGTCAGCATCGCGCCTTTGGGCGTTCCTGTCGTGCCGCCCGTGTATTGCAAAACCGCCAAATCGTTTTCAGGGTCGATGACGGCGGGCGTAAACGCGCCGTCATTTGCGGTCAAACGCGCAAAGTCGATGTTATGACTATCGTCATGTACATGAATCACGTCGCGGTATTTGAAGATCGGATACAGCGAGGACAAAAGCGGCGGAAGAATCTCGGCCATGCGGCAAACGATGATTTTTTCCAGACAGCTTTGCGCCAGAAGTGGCGTCAGCTTGCCGTAGATATCGGGTCTGTCGATCGCCGCCACGAAGCGGCAGCCGGAATCCCTGACTTGTTGTTCGACTTCCCGCGCGGCATAGAGCGGATTGAAATTGACCACCACCGCGCCCAGCCGCAACGCCGCGAAATACAAAACGATGTAGTAAGGCGAATTGGGCAGCATCAGCCCGACGCGCTCGCCTTTCGCGATGCCTAAATCCTGCAACCCCCGCGCCACGCGGGCGACAAGATCGTTGATCTCGCGATAGGTGTAGTTTTTGCCCAGAAAATCTATAAAGACCTGATCGGGAAAATCGCGCACGGCGTCGTCAAGGATTCCATAAAGCGGCCGCGCCGGAAGAGGCGCGTTCCAGTCGATGGAAGCCGGATATTTTTTTGCCCACGGGTGAGGTTTTTCTTTTTTCATAGGGGTGATATTAACCTCTCTTGCCTCAAGAGTTGAGCGGATAATACGTCCTCTTGAATTTTAGCAGAAAAACCCAATCTTGCGCCCGAGGCTATTCATAGTTACAAGACTGCTGTCGCGCTTCATTTGATTGGGAAAGCATTTGCTGAAGAAAGAGCCGTAGAATCCCCTCCCCCTCTATGGGGGAGGGGTAGGGTGGGGGTGGTGGTTCCGCATAAGCTGTGTTTGAAGGTTAAAGACGGTTTTTGCGGCCAGATCACCCCCACCCTAACCCTCCCCCATAGAGGGGGAGGGAATCGCGCCGATCTTCTTTCAGCAAAGCTCTTTATCTCAGAAGCAGACGCTTATGTTGAAGGGAACGAAAATGACAAATCCGCAAAACGACACGCCGTCCGAAGAAGCCGAAATTGCCGCCGAAGAAACGCCTTTGTCCGGCGAGGAAGCCGCCGCCGCGCGCATTGCCGAGTTGGAAAAACAGCTGGCCGAGATGAAAGACCGCGTTTTGCGCGAAATGGCCGACGCCGAAAACACGCGCCGCCGCGCGCAAAAAGACCGCGAGGAAACCTCGAAATACGCCGTCGCCGGTTTCGCCAAGGAAATACTGGCGGTCTCCGACAATTTCCGCCGTGCTTTGGACGCCGCGCCCGCCGAACATCCCGACCCTGCCGTCAAAAACCTGATCGTCGGCATCGACGCGACGGAACGCCAGTTGCTGGCGGTTCTGGAACGCTTTGGCATCAAGAAAATCGAGCCGTTAGGCCAAATGTTCGACCCCCATTTCCACCGCGTCATGATGGAAGTCGACGCCCCCGAACAGGCCGCCGGAACGGTGGTGCAAGTTCTGCAAGCCGGTTATATCATCCACGACCGCCTGTTGCGCGAGGCGTTGGTTGCTGTCGCCAAAGGCGCTGCGCCGGAAGCTCCGCACGTTGATACGTCGGCGTAGCCCGTCGAAACTTTTCGCTCCCCCTACCCCCGCTCCCGCATAACCCGCGCTTTATCTCGCTTCCATTCGCGTTGTTTGACCGCCTCGCGCTTGTCCTGCTTGTGTTTGCCTTTGGCTAGCCCGATTTCGATTTTCGCAATCCCGCGCTTGTTGAAATAAATCCCCAGCGGCACGAGGGTCAGTCCCTCGCGCTTGACCGCCCCCAGCATTTTGTCGATCTGCCGTTTATGCAACAAAAGCGGGCGCGGACGGCGCGGCTCGTGTTGCAGATGGGCTCCCGCTTGCTTGTATTCGGGAATATAGGCGTTAAGCAAAACAATCGCGCCGTCTTTGGGCACAGCGAAAGACTCTTGTATGCTGGCTTGGCCTGTGCGCAGGGATTTGACCTCGGTGCCGAACAGCATCAGCCCGGCCTCGACCGTGTCGGTAATAAAATAATCGTGCCGCGCGCGGCGGTTCAACGATACATATCTCTGCGCCAGCGCGCGTTCTTCGGCTTTCGTGGTCATGAGGCTTGTTTAACTGACGCCTTATCGCCCGTCAAAACTAAAAAGTCCGTCTTTAATGCGGATTTAACCTTTATGCTTCAGAGTGCATCCTCCGGTTGTGATCATTCAAACGCAAGGAGAACGTCATGAGAATCTATGAAATACCCGAAAAACTGACCGTTGACTGGAACGAAGACGTCAAAGCGGTCTTTGATACTTGGACAAATTACACGGTTACAGTCGATCAATTCCGCGAGGCGGTTATAAATAAGGGGTTGGCCCACGCCAAAACCCACGGCGGCCACGCTTATGTGGTGGATTCGTCCAAAGCCCACGGGGCTTTCTCTCAGGCCATTATGGATTTCATCGGAACCGATGCTTTCCCTGCTTTCGCAAAGGGAGGCATCAAATATTTTATCACGATCAAATCGGCAGCTTCGGCAACGACGAATTTGAGCATCAAGGGCTACGCCGCCAAAGCAGGGCCTTTTGGGCTTCAACTGCTTGACCTGCCGGATCAGAATGCGGCGATCGCCTGGCTGAAAGAACATCCGTAAATTGACAAAAATGGACGCAAGAGTTGGCGTCTGTCGCTTAATCTGCTAAAGGCAGGGGGTTGAGCCGTAAGAATCGGCTCCGAACTCCCTGCCCCAGTTGAAAATGCCGCGTTTTATCTTTCGTCTGCTGTCGCTTCTGCTGTTTCCCTTCCTTTGCCTCGCACCCGCTCAGGCTGCGGTTCGTGCCGCGTCTGCACAGCATCATGCAACGACGCATCGCACCGCGCCTGTCGATGCTTCCTACTACCGCCGCGCCTTCGCCGCGATTGCCTCTGGCAATGCCGCGCAAGCCGAAGCCTTTGCCGCCCGCGGCCCCGATCCCGTTTTGAACAAAGTCATCCGCAGCTATGCGATGGCGCTGCCCGGCAACGATTACAGCTTCGACCAACTGGACAGCTTTATTGCCGGTAATCCCGATTGGCCGAGCCTTAAAGGCATCCAAATGATCGCCGAGCAGAAAATACCGGAGGCCGCCACGCCCGAGCAGGTCGTAAAGTGGTTCACAACGCGCGATCCCGTTACGCTTGTCGGCTTTTACCGTTATATTGGGGCGTTGAACAGATCGGGGCAAGCGCAAACTGCCCAAAGAGTCATCCGCGAACGCTGGATCGACGGCGATTTCAGCGGCGACGAGCAAACCGCCTTTTACGGACGCTTCGGCGTTCTCTTGGACGAAAGCGCGATGTGGGCGCGAACCGACCGCCTGTTGTGGAAGAACGACAATGACGAGGCACGGCGCATGATGCCCTATCTGACCTCGACTGACAAAGCCGTCGCCGCCGCGCGCCTTGCGCTTGCGACGCAACAAAGCGACGCCGAGGCATGGGTGCAACGCATACCGTCTGACGCGCAAAACGATCCCGGCCTGCTTTATCAACGCCTGCGCTGGCAGGTTAAGAATAAAAACGACGAAAACGCCGACACTATACTGCTGAACGCGCCCGCCGAACTCGGCGATGCTAAAGCGTGGTGGGAGCAACGCCAGATTATGGTGCGCCGCGCGATTGAGCGCCGCGATTTATCCCTCGCCTATCGCCTCGCCGCCGCGCACGGACAGCTGGATCCCAAGCCGTTGGTTCAGGCCGAGTTCCTGAGCGGCTGGCTGGCTCTGCGTTTCCTGAACCACCCCGATGTCGCCCTGCAGCATTTCCAGAATTTATACGATCACGCCTCGACGCCGATCACCCGCGCGCGCGGCGCTTATTGGCTGGGCCGCGCCTATGAAGTCCTTGGCGATAAAAACGACGCCGAGCAGGCGTACGAGGACGCGGCGGTTTTTAACACGGCCTATTACGGTCAACTGGCGCTGACACGCCTTTACGCCGAGCCGGTTTTAACCGCCAAGGCAGATCCGCCTTTGCCCCAAAACGTTCGCCGCGCCTTCTTCGCGCGCGACACAATCCGCGCCGCCTTGCGGCTCGGCGACATCGGCGAGATCGACCGCGCCCGTTGCTTCTTTCATGCGGCGCTGGCCAAAGCTGCGACCCGCGCCGAATATATTCTTCTGACCGAACTGGCCACGCAACTGCGCCGTCCCGATTGGGGCATTCAAGCCGTGAAGGCCGCAAGTCAGAAAGATATGCTGGTCGAAAACGGCGGCTTTCCGCTTATCAGCATGCCTGTGCCGCACCCGCCCGAATCCGCCTTTACCCACGCGCTGATCCGGCAAGAAAGCATGTTCGACCCCGAAGCCGGAAGCTCGGTGGGAGCGCGCGGCTTGATGCAATTGATGCCGCGCACCGCCAAAGACGTCGCCCGAAAAATCGACGTGCGCTATAGCGAAGGACGCCTGAGCGATCCCGCCTACAATATGCAGCTCGGCACCGCTTTCGTGTCGCAGCAGATCGACCGTTTCAACGGCTCCTATATCCTCGCCCTCGCAGGTTATAACGCCGGCCCCGCCCGCGCGCGCGAATGGATCGAAGAATTCGGCGACCCCCGCGATCCAAACGTCGACCCCATCGACTGGATCGAGCTGATTCCCATCAATGAGACCCGCAATTACGTCCAAAGAATCATCGAAAGCCTGCAAGTCTATCGCGCCAAACTTGCCGGGGGCAAAGCGCGTTTGTTAATTATCAATGATTTAAGGCGATGAGTTGAGGTGTTGAGTTTAAAGCTTCGCCTTCAGAATACCGCCGTCAATTCCTCAGGTCACGAGATACCGTAGTTAAGCTGGTTCGCTTCTTGTTCCCTATCGATCTCTTTGGGGTTCATGGCGGTTGCCACCCAAGGTTAACGACATCGAGGACGCCACAAAACGCGACGATATAATCGCTCTTGCGTGGGCTGTCGTTGAATTTCAATACGCCCGCGCGAAAATCACTTCCTGCGTCGCCGGTTTTCCTGTCAGAACGCAAACGTCCTCTTTCCCGTCCTGATCAAAGGGAATGCAGCGGATCGTGACGCCCAGCGCGTCGAGGGCTTCTAACGAGCTGGCGTCCCCCGACCATTTGGCGCGAACGAACCCCTGCCCGCCGACAAAGCTGTTATCGGCGCTTTTGCTGAAATAGGCATCGAAGGCGGCGCGGGTTTTGATATCGGTGACTGTGCGCGCTTTCATAAAAGCCAACGCCTGATCGAATAGGTTTTGCTGAATTGCAGTCAATTCTCCGACGATGCCGCCGACAAATTCGCTGCGCGCGGCAAAGCGTTTGCCCTGCTCCAACTGGTCGCGGCGCGTGACGCAAACCTTCCCGCCATCGACATCGCGCGCGCCGATTTCAAGCAGCAAAGGCGCGCCTTTCTTGATCCAATCCCATTTTTTGTCCGCGCCGGAAATATCGCGCAGGTCAAGCTTCACGCGCACGCTCTCGCCCGCGTAATGTTGCGCCTGCATTTCCGCTTTCAGGCTTTCGCAATAAGCGATGACAGAATTCCTGTCGCTGTCGCCGCGCAAAACGGGAACGATGACGACTTGCCACGGCGCAAGGCGCGGCGGCACGCGCAGGCCGTTATCGTCGCTGTGCGTCATGACCAAAGCGCCGAGCATGCGCGTGGACAAGCCCCACGACGTCGTGTACGCGCATTCCAAAGCGCCGTCGCGGTTTTGAAATTGGATGCCCAGCGATTTAGAAAAATTCTGCCCCAGATAATGCGATGTCCCTGCCTGCAACGCGCGCCCATCTTGCATCATCGCCTCGATGCAATAGGTGTTGACCGCGCCGGGGAAACGCTCGCCCGCGGTTTTTTCGCCCGCGATCACAGGGAGCGCCATGACATCTTCGGCAAAGCGCGTGTAAACATCGAGCATCTTGCGGGTTTCGAGCATCGCGTCTTCATATGTCTCGTGCGCCGTATGCCCTTCTTGCCACAGAAATTCCGTCGTGCGCAAAAGCAAACGAGGACGCATTTCCCAACGCACGACATTGGCCCACTGGTTCACCAGCAAAGGCAAATCGCGATACGACTTGATCCATTTCGCCATAGCGGCGCCGATCACGGTTTCCGATGTGGGACGCACGATCAAAGGTTCTTCCAACTCGCCGTCAGGGGTCAGAACGCCGTCTTTCATCGACAGGCGATGATGCGTGACAATCGCCATTTCCTTAGCAAAGCCTTCGACATGTTCGGCCTCCTTCTGGAAATAGCTGAGAGGAATGAAAAGCGGGAAATAGCAATTTTCATGCCCCGTTTCCTTGAAGCGACGATCGAGATCACGTTGCATCAGCTCCCAAATCCCGTAACCGTTCGGCTTGATAATCATGCACCCGCGCACGCCCGAAAGCTCAGCCATATCCGAAGCGCGGACGATTTGCTGATACCATTCGGCGTAATTCTCCGCGCGCGTGGGGGAGATGGCGGTTTTAGGGATTTGGGGTTTGGGTTGGGACGCGTTCATGAGATTCTCACCGAATAAAGGAAATTCGTCATTCCCGCTTTCGCGGAAATGACGGCTGCATTAGCCTTTTACCAAAACTCCCCTGCCCTTGCCAATTAAAACAACTTTCCCCCGTTCGGCACCTTCTTGTCCGTGCTTATCAGCACAACCGCGCCGTTTTCATCGGGAAAACCCGTGCAGAGGAAGTTCGAGATAAAACCGCCAATATTCTTTTCACCCAGATTCAGGCATCCAACGATCTGCTTGCCGATCAATGTTTCCGGCGCGTAATGAACCGTGATTTGCGCCGACGTCTGCCGCTCCCCGAACTCCGGCCCGAAATCCGCCCATAATTTGTAAGCCGGTTTGCGGGCTTTGGGGAAGGGCTCGACGCGCGTGATGGTGCCAACGCGAAGCTCGACAGAGGAGAAATGTTCGTAGGGGATCATGGGGGGCTCCTGTTGCTAGTTAAAAATCGGAAAGCTTTGAATGGCTATCCTGATGTCCTCATAGAATTTAAAATTTGAGGGCTTTCTGGGATGAATGGTCGTTCCAACGGGTTCGCGATCTATCATGATGCGGCTAATAAAGTCTGGTTCGTCTACGGATACGATGTGCGTTGTCACGCCGAATTTCGCCAATAGAAAACCGACCGTTATTTTGCTTTTCATACCGCCACTTCCGCCCTTTTTCGAGCCGCAACGCGTATCGATGCAAAAGCTATGTCTATCTTCATAGGGAATGTGGGGTATAAGCCGCGCGTCGGGATTTATCTTGGGATCCTTGTTGAATACGCCGGGCACATCCGTGACAAAAATAAGCGTTATGGGTTTTGGCAAAATAATTTTTCTGATGATCAATCCCGTCAATCTATCGTTATCGCTGTTTTTAAGTTCCTCGGTCGTTGCCGTATCGTTTGCGTTTATGACGGCCCTGCTGTTATCAAGCATCAATTCGGCATCGATAAAGTTTTGCGCATCTCTCCGTCGTGATCTTTTGATCAAATTATTGCTTGTCCAAAGAACTTGGGCGGCAAGGAAGCCGACTTCGTTAAAAGCAGCTTCCCATTGTTTGATAAGAATATGTTGCCCGTGAGAAGCCCAAACCTGTTTCTTGGCCAGCGTAGATTTCCCCTCCATTGCCGATTCGGGCACAAGCGCCTTTCCAAATCCGACAGCGCCGGAAGAAACAATGAGCGATTTATGTCCATACTCTTGAATCTCGGCAGAACCTCGCGCAACCCGTGAAAAAATGTTGAAATTTGGCGCGCCATTACTGGTTATGAGGGACTCTGTGCCGATTTTGATAAGGGTCGTTCCTTTAATCCTGTTCATAATCTCTATGTCCTATTTTGAAATTCAAATACTTACGCCTTCCCCTGCCCCAACAAGGGGTAGAAACAGACAACCAACACTATGGGATGAGGAATTCTATGTATGTGCGCTTAGGCGCACGGCGGCCGCGGCGCGGGGGCGATGGGGAGGAAAACGACGATTTGCTGCGCGTTACTCATGGGGTCGAAGGTAAGTAATTTCGTGATGCAAAGTCAAGAGAAATCCGACAAAGAAATATGAACTTGCCTGCGAACTGATTAATAAAAGCACCCTATGCCGACATGCGATGCTCAGCCCCCTCCCTAAATATCATGGGGGTGATCCTTCTTCCACGCGCCCATTTCGATAAGCGTCTGTTGAATTCTCTTCGCGGTGAATGGCTTGGTGATGTAACTGGTCGCGCCCGCCTTGATGGCTTTAAGAACCATATGCTGTTCGCTTTCCGCAGTCAGCATCACGATGGCCATGTTGGCCAGCTTCGGATTGGCGCGGCAGGCCGTCAGAACTTCGAAACCGTCAAGCCCGTCCATATTCCAATCAAGAAAAACGAGATCGTAGGGGCGTTCTTCCTGCGCGGCTTTTTGAATCCTGTTCAGCGTCTCCGCGCCATCCGCCGTCTCATGGGGGCTAGGCAAACCAAGCTCGACGATGCTGTGCGTAATGAGGTGACGCACAATGGCATGATCGTCCGCCAGAAGAATTTTCATCGGTTTCATGTTTCAGCCTGAGAGGGGGTAAGATAAAAAAAAACAACGCTTTTAATAGAACCATATTCGTAAAAATTGGGCAAGAAGGCTGCGTCGAAAAGATTTACCAAAACGGCATTATTGACCCGCCGCGCGTTAAGAGGCATTGTTGGGGCTAGGAAAACAGGAGGCTCTCATGGGAACACGCGGACGGGAAATAGTCGGCCAACACGTCGATCATATCCTTAAACTTCTTAATCAGGCCTATGCCAGCGAATGGCTCGCCTATTACCAATATTGGCTTGGCGCGAAACTGATCAAAGGGCCGATGAAAGACGCCGTGGCGGCGGAGCTGACCCTGCACGCGACCGAGGAGCTTAATCACGCCGTCCTCGTCGCCAACCGCATTATTCAATTGGGCGGCACACCGGTTCTAACTCCGGCAAAATGGGCCGACGAAAGCCCCTGCGCCTATGATGCGCCCGCCGATCCTTACGTCGCCGTTCTGCTCGATCAAAATATCGCGGGCGAACAATGCGCGATTTCGGCTTACAAAGGCCTGATGGACGCCACCAAGGATATCGATATGGTCACCTACAACATGGCGCTGACGATCCTTGAGCAGGAAGTCGAACACGAAGAGGATCTGCAAAGCTTGCGCGAGGATCTCGACCTTATGGTCAAACGCGGCAGCAGATAATTCCGATCATGAAGAACCAGCTGTTTTCGCCCCTTACACTGCGCGGGATCACATTCAAAAACCGCATCTTTGTCTCGCCGATGTGCCAATACAGCAGCGAGGACAGTACGCCGAACGCGTGGCATTTCGTGCATTACGGCAGCCGCGCGGTAGGCGGCGCGGCTTGCATCATTCAGGAAGCGACGGCAGTCGCGCCCGAAGGCCGCATCAGCCCGGGCGATCTCGGATTATGGAGCGACGCGCAGGTCGCGGCCTTTCGCCCGCTTGCGCAATTCATCAAGGAAAACGGCGCGGTGCCGTGCATCCAGCTTGCGCATGCCGGACGCAAGGCCTCCGCCAGCATTCCGTGGAAAGGCAACGGCCCTGTGGCGATTGAAGCGGGCGGGTGGGCTGTCGTCGCGCCCTCTGCCGCGCCGTTCGACGCCAAGTCGCCCGTGCCGCGCGAACTCAGCGAACAGGAAATTCAGGCTGTTGTCGTCGCCTTCGCCAAAGCCGCCGAACGTAGCCTCGCGGCGGGATACGAAGCCGTCGAATTGCACGCGGCGCACGGTTATTTGTTGCATCAATTCCTGTCTCCGCTTTCCAATCAACGAACGGATCGTTACGGCGGCAATCTGGAAAACCGCATGCGGCTGGTGTTGGAGGTGGCCTCGGCTGTCCGTCAGGCGTGGCCCGACTCTTTGCCGCTTCTTGTCCGCATCTCGGCTTCGGATTGGGTCGAAGGCGGATGGGATGTGCGGCAATCCGTTGTCTTGTGCGCCAAATTGAAAGAAATCGGCGTCGATTTGATCGATGTATCGACCGGCGGCGTGATCCCCGGTACGCGCATCCCTTCTGGCCCGGGCTATCAGGTGCCGTTCGCCGATGCGATCCGGCAAGGCGTGCAAATTCCGGTCGGAACGGTCGGGCGCATCACCACGGCGGAACAGGCCGAACAGATCGTCGCCAATCATCAAGCCGACGTCGTTTTGCTGGCGCGCGAACTTCTGCGCGATCCCTATTGGCCGCTCCACGCCGCCCATGCTCTCGGCGAGGATATCGCGTGGCCCAAGCAATATGAACGCGCCAAACCGTAATCCATACTCGGTTTTCTTGAAAATCAGCGCGAAAAGATCGCCGTCATTCCGGAAAATTTTGCGCCATAACAAACTTTGTGATTGAGAACTGGCCGTCGAGGCGCAAAATTTATCCGGAATCCCATTTCTTTCTTTTTCGGCTTTTCAAGGAAACGGGATCGATCGATTTAAAGCTTGGCGAGAAACCGCGCATGCACGCGCGTATCCGTTGTCAATTCGGGATGGAAAGTCGCGCCCATGTGCAGCCCTTGCTCCACAAGCACGGGATCGCCGTTGTAACGCGCCAGTATTTTCACGGACGCCCCCGCGCGGCGAATGATCGGCGCGCGAATGAACACCGCCTCAAACTTGTCCGCGCCCATATCCGCCTCCGGCTCGATTGCCACGATGCGGCTTTCATTCTGGCGGCCATAGGCGTTGCGTTCCACATCCACATCCATCGCCGCGAGGCTTTCCTGCGCGGGACTGGTGACTGTTTTCGCTAAAAGGATAACCCCCGCGCAGGTGCCGAAAACCTGTTTCTCTCGCGCGAATTGAGCCAAAGGTTGCATCAGATTGTCATAATGCAGCAGCCGGAGCATCGTCGAGCTTTCCCCGCCCGGAATAATAAGCCCGTCGATCTCGCCGAATTGCCGCGCCGCGCGAACCAGCAAAGCCGCGCCCCCCGCGCGGACGACAGCCGCCTCATGCGCCGCAAAATCGCCCTGCAAAGCCAGAATGCCAACTTTTTTCATGATCTGTCGTCCCCGTGATTAAACAACGGCTCCAATAGAGAGTTGATCCTATTTTGTCACAAAGAAATTGAACAAGGGGGTTTTTCTGTCGGCGATCAATACAAATGTCCGATTAGTTGCTCAATGAATTGTCCGAATCCTTCTACGCCTTAATCATCAAGAAATCACTACCTGTTGTTGTGGTTGTGGCGGCGGCGGTTGTTTATCGTGGGGGTAAGTGT
>JARLJD010000020.1 GCA_031291395.1 Alphaproteobacteria bacterium | reverse complement strand
CATCCTCGATTCCTACAACGACATCGTCGACGCTTGCTGCAACGCTTGGCAAGCTTTAACCAACGAAGCCACCCGCATCACCTCCATCGCTTCTCGCGATTGGCTGTCGCGGGTCAGTTCATAGTGGGATTGGTATTAATTTACACTTTCGTCGGGACGGCTTCCAGCCGCGGCTGTTGATGTAACAACAAGAGGCCGCGGTTGGAAGCCGCTCTTACGAAAAAGTGCAATTTATGGCGTGTCGCAGTATAGCAAGGCGTTGGGCTTGAAAGGCTTACTGCCCTCCGGCCATCTCCCTCGCCTCTAGGCTGGCAAGTTCAAGCCCGCCCGCATCCGCCTGCTTCACCCCGCCCTCATCGCGCAAGACATAGCGTGGCCATTCGCCGCGGGACAGTTGGGCGACGGCGGTTTCGGGTTCGGAGAGCCTTGCTCTGTACATCCAGTAATGCAGCAACACCCGTTGCACATAGTCGCGGGTTTCGCGCATAGGCAGGGTTTCGATGAACAACAGCGGGTCGGAACGGTTTTCGCCGTCAAGCCAATGCGCCAGATTGCCCGGCCCCCCGTTATAGGCGGCGAGCAAAAGCAGCAGATTGTTGCCGATGATCGGTTTTTCGGCCAGCATGCGCACATATTTTTGCCCCAGACCCATATTGACGGCGGGGTCGAACAAGCGGTCGGGGCAATTGCGATCGGCGTGTTCGGCGCGGTTCTCATTCGCGATATGGCGCGCCGTTGCGGGCATAATCTGCATCAAGCCGCACGCGCCTTTATCGCTGACGGCGGCGGGGTCGAATTGGGACTCGCGGCGCATCAGGGCATAGATAAGCGCGCGATCGACCTTAAAGCCTCCCTCCGGTTGCCACGGGGGCAGGGGGTACAAAGCGGCGTCGAAAGGCTGGCCGTTGTCGTTGGTCACAACGCCGCCCAGTTGCAAGGTCAAAGACGGCATATGCGCCATTTCAGCCAAAGCCAGCGCCGCGGTCTGTTTCTCGCGCGCGTTCATCGGCATCAGGCGGCGCAGTTCGCTTTCCGCCAGATCGCTGCGTTCGACTTGAACCAGAGCCAAAGCCTGCCATCCGTCGGGGCGCGCCGCTAACGTCGCTATGTTCTTTTCGTTCAATGTCGGCATGTTCCACGACCGATCGGGATGATGCCCCATCAGGCTAGCGGCCATAAAGCCGTAAAAACTGCGGGGATAACGGGCTGCCTCGGCCAGCCAATGATAAGACTGCGCCTTGTCGCCCCTGTGGCTGGTGGCGCGATACGCCCAGTAAGAAGCGGCCGCGCGATCCCACGAAGAAAGCCCCGGCGTTTGCGCCAGTGAAATGAACGATTGAGCCGCCGCGCCGAAATCCTGTTGCTCCCACGCGGACAGCCCCTCAATCCACAACCCCAGCGGCGCGCCGGAGGATGCTGCCGTGTGCGCCAAAGGCCGCGCGCGTTCGATTTTCCCACGATAGAAAAAGGCGGCAGCCTCTCGCGCGTTATTATCGTTCGCGCCGCGGAAGCCCAAAGTCGAACTAAGCCCGTTATTCCCCGACCAAGACGACCCTCGTTGTGGTCTGGCAATTTGGGCTTTGGCAAATCCGTGCAAAGACCTTGCCATACCATAAAGTGTCGCAGCTTCGGGGAGGTCGGCATAGGAGGCCATCCACTGGCGCGCTTCAGTCATGTTGATGCCGCGGCGCAGATAGCGGTCGGCCAGTACATGCCCAATCAGTTTCTTGTCCTTAACCTCCGCCAGAGCCTCGTCGGCGAATTTCCAGTCGGCTTTCTCTTGCGCGGCAAAGGCGGCGCGGTACAACGCGGCATCGCGATCACCCAGAACATGGATCTGACCGCGGCCAGCGGCAAAAGATGATTTCGTTTGCGGAACGATGTGGGGCGGCAGCGGAGCCGTATGAATATGCCACGCCGTCGCGGCGTCGAGATGCGTGTTGGTGCTGAGACCCAGAAAGACAAGCATCACCGCTGCCAGTTTCGGCAGACGGGTAACATTCTTTCTTAAGGGCGAACGGCTTTTCATGCCGACGCTACTAGGCAGGAAAAAAGGGGAGGGCAAGAGAAATCGATTGCCTAAAAACAGTAAATGACATTTATTCGTTATTTATCAATATGTTGTTGTCTGTCATGTATTTTTTCAGCAATAAAATGTCGTTCCACGCTTGACGCTTGGCATTAACCTGACGCAGCAGATAGGCCGGATGATAGATCGGCAGGCAGGGAATGGCTGTGGCCGAGCCGGATTCCGAAGGCAGGGCGTAGCTCGTCCAGCGTCCGCGCAGCCGCGTGATGCCGTCTTTGGTTTGCAGCAAAGTTTTGGCCGCCACGCCCCCCAGAAGAATAAGAATTCTAGGGTTTATCAAAGAGATATGCCGTTCAACGAAAGGAACGCACGAAGCGATTTCCGCGTCCGTCGGCGTACGGTTGCCGGGCGGACGCCAGAACAAAATGTTGGCTATATATATGTCTTTGCGCTGGATGCCGGCCGCCGCCAGCATCCTGTCGAACAACTGCCCGCTGGCGCCGACAAAGGGCTTGCCCTGCCGGTCTTCCTCCTCCCCGGGCGCCTCGCCGATGAACATAACGGGAGATGTCGGGTTGCCGTCGGCAAAAACCAAATTCATAGCGGTGGCTCGCAAAGCGCAGCCCTCGAATGTGGCCAGTTCCCCCTTTAATTCGTCCAGCGTCTGAGCGGCAACACGGGGTAGGGGGGGCAAGGCAGAGCGCGTGGAGGACAGAGAGGAAGAAGGCAAAACGGAAAGACTCCCCCTCTCCCCCCTTGGGAGGAGAGGGTCTGGGTGAGGGGGGGCTTGGAGAGTCATCCCTCCCCCAACATCCCCCCTTCTTCCCAAAGAAACGCGAGGCGCATCCACCCATCCCGCAAGCCCTGCCACGTCCCCCACAGCCTCATCGGCTCCAAGGCAAATTTGCCACTCTAGCTCAGCCAGCATTTGTTGCGGATTCGTCATGAATTTTGTCTAGCAGGATTCTTTCCTCGATAACAAGGCTTGTATGATAGGTTTTGTATGATAAAGAGGGGCGCGAGAGAATAAACGCCTGCTCATCGAACTCACCCCCGATCGTAAAAGAATGATGAAACTTATCGACCTCACTCATGTTTTTAGCGCAAACATGCCGGTCTATCCCGGAGATTCCTCGCCGGAACTCAAGCAAACAGCGTTTATTGCCGCGCAGGGGTATAATTCGTATGGGTTGCGCGGTGGCATGCATGTCGGGACGCATATGGATGCGCCGCTTCACATGATTCCGGACGGAGCTTTCATGTCCGACATCCCCGTCACGCAGTTTTTCGGTCGAGGCCGTCTCGTTGACGCGCGGGGTCGAGCGGCCCTAACCGAAGACTTGCTTGATAACGTGGCGCTTGAGGCGGGAGACGTCGTCCTCGTCCTGACGGGACGGCACAAACTTTTCCGTAGCCCAGAATATTACGAGTCTTTTCCGCAGGTTACCCCCTCTTTTGCCGAGCGGCTTGTCAGCGCGGGCGTTTCAATTCTTGGTTTGGATACGCCGAGCCCCGACAGCCCGCCATTTTCCGTGCATAAAATTTTGCTTTCAAACAATGTTCTTATTGTTGAAAATCTCAACGATTTGGAATTATTGTTGGGAACGCCGGAATTTGAAGTGTTTGCGGTTCCGTCAAAATACCAATGCGAAGCCGCGCCCGTCCGCGTGATTGCGCGGGTGCGAGAAAATACCTAGTTTCAGCCGATTTAGCTCAGGGGTAGAGCAACCGCCTTGTAAGCGGTAGGTCGTCAGTTCAAATCTGACAATCGGCACCACTCCAAAATCCACAGATTTCCACGAAGGCCTAAAATACCCTGTATTCTTAATATGTTATTGAGTTATCTCACGGATGCCCACCACCAAAGGCTGGCCGGAGGCGGCGGTCATAGATTGGGGATCTTGGGAACACAGGAACCCCGCGAGATTCTTCAAACTTTGGGTAGAAATATACTGCGACACGCCACAAAGTGCGCTTTCTCGTAGGAGCGGTTTCCAGCCGCGACCCTTTGTTTCTACGACAAAAGTCGCGGCTGGAAGCCGCCCCTACGAAAAGATAATTTGTGACGTTGCAAAGTATAGCTCCGCCGGGGTTTGTCCCATAGCAGAAACGCCCTTACCCTTCCGCCGCGATCTTGTCTTCCCAGTCCATATTCTCGCCGGTGATACGGCCGGTGTTGTAGGCTTTGGCGAGAACGCTTTTGCGGTTGGCGCGGATGGATCTCAGCCTCATGCCGAGGTTGGAGAGTTCGTCTTCGATGACGGCGTTTTTGATCGGCATAAGATCGCGGCCTCCTGTCGCGCGGGCTGCGGCTGTGCGCGATTCCTTGAGCCGGTCGAGTTTTGCGCAAATGCCGTGCCCGAATCCAACCTGAAACGAGGTCGTGGCGCTGCGGCGGTGGCTGGAGCAATGGCTTTCGTAGAGCTTGCCGCGCTTGAAGTTTTTGGTTTCGGTGTCGAACGCTTCCTCGACCTTGTCGTAGAGGTAACGCGCGCCCGCCACGTCGGCGGGCAGGCCGAAAAAGATGTGCCGGATATGCCCGTTGGCCGTCATTTCGTACCATGTGCGGCAATCGCAGAATTCGGCAATCGTGCCGACGCATTCGTCTAGCGGACTGCGGCGGCGGCGGTTGGTTTCGATGCCTTCGCCGGAGCAGCTTTGTTCCTTCATGTCGACTTCGCTCAGCGACAGGCCGTAACGGTCGAGCAATTCAGCGACTTTGTCGGCGGCAAGCAACGCCTCGGCTTCGGTGCAGCCTTGTTCCACGGTTTTGCCGCGCAAGGCTTGAATCCGCGCCAGAATTTTGTCCAGCTCCTCGCGATTGCCCTTGTTGGTCGCTTTGGCGGAACAGGCCAGCTTGGCGCGGCGGCACAGATCGTCGAAAAGCGTGTCCGCGCCGTGGCCTACGTTGCCGCTTGCGACCCCCAGCTTGATTTCGGCGGCAAGCCCGTCCAGCGTTTCGTGCGAGGTACGTAAGCCCGCGCTGCAACGGCGATGAATGGTTTCAAGCTGGATCACAAGAATGCGATCATAGGCCGCGGCAAGCCTGTCCAGTTTCCAGTCATGCGCAAGATAGGCGGCATGGTGCGTTTCAAACACGGCCTCTTTGTAGGCCTCGGCGCGAATGACGCGCAAATCGGCGGGCGTCGGTTCAGGCAAAGCGTTCCCTTTCGCCCATTGAGCCGCCAGCTCATGAACGGGGCCGTCGTCGGCGTCATAGGGGAAATCGTCGTCTTCATCCGACAACAAATCCGGATTTATGCCGTCCAAGGGATTGCCGTAACGGATAAAATAACGGTATAGCGCTTCCGCGCAACGCAACGGGTTTTTCAGCCCGCGCCCTTTGACGATGAAAGGCCGCGCTTCTTCCATCATCGGATCGTTGATCGGGGTCACGGGGCCGGCGGAAATATTCACGCCTTCATAAAAGCAGGTGCGCAACGCCCAGCGCGCCCCCTCGCGGCAAAACATTTTCTGGTCGAACAGAATAAGGTTTTCGCCGCTGGCAAGATCGGTCGCCTCGAACAAACCCTCGCCCAAATCCCCCGTGATCTCGATCAACCGGAAGATCGAACCGCGCAGCAAAGCCGCCGCAGCCTTTTCTTCCGGCGTCGCGATCTTCCCATTGCGGATCAAGCGGTCAATCGCGGTTTGTCCGGTCATGGAAGGCGTAAACAACCCCAGATCGACCGCAAAGCCTATCGCATCGATCATGCGCAGCTGCGCATTGGAATCGTCCCCCGCAACCCCAAAAAAATCTCTAGCCTTGTCCTGAATCTTACCCGCAGGCACGCAATCAACCGCCTTCCCGCCCACCGCGCGGATGCGATCGTGAATCTGCAGAAGCCGCCCGACAGACGGCAGATCCCCCACCCCCGCGCTTTCCGCCGGTATTTTCTGCGCCAAATTCTGCATAGGTTTTTCCCGCCTTTATTCAATGAGCCTTTTGAAAACGCCCATCATTATGCATGCGATTCGGCAGGAAATCATCCCTGACGTTTGAGGCACGTTTTTGCGGCGGGGATTTGTTAAGAAATTTATGAAAGGAAGTACGCCTTGTTATGCAACGCCCGCATAAACAATGTGCCTTTTGGATCCAGCCGATGTAATCGGAGGAGCCGTTGGGCTGCGTGGAGGCGGGCTTGACAACGGCACCTGCATGTCGGAATACGGAACGCTCAACGCCAAGGAAAATTCATGACGACAAAACGCGCTTTGATAACAGGCATAACCGGCATGGTCGGATCGCACCTCGCCGACTATCTTCTTGAAAACACGGATTGGGAAATCATCGGCATGTGCCGTTGGCGCAGCCCTCTCGACAACATCGAGCACCATGTCGCCCGTATCAACGCAAAAGACAGAATAGGCCTTCTTTACGGCGACTTGCGCGACTACCATTCGATTCATGACGTGTTCTCACGCAGCAAGCCCGATTACGTTTTCCACCTCGCGGCGCAAAGCTACCCTAAAACCTCTTTCGAATCTCCGCTCGATACCTTCGACACGAATATCCAAGGCACCGCGAATGTGCTGGAGGCGATGCGCAAACTCGATTTGAAAAACGCCATCACGCATGTCTGTGCCTCGTCCGAGGTGTTCGGGCGCGTGCCGAAGGAAAAGCTTCCGATCGACGAGGAATGCACCTTCCATCCTGCTTCGCCTTACGCCATTTCCAAAGTAGGGACGGACTTGATCGGCCGCTATTACGCCGAGGCCTATGGCATGACGGTGATGACGACGCGCATGTTCACGCACACGGGGCCGCGGCGCGGGGACGTTTTCGCCGAATCTACCTTCGCAAAGCAAATCGCGATGATCGAGGCGGGAATGATCCCGCCCGTGGTCAAGACCGGCAATCTGGATTCGCTGCGCACCTTCGCCGATGTGCGCGATGCTGTGCGCGCATATTACCTGCTGGTGACTGTAAACCCCCAACCGGGAGCTTACTACAACATCGGCGGATCCTATACCTGCTCCGTGGGCGATATGCTGAAGACCCTTATCGCCATGTCCACAGTGAAAGACATCAAGGTTGAAACCGATCCCGATCGATTGCGTCCCATTGACGCCGATTTGCAAGTGCCAAACACGGCAAAGTTCAAATCCCATACGGGCTGGGAGCCACAAATACCGTTCGAAAAGACCATGCGAGACCTTCTTGAGTATTGGCGCGAACGCGTGAAGTCTGGCCAAAATTTCCTAACACGGTAAGCAGCCATGATCATTCGTGCCCGCGCCCCTTTGCGTCTTGGACTCGCCGGAGGCGGAACTGATGTTTCCCCCTATTGCGACGTGCATGGCGGCTTTGTCCTCAACGCCTCGATTGATCGCTATGCCTATGCGGTTCTCCGATCCTTGGACGAACCGCTTGTGCGTTTTGTCGCCACGGACAAACAGGAGGAAGAGACCCTGCCCGTCTCAGACCCTCTGCCCGCCAACGGCAAGCTCGATCTGCACAGGGCCGTCTATAACGAGATGATGCGTCTTTACAATAATGGCCATAATGTTCCTTTGGAACTCAGCACATTCTGCGACGCCCCCGCCGGGTCAGGGCTCGGTTCGTCCTCGACGCTGGTCGTCACGATGATCCGAGCCTTTGTCGAATGGTTCAACCTGCCTTTGGACGATTACACGATCGCCAGCCTTGCTTATCGGATTGAGCGTATTAATTGCGGCCTGAAGGGCGGACGGCAGGATCAATATTCTGCAACCTTCGGCGGCTTCAACTTCATGGAGTTTTACGCCGATCACCGCGCGGTGATTAACCCGCTGCGCGTCAAGAACTGGATCATTTGCGAGTTGGAAGCCTCGCTTGTCCTTTTTTACAGCGGCATATCGCGTGAATCTGCAACCATTATCGCGGATCAAAGCCATAACGTTACATCGGGGTCGGTCGATGCTCTGGAGGCCATGCACAAGATCAAGCAGGAAGCCTTGCTGATGAAGGATTGTATTTTGCGCGGCGACTTTAATGGCGTTGTCGAGTCAATGCGCGAAGGCTGGGAGAACAAGAAGCGCTCGGCCAAAACGGTTTCTAACCCCCATTTGAACGAAATCTACGACAGCGCCATTGCAGCCGGAGCCTTGGCGGGAAAGGTATCGGGCGCGGGCGGTGGCGGTTTCATGATGTTCTTTGTCCCCCCGGACAAACGCATGAACGTTATCCGCGCACTGGAAAACTTCAAAGGCCAGGCCAGCAACTGCCATTTCGTCAAACACGGCTCGCAAGCGTGGAGAGTCTGAAAGAGAGCACATGGAACGCACCGGGGAAAATACGGAAGCCTGTACTCACAAGCGTTATGCATATATAGATGTGTTTCGTTGTATAGCGGTTTTGCTCGTAGTTGCGGCTCATACGTTTGTGATCGGCTACATCCCTCCAACCATTACAACCATTTTCGACCAAAGTCGTTTTTCCTTCGGCTTCTTCAATATAGGCGCTCCGCTTTTCCGTGGCCATTTAGGGGTATGGATATTCTTCTGCCTTTCGGGCGTCACTATGGCCATGATTGCCCATTCCGATGTAGCGAAGAACGGCACAGACCTGCATGATCGCGGATCGTTTAAGAACTTCGCTTCATTGTTTTGGAAGAAGCGCTTGTTACGCATCTATCCGCTTTTCCTGCTTCATTTGATCCTTTGCAATTTTCTGGTCAGGGCGGGGATCAAGGTGAACCTGCTTTCGATGCTGATGCTTTCCAACCTTTTTTCCTCGCACATCACGGCATTAAGCAGTGTTATGTGGTCGCTCGTAGTGGAAATACAATTCTACGCCCTCTTTCCTTTCATATTCCGGTTTATTGACGGACGACGGAGGCGGCTGGCGTTGCTTTTGCTGGTCACGGCTCCGTCGCTTTTGCTTCTCAAGGCGATTTTCTGGAACCCTGTCCCGCATACTTTCCTGTTCATCATGGCCAACAACGTGCCGGGTTTCATTTTTTTCTTTCTTTTCGGCATCGGGGCGTACGAATTCAGGGAAAAGATATCGGATATATGGCGTTCAAAATATATAAAAATCGGCGGTATTTCCTTGCTGGCCGTATGCCTGTTCTGGAACACGAGCCGCGTTCTAATCTCAACCGAAAACCTAGTTTTTCTTGTGGCGACTTCGCTGATTGCCATTCTCGTCATGGGAGGCATGCGTCTTTTCATCGACAACGCCTTTCGTGCGGGCAATCCGTTGGTTGGAGTTGCGGCCTTCTTGGGGAGGGCTAGCTATTCGATATATCTGTTTCACGGATTTGCGGTCTTCGAACTTGAGCACATGCTCGAATCGTTTCACCACATTCTCATCGGCGCGATGATCAAAATGATTTGCGGCGTCGCTTTCGGTTGCGCGGTATACTTGCTGGTGGAGAAACCACTTCTGCAAATTAAGGACGGAATCATCCGAAGTTATCTTGCCCCCGCCGCGAACAAAAACGCCATTTTATCAGAAGAAACGCCATGAAAGCCGTAGTTCTTGCTGAAAAAAACTTGGCGCGGGCACAATGGATCAGCTGGAAGCAGAAGGCATGGTGAAAATAGGCGGCTTTAATCTGCTTAAAGAACAGACAAACCAGCCATAAAAAACTTATTCATTCGCAACAGCTGTCTTAGAAATTGCGTGTGCGCGACCTGATTCCAACGCTTGATTAAGCTCCGAAAGGGCTGCGTCAATCTGTTTTAGAGTCTTGATGTGATGCCTATCACCATCGCTCGTATATAATATTTCCAAGGTTTTTTTGGCTCTCTCTAACATGCGGATAGCATGACAAATTGCAGAGCGCTGCTTTTTGCTTTGGGGAACTTCATTTTGCAAAACTGGGGAAGGCCTATCCAAAATGAGCTTGGGTGTCTTCTTATATTTTAACGATATTTCTTTGATGATAGTGCTCACATAATAAGGCGAATAGGCCAAAATGCTGCACGCCAGCAGGGGTATAAGACGCACGGTGTCCCAGAGGGAAATTTTCAGCATGGCCTTGCCGGTTTGAGAAAAAGAAGCTTCCGGCCGCAAGAGTGATGCACATTCTGGAAATAGCGTTTCCCAAAGTTGTGGTAAAGATTTTCTTGCCCTTTTGTGAAGGCAAAACTTGACGATAAAATATTCGGCTATGCGACGCGACAGTTGAGTTGCAGACCGAGCGGTGGCAACGTGCGAACGGAAGAGATTCAAATGATCGGGGATAAAGGCGACATCGCCATAGCACATCAATTCTCCGATGAACAACCAGTCGCCAGCGAGTTTGTAGCGCTTTATATTGCCATGAAATGCCCGTGCGAACGCGTCCGCGCTCATAAGAGCCGAACTCATGTTGGGAACTGTCATGCCTTTTATTTGATAGCTTGCCAGTTCCTGTTCACCTTTGGCTATAAACGGCTTTTCCCATCGGTCAGTATTCCACTGCTGGCTAAGATAATCGGCGGTCGAACCGCGCCGTATGTTCGCATCGTCGATGGTCCATGAGTTGCAATAAAAAAGCGCCAAGTTATTGTGTTCTCGAAAGGCTTTTGTTCCGTGTTCCAGAAAATTCAGTTCAGCTTTATCGTCGCTTTCACAAACCCATATCAGGCCATTTTGGAAATGACAGGCAGCATATTCCCATGATGAAAATGGCGTTCCTGAATTGATCTCCCTGCGGATATAGGTAAAGTCGTAGTCTTTCTGCAGATCCTGCAGTACAGCGTCGGAATCGTCGGGTGAGCAGTCGTCAATGACAGTCAGATCAATCTTGGGGTAGGTTTGTTCGGCAATGGAAGCTATTCTATCATGCAGATAACGCGCATGTCGATACGAGGGAACAATGGCGTGAACGGTTGGATAAAGATCGTCTCGGGAATAGGCGCGGGCAAGGTCGCGAAGACGGCTTGTCCAAGAATAATATTGCAAACATTTTGTTTGCGCCGCATGACCCATAGCCATGCGCTTGCAGTCATCTTGAAGAAGGTCGATGATGCTGGAAGCAAAGTCTTCTGCATTATCCGCGACAAAAATATCCTGACCATGGATATAGCGAAAACTTTCGGCCGCCAGTTTGGATGCCACCGTGGGAACTGCGAGCGCAGCATACTGATTGATTTTCCCGCGATATCCGGTACCCGAAAGAGCTGGGGCAATGCCAATTTCAGCTTCGGCGATCATTGGGCCCACATCGGCGACTCCGCCAACAAAAGTAACATTCGTCCCAGCAAACGAGGCGAACCGACTGATGTCACCGCGGCCGACCACGATAAAGCGATAATCGGGCACATGTTCCTTTACACGCGGATGCACATTATCGAGATACCACTGAAGGGCCTCGACATTCGTCGGCGAACCGAAATAGGCGAGGTATAATACGGATCTCGGTTTTTTGGATCGAGCCGACAATGCCGTTGGGTTGCCAAATTCGATATCGGAAACACCTGTTTCCACAGCTAAGATCTTGTTGGGCTCAAAATGCTGCTTGAGATAAGCAGCATCTGGTTTCGAAACGCAAACAACCGTGTCTGCCCGGCGGCATAGTTCCTGCTCCTCGGCGGCTTGCTTGGCAAGTGCGTTTCTCGCAGCGGTGTCCAAAGATGCGGAACGCAGAGCATAATCACGGCTCAGGCATTCCATCGGCGTAAACAGGAGTTTGGAAGCGTGCGCGCGGAAAAAAGCCATATCCTGCGGAGCGATTGAAAATTGAAAGTCGATTATATCGTAAAGCCTAGGGTTGGGAACCAAATGGAGGAAGGTTGCGTAGCTGAAGGAACGGTCCCCGCTATCGTAGATAGTATCGAAAATTTCATTGGCGGCAGTATAGTCATGATCGATGGCAGTTTTTTTCTGAGTATAAAGGTCAACTTTAAGCTGCGGATTATGGGACTTGAGCAGGCGGTAAATATCCAGGATGCGCAGGCCTCCAGCATGGGCACGGGTGGGGCAATGAATGGAAACCAAAAGGATGCGGGATGCCAGCATCTGGTCATAAAGCGGAGCCGGTTGGGGCTTGAGCGTTTGTGCTGTTTTTGAAAGGGTTGGCATTGTATTTCCGATACTGGCTTAGCTTCCAGCGCAGGACGCGAAGTGCGCAAAAGATAAGTTTTTTAGTGGAGGAAAAGTCTGTTAGTGTCAAGCTTTTCTATGTAACAACAGCTCTATCTAAAACAATGTGAAGCGCTTGCAGGGGTAATGGCGTTCCAGCTTATCTTTGGTAAAAATAGGGACGTTCACAATCCGGATTCGGAGCCAATCGAAAAAAAGTCTGCGACGAAAACGAAAGCGCTATGATGCAAAAAGTTGTTTTTTCTACCCTTGAGCCACTTGCAAAACTATCTTGTGACCGGAACAAGCGAAGTAATGCCTAAATTTTTTGGCGTGCGGGAAGGCGTTATCCTGCAATTTCGGTTATTTTCAGGCATTCCGTGCAAGCGGAAGCACCGCGTCTGTCGATTGACGGGCCGGCACGCGGTGAAATGGCGCCTGATCTACGTGACGAGGCGCAAGAGTTGCAGGATGGTCAGCGAGAGCAGGCCGAACATCAGGTGGGTGAAGATTTGGGGGTGCCGCGCACGCGAATGTGCTTGCCGCTTAGGTTGTCTTTTAGCGGGCTGTTCACGCGCTCGGCGGAAGAACGCTGATTGTAACGAATATCTTCGGTGGTTTGGAAGTTGATCTTGCGCTGGGCCTTGGCTTCGTGTTCGATCGCCTTCGCAAGCGCGACATCGCGGCGCGGGTTGATATCGATGATCGGAACATGCCCAAGCGAGCGGGGATAATCGTGGATATCGGCGGCGGCGATTTTCCGAAGACCGCATCATCACGGTTTTATCGCGTTCCTGAACGCTGACTCGCCGATCGTCATGCGTTAGGCTTGCGCCATCCGGCCGTGGCAACACGTCATGGACGTCACGCGACTTCGCTGCCGCGGACATAGTTGTGCATAAGGATTGTTAAAGCTTCAAAACTCATATAGAAAAGGCCTGTCGTAATTGTCGCATTTCTTTCTTTATGGGAATCAACATGGTTTTGCTATGAGCGCTAAAAATAACATTTTTGTTGTGCAGCCCTCGTTGCCGCCGCTGAAGGAGTTTGTCCTTTATCTGGAAAAGATATGGGATAACAAAATTCTTACGAATGGAGGGCCATTTCACCAGCAATTGGAAAAGGCGCTATGTGAATATCTTGGGGTAAAACATATTGCGCTGTTCCCAAATGGAACGATTGCCTTGATGGTAGCCTTGCAAGCTTTGCAGATCACGGGCGAGGTTATCACAACGCCTTATTCTTTTGTCGCTACGACGCACTCCTTATTGTGGAGCGGGATTAGCCCCGTTTTTGTGGATATTGATCCTCACACGCTTAATCTTGATCCGAGCAAGATCGAAACCGCCATAACGCCAAGAACTACGGCCATTATGCCGGTTCACTGCTACGGATACCCTTGCGACACCAAGGCAATTCAAGAAATTGCTACTAAATATAACCTTAGGGTTATTTACGATGCAGCCCACGCTTTTGGCGTCAATGACAATCAAGGCAGCATCCTCAATCATGGCGATTTGTCGGTTCTGAGTTTTCACGCGACCAAAGTCTTCCATACCTTTGAGGGCGGGGCGATCGTTTGTCCCGATGCGACAGTCAAGCAACGCATCGATTACCTCAAGAATTTTGGAATCGTGGATGAGGTCACCGTCGTGGCTTCCGGCATTAATGGAAAAATGAGTGAAATCAATGCGGCTTTCGGGGCGTTGCAGCTTCAATACATGGATGAGCATTTAATGCGCCGCAAGGAAATCGACGCATTCTACCGTAGCGAACTATCGGGGCTGCGCGGCATCCAATGTCTTGGGGCGGGAGAGGGAACCTCGGCCAATTATTCCTATTTTCCAATACTTGTGCAACCGGAATACCCTCTTTCCAGAGATGCCTTGTATCAGAAACTTAAAGACCACGGCATTTATGCCCGCCGCTATTTTTACCCTTTGATTTCTGATTTTCCCATGTATAGAGGCTTGCCTTCCGCGCAACGTTGTAATTTGCCAGTCGCTACCGATGCTGCTGCAAAAGTATTATGCTTGCCCCTATATTCTGCCTTAAGCCCCGATGACGAAAAACGGATCACAAACGTAATAACGGAAATGTGATGAGGGTGATCTGAATCAACCCCACCACGCGAATTGATTGCAATGATATACTTTAGTCGCCTACTTGCGCGTATGCTCGATGTGTGTAAGCAATTCAATTCTGTATGCGTTACGCTCGATTCACCTCCTGCCGTTTTCTTATAAGGCTCCCTTATGCCAACCCAACCATCGGAAGTTCCGTTTTTATTATCACTTGTTATATTGCCGGCAATGCTGGCAAGCATATTTTGTTCGATGTATTTGCTTTCACGTTTTATTCCTCAACTGGTCGGGGATGGGCACGACAAAACAAAGTGGCTTGATGGTTTAAGGGGAGCCGCCGCTGCTCTTGTTGCGCTAACCCACGCGCCGCTGGTGATCATAAACTTGCATCTTACACCGCAGGTTTTTTACTTTTCGCAGAGTGCATTATCGTTATTTAAGTTTTTTGGCATAATTGGGGTACAGATTTTCTTTTGCATTACCGGCGCTCTTTTTACGAACAAGGTTTTGCTCGCTTCCGATGTCGATTGGACATCCTATTTTAGAAAACGCTTGCTCAGGCTAACGCCTGCGTATGTCGCTGCAGCAACATTGGCATTGGTTGTTGCTGCTTTACATATGCGGTTTAATACTCTGAAGGTTGGTGATGCCTTAAGCGAACTGCCAAATATTTTTACGTTTGGCTTGACGCCTCTTCCTACTATCGATGGATTCGATTTTGGCCGACTGCTCGGCGTGAATTGGTCTCTTGCGTACGAGTGGCGTTACTATGTAATTTTGCCCTTTGTTTTTCTAATGATTCAAAGGTTTCGTGTGCTGCCTTGCGCTTTAGTGATCATTGCATTTGCAATTGGCGACCTATATCTGACGGGCAACAGCTCTTGGGTTTATTTTGTATCAGGCGCAATCAGTGCCCCATTGATGTACAGAGAGGTTAGTGGGGAAAATAAATTTTATGGCTTCGTCCTGACCATGGCAGTCGTGATTGTTTACATATTCAGCTGGAGCAGGTTTCCGGCATTCGGGTTGGAAAGATGGGTATTAATGACGTTGCTCTTTATGTCGATAACAATATCTAAGCCAAATATTTTGACGCTTAGACCATTTGTTGCAATGGGAACCGTAAGTTATAGCTTCTATCTCTTACATGCAATGACCGTATTCATTGTATTTAAAGCCTGCCATAAATTTGTCAGGGATGTCACGCTTCTGTCATTCTGGTCTTTCACGATCTTGGTATGTCTTGCCTTGGCCGCCGCAGCGTCGCTTGCGACCATATCCTACTTGAAGGTCGAGCGGCCATTTATGCGTCTTTCTGATAACGGAAGGGCTACTTCTCAACAAGGGAAAAATCAGGCTCAACCTACCGAAGCCTCGTCGATATAGTTTGGCTTTGAAAAAGTCTTGTGCGAAAATCGCAGGAGCTTCTGTTGAGAAAAGTTCTTCCTCAATCGGGTGTTGGCTAAATGAAAAATGTATTAGTTTTTCCGTGTGGCACGGAAATTGGACTGGAGATCCATCGATCCCTGAAGTTTTCTAGGCATTTTAAGTTATTTGGAGCAAGCAGCGTCGATGACCACGGAAAGTATGTTTACGAGAATTATACGGTGGGGCTTCCTTTTGTCGATGCGGACGATTTTATAGAAAAGATTAATGTAATAGTTGAAACTTGTAATATTGATTTCATTATCCCCGCCCACGATTCGGTTGTTCTAAAATTGATAGAAAATCAAAGCTTGATTAAAGCAGACGTTGTTACTTCCTGTATAGAAACTTGTAGAACTTGCCGATCAAAAAAAGAAACATATAAATTGTTTTCAGAGATCATTCCCACGCCGGAAGTTTATGATCCTTTTGATACGATGAGGTTTCCTGTTTTTTTAAAACCGGACATAGGCCAAGGGTCGAAAGGAACTTTCCGGGCAGAAACAAAGGGGGATGTCGACTATTATCTGGAGAAAGACCCATCGTTGCTTGTTCTCGAATATTTACCCGGGAAAGAATATACCGTCGATTGTTTTACCGACAAAAAAGGAGAACTTCTATTTGCCGAAGGGCGGGAAAGGGCGCGCATATATAATGGGATTAGTGTTAATTCGAAACCAGCCCAAAATGCTAGATTTCACGAAGTCGCAGAAATAATAAACAAGACATTATCGTTTCAGGGCGTTTGGTTTTATCAGGTCAAGGAACGGGCGAATGGCGAGCTTGTTCTCATGGAAATCGCTCCGAGGGTTGCCGGAACAATGGCGTTGTTCAGGGCATATGGCGTGAATTTCATACAATTGAATTTGTTTGATCGCATGGGGCTTGGCATCAGTATTTTGCGCAACAACATGGACGCGGAAATCGACCGCGCATTATGTTCAAAGTTCAAGATCAAAAACGATTATGATTCTGTTTACATTGACTTTGACGACACAATCATCATCAATAACCGCGTCAATACAAACGTCATCAGTTTTCTTTATCAGTCCAGAAACGCGGGAAAGAATATTGTACTTCTTTCACGGCATAAGCTCGACATTAAGGAAAGTCTGCAAAAATTTGCTATTAGCCCTTTGCTTTTTGATGAAATCATTATCTTGGACGAAAACAAAAAGAAAAGCGATTTCATCGCCAGCGGAAAATCCATCTTCATCGACGATTCTTTCGCAGAAAGAAAAGAAGTGTCTGAAAAACGCAACATTCCCGTCTTCGCATTAGATGCTGTGGAAGCTTTGCTGATTGGATAAATTGCATATTGTTGACAACATCGGTTAAAAGAAACCTTGCATCAAGCTCTCCCCCCCCCCTAACATCTAGACAATCGTCGATTCCCTATGTCTTTGGTAAAAAATGACTTCTAAGCCCCCCCCCTCTCTCTCTCCGTTTTGCTCGTAACCTATAACCATGAGCGTTATATAGCTCAGGCTATGGATGGTCTTTTGGGGCAGGTTTTTGAGAATGATATTGAGGTTGTGATCGCGGACGATGCCTCGACAGACAACACGCTGGAAATCATTAAGGGTTATGAGGGCAGAGACGGTCGTTTCCATTTTAAATATCTTCCACAGCAAGAGAATATCGGCATCACAAAAAATTATCAGCGTGGCTTTAAGGCCTGCTCGTCCCCTTATGTTGCTGTTCTAGAGGGCGATGACTATTGGATCAGCCCTCATAAGCTTCAAATACAAAAGGCGTTTCTTGAGCAACATTGGGAGTGCGATGCCTGCGCGGCCAATTACTTTGTTTTTGAACAAGATCGCAACAAATTTAATCTCCGCACAGTTAAGGGAGACGGCTACGAGTATCTTTCGGCTAAAGATTTAATTGCTGATAATATGATCGGAAATTTCTCGACATGCATGTACCGTAAATCCGCTCTAGAACGTCTGCCTGCAGGCTTGTTTGAACTCTGTTCTTACGATTGGATTGTGAACATTTGCTTGTCGCGGCAAGCTCTGATCGGTTTTTTTCAAACCCCCTTGTCCGTTTATCGTTTACATCGTTTGGGACAATGGTCGAAGCATTCCCAAAACGAAAAGATCAAACAACAAATGGCCGTGATCCCGGCTTACGACGAATTAACCGATTATGCCTTCCATGAAGAATTTGAAATCCTAACAAGGCGTTTAAGACGCGCGGTTGCCAAGACTTATTCTCCCAAAATAGAAAACCTCATGATCCTGAAAGAGGAAAGAGTTGCGGCCTTTGTTGGTTTTGTCAAAGATTGCGTCCCCCCTCTCTTTTTAGTGGTCGTTCGACTGCTGCTTCCCGTTAAGGTCAGGCGTTATCTTGCCAGAAAAATCCTTTGGAGATTCCTATGAAGAACAATCCGACTATATCCGTGATTATGCCAACCTATAATCACGCTCCTTTCGTCGAGCAGGCCATACAAAGCGTTCTGGATCAACAAGGCGCTGATTTTGAATTTCTTATTGCCGATGACGGATCCAGTGATCGCACGAGAGACGTTGTCGCGTCTGTTCAGGATCAAAGGATTGCTTTTTTCCCCAACAAAATAAACCGGGGCGCTGCCATTGTTACAAACGAACTTATCAACAAAGCTTCCGGCGAGTTTATTGCCTTGATTAATTCCGACGATTGCTGGTCGGATCCTGACAAGCTAGCTTATCAGGAACAGGTGATGCGCGAAAATCCTTCTGTGGGTGCCTGTTTTGGCCGCGCCCAATTTATGGATGAGGGGGGACATCTTATCGCCAAGGAAGGGCTGGCCTTTGGCGCAACGTTCGATCAGGAAAACAGGTCGCGCGGCCGCTGGCTGCAAAGATTTTTCGATTCCGGTAATTGCTTGTGTCATCCAACGATTCTCATACGCAAATCATGTTATGAGGAACTGGGCGTTTATAATAATCGCATGCGGCAGCTTCCCGATTTCGACATGTGGATACGTCTTGTCAAGCGTCACGACATTTTCGTATCCGACCGCGAACTTATCAACTTTCGCGTGCTTCCGGGCGAGAACGCAAGCTGCCAGACCGTCTCTAATTCCATTAGAACGATGAACGAGCATTATATCATAGCCAATTCATTTTTTGCCGACGTTGATCGCAAGCTTCTTCTTCAAGGTTTCCGTGATCGTCTTCGCGTAAAAGAACTTCCCTCGGAAGAACACGTTGAAATTGAAAAGGCGTTGCTTTATTTTTCCGAAAATCGGTGGCTTGAAAGGCCTTACAAGATGGTCGGCCTTATGGCCATGTATCGCCTTTTAAGCGAAGAAAAATATCGTAAAATATTGGAGCATGATTATGAAATTACCGACCGGTGGTTTCATGATATGACGGCAGATATCGATATTTTACGTTCCCGCAGGGATGCAGCAGTTCTCAATGCGGGCAGGGCAACTAAAAGTGTTCTGGGTAAGATCGCTATGGCGTTCACCCCCAGGAAACCCCCTTTAAGACGGGCGTAAATTGCTTGCACTGCATGGAATTTACGCATGATTCCCAAAATCTGACAGTAAAGGCTAAGATGACATCCAACTTCACAGCTCACAATATTCTCTTGCCCGACGGAAGTCTGACGATGCCTGACTGCGGTTGGACAATCGCCGAGAGTCCGTGGTTTTTATCTGCCAAAAGGATTCTGGAGTTGGTCTATCCCGGCGGCATGTCTGAAAAAAGGATACTCGATCTTGGATGCCTGGAAGGAGGCTATACCGTCGAATTCGCTCGCATGGGTTTTGACGCCGTTGGGGTAGAAGTCAGAGAAAGTAATTTTTCCAACTGCGAGTATGTCAGGAAGAAACTCAAGCTGAACAACTTGTCATTTATTAAGGACGATGTCTGGAATATTGAGAAGTTGGGAACTGCAAACGCCATTTTTTGTTGTGGGCTTCTCTATCACCTTGACCGTCCGCGTGCGTTCATCGAACTCATGGGCAGGATCGCTTCGGATGTCGTTATCATCAATACGCATTATGCCTCGGATCATAGCCCCGAGAAATTTAAATTAGGCGAGATGTCAGAGCACGAAGGCCTATCCGGCCGCTGGTATGCCGAACACGACACCGATAACATCGAAGAACTGGAAACCTATAAATGGACATCGTGGGTTAACAAGAAATCTTTCTGGCTAACAAAGGAAAGCATTCTTCACGCCTTGCATAAAGCGGGATTCGATCTTGTTTTCGAACAATACGATTGGCTCGGCGACAACATTATCGAGGCTGTAACGAAAGGCTACTATAAGTCGGACAACAGAAGCCAGTTCGTCGGTATCCGATCCAAAAGCCAGACGTCGCACCCGAAAGGCTTTCCATGGAAGTTCTTAGCGCGGCACCGCTTTATGAAGCGCGGCGGGTCATAGCTTCGCCGTCGACAATTGCTTTTCATTTTGCCGGATCTTGGCTGTAAGCCTTCCGAGAGCCTGCCGTTCATAGGGATTCACTGGCAAGGTATAAGTATTCTTTGATATATCCTCGCCTTCACCGCCATTCGCCGTGTTAATCTCCCTTCCCGGCGTAGCGGCAAAATTGCTTTGACCTGCCGTTTTGAAACTGAACATTGCGAGGACTTTGGTAATGTCTCTCGATGGAGATGGCGCGGGCTTCGAGACAGAAAGCGTGTCTTCAAGGCTTCCCACCACACGATCGAGTTCTGTAAGGGCGGATGCATAACGAATGTTTTGCATGGGATTCGCGCTGGCATAAACAAATCCGCCATAAGCGGGCAAGTTAACCAGCTGCCCGTACTGATTGATTTGCAATGCGTTAACGTATGTCCACCCGGTTGCAGCCCCTGTCGTTGTATTAAATTGCTGCGAAGTATAAGTGAACGTGTTGCTGCCGTTGTTACCCGTAACCGAAAGATTCGAGTTGAGCGCGACGCTCAGGGGTCGATAACCGTACCCTGAAGAATACGAGGGAGTAATTGCAGTGTAGGTTGGACTGACAGGGGTTCCGCTGGAGTTAAACTCAACGAGATACGCGACCGGAGCCGTAGCAAGATTTGGAACAGTGCCTAGAGGATCCGTCCAAAGCTTCATCGTCGAGCCGCCCGATGTAGCCGCGCTGGTTCCAACATAAGTTTTGGCGGCAAAACTGTTTGCAACAAGATTGCCATTTGCGTCCAACTGTAAGGTGCCAAGTTTATTGCTATTCGCCGGTCCCGCTAGGATGACTGTGCTTGTGTTGAGTGTGCCGTTACCGTTGTACTGGGTTCCCACCAGAGTATAACTGACGCCGTTAAAGGTAAGCGGCACTATGCTCTGGCTCACAGGGTTGCCCGCGTTTGACAACTCCAGAAATGCAGAACTGGGGGTGTAATAGCTTTGTGCGGCGCATTGCACATACCCTGTTGTCGGGTTTACGGCATAGCTTTTGGGTATGTAGGTATTGTTATAAGCAAAGGAGCCGTCTACATAGGCTCCCGTCGCCGTAGTTTCATTAAGGGTATACATCCCCCCTGAAGTGCCATTATACACATAAATAGTTGTTGTCCCGTTCGCGTTCACCACTGATTGTACGGTTTGATATTGCACCCAACTGTTGGCAATTTCGTTGCCGTTAGCGTCCGTGTTCGTCGTGCTCCATAAGTTGTTACTTGTATTCTTCGAAACAAGTAAGCTATATGATCTTCCAACTAAAAAAATGTTAGAAGATGTTGACGTATAATCGTTGGCGCTGCTAGCTACGAATGCGCCGGAACTGGCGGAGGTCAAATAACTAATTGCATTATTGGTGGCGGTGTTTACCAAGATATTCTGGATTTTTCCATTGCCCAGATTGTATTGATCGAGAAGCTTAAAGCCGCTGGGAACCACACCGGCGCTTAAATTCCCTAAATCAGCGTAAGTATTAGCTACATATAATCCGCTGGATTCATTAAGAGAATACAGCTCCCCTGCCGTGTTATCGACCAAAATTTTGGTTGTTGTGCCGCCTGCGTTAGACACTGCGCTGACAACACTGCCGAGCGTATAAGCTAGACTTGAAGTGGTAACGGCTGGCACCGTCACAATTTCAGTTGCGTTCGTCGATGGGACATTAAAAAAAACTTTCGAAATCCCGGTTGTCTGATTGGTTTGAGAGCCTGTTGGCGTTCCTCCCGTAGGCGGGGTAAAGTTCCATGTTCGAACGACAGGGATTTGCTCAACGCCGCCAATGCTCCATGGGATGGTATTCACTATTTGTGGCGTATCGCCCGACACAAAAGCGCAACCATAGGTTTCTACCTTTATTTCCTGCGCAAAAGCGCTCTCTTGAGTGGCAGTACAACCTGTGAGGGTTAGGTAAACGGGGAGGGGAAGATCAACAGTGAACTTGGTGGTATTACCCGCGTTAGTCGGAAGACCGTAAACGCCGGATAGGGGGCCATCGTAGATGTTGTAGCCAGTAACTGATGGATCGGGATTTGCTGGATTATTTGGATCGGGAATTGCAGTCCAGCCAATAGTAAGGGGTACCGCGTGCGCCAACCCCGGCAAACATACCGGAGCCGCCGTCAACCAGAAAGCAGCCGCCACTTTGCCGACCTTGCGACGGAGGTTTCGATCTGTTGCGAATTGGCCAGCCTTATGACAAACCCGACGCAGAAACTTGTTCTTTGCTCTGGGGGTGGATCCATCCAACATTTACGCCTCCTAAAAGGAAAAATCTCAACGGACTTAACGATGTTTTCGCTAAGCAAGCCAAGGATTATAGGATCGCATAATTAAATACTTTCATTTAGATAATTTTTTCTTAACAGTAAAAAAATTTTATTGCGTTTTCCAAGGCAAAGTCATCAATTGCAACCAATAATTAATGCGGGATGTTTGGTGTCCCCTAAAGCGCTATTTGATGTTCCACAACACGACATGGCTTTACACTCCATAAAGGAGTGCCGCTGAATTGGAAACTGGTAGACGCTGCGCGTATTGTGGTTCGTTATGTTTGCTATACCCTGTTCGCCAAACCGCAGCTGAAGCATCTCGGCAACATGGCGCAAGACTTTTTCGACGCTCTGCGCGGCAGGTTGGGGAAGAAGTTTGCGGAATAGCAAAGGCCAACCTCAGGAATCTTGTAATGCCCCAAACGGAAAAAACATTTCTCCTGCCTCTTACCGCAATCATTCTTGCCGGGGGTAAAGGTACGCGTCTGGCGGGGCTTTATCCTGATTTACCAAAGCCGCTGATCTCGGTTACAGGACAGCCGTTTCTTCACTGGGTCGTTTTGTGGGCGCAAAGGCAAGGGATCGGCGATTTCGTTTTCTCGATCGGCCACCACGCCGAAAAAATCGAAGCGTGGTTGCCGCAAATGCCTTTGTTGACGGCGAAAGACTGGAAAATCTGCCGCGAAGGCCGGCCTTTGGGGACAGGCGGAGGCGTACGCGCCTGTTTGCCCTTTTGCCACGACGCCGTTTTTGTGACGAACGGGGATTCCCTTATCGTCACGCCTCTGCGCAACGTCATTGAGAATTTCTTGTCCGACAAGAAGATCGACGCGATGATCGTCGGCAAATGCGTTCCCGACACCAGCCGCTACGCCAGCCTCGACATCGACGCGGAAAGCAGATTGATCGCCTATCGGGAAAAAGTCCCGGGCCAAGGCCTTATCAGCGCGGGCGTTTATCTGTTCCGTAAATCTTTATTGGAGACCTTCCCTTCCGAAGAGTCCTTGAGCATGGAATATGACGTCATCCCGAAACTGGTCGCCGAAGGGGCAAGGATTCTCGTGCATCAAACGCCTGAGGATGCGCCGTTTCTTGATATAGGAACGCCGGAGACTGTGACGCAGGCGGATGTGTTCGTGCGGGAGAATTTTTTGGTTTGCGATCGCTGCTTTCCTGAATGATGGTCAAGGGACGTTTTCTGACTTGCCCGTTGATGCGCAACAAGTCGGCATTCTGGGTATTTTCGCCGGAAATCAAGCCGATTGCTTTCGCCCATATGGACTGCTAGTAACTTCGGCTTGAAACACGATAAAAACCAGCTTTCCCGCTACCAGCATCTACCGAAGACAACCTTTCCATGCCTGATATGGCTAAACCTTCCGACACTGATACACAATGCGCTCGCGCCCCACGAAACGCTGCCCGCGTTTCTAACCCGGAGCTTTCTTTAGCTAGGGGCGAGGGCAATGGCGGATAAACGCGCTGCATCTATACTTCTCGTCAGCCACTTCGCTCCATCCCGCGCCCATGCCGGAGGACTGCGCATCCTCGATATCTATGCGCTTATAAGGGAAAGATGCCCGGGAACGCGGCTCAATCTGTACACGCACTGCCGCCCCGGAGTCGATTGGTCGATGAGCGAAGCGCAGAAAATTTTCGACAACATCTATTTGTCGCCCGTGGAAATTTTGACCCCGGAAGGTTTTGAGTCTCTGCGCGATGGGCAAAAGATTCATTACGACACGATTGATTTACAGTATCATCCGGCGGGGCGTCAAATCAAAGCCTTTAGGCGGTTGGGCAGCAAAATCATTTACACGCCGATGGAATCCTTTGTGCGCGCCCTGCCAATTGAGATTCTCGCCGTTATTTCAGGCAGGCGCCGCACAACGATAAGGAATTTTCTTGGCTCTATTTATTACGCGCTTGAGGAAGCGTCCTTCGCCTTCATGGCCGATCAAACTGTTTGCGTATCAGAATCTGACGCAGCCGCCTTGCGTCGCGTAACGCCCAACAAACGAGTCTCTGTTCTCGAAACAGGTCTTTCGGCCATTGAGTTTGATGACGACTTGAAGGGAACTGTTCTTCCCGTTTCTCCCGGCGTCAAGCCTCGCGTGATAATTTACGTGGCTTTTTTCGATTCTGACATAAACCGTGCCGCGTTACGATGGTATCTCGACAATGTTCATCCGCTTGTTCTTAACAAAGCTCCGGGTTACGTTCTTAAGCTCGTCGGACGCGGAGATTTGTCGGAATTTGCCCCATACGCTTCGCCGTCCGTTGATTTTATCGGAGAAGTCCCTGCCATAGCACCCCTCATAGCGCAGGCGCGCGTCGGCATAGCTCCCGCCCTGAGCGGTTCCGGTCTGAGAGGCAAGGTTAACCAGTACGCGATCATGGGTGTGCCTTGCGTGGTTTCGCCAATCGCTTTCGCCGGACTTGCCTACAAGGACGAGGAGAGCATATTTGTAGCAAGCGATCCGGAAATGTTCGCCAAGCGCTGTGTCCAATTGCTGACAGACGACGGATTGAGCGCGCGCATGGCAACTAATGCGCACAAGGTTTGTCTCGAACGCTATGTTTGGGCCGCAAAATGGCGGCAAATATCTGCCATTTACGACTTAGGCGAAAACGACGCAGAGCGGGGAAATTAGGAATCACAAAACATAGTTTGTAATCGCTTTGCCGTCATAGATCCGTTTCCGGAAGTGTGTAATGCCGAAACCGAGGTGGTCTTGCGCCTTAAGCTTGCTGCGCAAAATATAGGCGCGGAATGTGTGTCCGTCGATCCCAACGGATATATCCGCGTACCCCCGATTTCATTGCCGACACTATGGGGACACGAACGGTCGCGAGCAATGCGGAAAAACTGGATTTACCTTGCTTGAGTTGGCTGCTAGAAAAAGACGCTTAGTGCGCAATCGAACAAAGATCGTTTAACCTTTTTGGACGGAACATATGCAAATCGACAGTTCTTCCAGCTTCCTGATAACCGGCGGCACGGGCCTTGTCGGTCGCGCTCTGGGAAAAATTCTTGCCGCCGAAGGTTTTACGAATGTCGCCTGCGTAGGCAGCCGCGATTACGATCTGCGCGACGGAAACGCGGTCGTGCACATGTTCGCGGACATACACCCCGAGTATGTGTTTCATCTGGCGGCGCGCGTCCACGGGCTGGGCGGCAATACGAAATACAAGTCCGACATCATTTATGAAAATGTGATGATAAACACCCACGTCGTCGAACAAGCGCGGCGGGCGGGCGTCAAGAAAATCGTCGCCATGGGATCCGGCTGCGTCTATCCGGAATTGAAGGGGCAGGAAGAACTGAAGGAAAGCCAAATCTGGATCGGCTCCCCCCATCCGTCCGAGGATTCCTACGCTCACGCCAAGCGCCTGATGCTGGCTCAACTGATAGCAGCGCGTGAGCAATACGGACTAGTCTCCGCCTTCGCGATCAGCGGCAACCTGTATGGGCCGCACGACAATTTCAATGCCGACGACGGGCACGTCATCCCTTCGCTGGTGGCAAAGTTCCACGCCGCGGAGCAAAGTGGAACCTCGGTCAAAGTTTGGGGCAGCGGCGTCGCCATACGAGATTTCTCCCATTGCAACGACGCGGCCGCGGGTCTGCTTTGCCTCATGCGGCGCTGCGAAGGCCCTATAAATTTAGGCAGCGGCTTCTTGCACCCCATAAGCGACATCGTGAAAGCGCTTGAGGACGCGACCGCGCATAAAGTAAAGGTTGAATGGGACGCGTCGAAACCGGACGGTCAATTGCGCCGTTACTACAATCTCGATCAATTGGCGCAGGCAGGGTTCAAAGCCAAAATCAGTTTGGCCGAAGGCGTGCGCGAAACCTATGAATGGTACAAGGCCAACGCCGCCTTGGCACGGCGGTAGTCGTTGTTTTCATTTTATAAAAGAGAATAAGCCTCGATCTGCTCCGCCGTGATCGCATCGACCGGCTTTCCCGCAAATCACGCCGCGTACCATTCCGCCGTATAGGCTATGCAGTTTTCCTGCGACAGCAGCGTAGCCAATGTAGGCACGCCGCGGCCTTGCCGGAATCGAGCCGTAGAAAGCTCGCTTCGTGCAGATTACGCTTCGTTTCATCAATGCTGTACGAACCACGCCCCATCTTGCGTATCAAGGCGTCGATGATATCCTTGACCGTCGCCGCCGGTTCTCCCTCGGGACTGAAATTGAACGCTTCGGCGAAAACGTCGCCTTCCTCGTACAGCTTCTGCGCCAGCATAAGATAGCCGCTTACCAAAATGTTTGGGTCGGGGTATTGCAAAACGTTTGAACGTGTGATTCTTTCAGTGCTCAATGAGGTTAACGTAGGAAGCTCACCCACGACGACAACAATCACGTTTCTCTTTGGAAGAAACGCTGTCGCGCAACGCGCATATTTACAAAGCAGCAGCGTGCCCTGTAGTCAGAGTCCTTAAAACCGCTTATAGCGGTTTCCCTCCAACTCTCGTTATGCTGTGGGTTATTGGCTCTGCTTATTCCGCAAACTTCTTCCCCAGCCTGCCGCGCAGACCGTCGAAAACGCCTTGCGTCATGTTGCGTATATGCTCCAGATGCGGTTTGGCGAATAGGGCATAGCAAACAAAGCGAACCGCAAAACGCGCGCCGTCTACCAGCTTCCAATTCAGCGGCACGTCTTTTTGGGTGTAAAGCCACGTCGCGTTGCGGAACATATAATAATGCCTCAAGGAGCTGTGCACGGCGAGTTTGCGGCCAAAAATGCGGATGGTTTCGTCGCCAAGATTATGCTCCATCAACGCGGAAAAGACGCCGAAAGACTGGAATCCTTTGGCATTGGCGCGAAGCCCCCACTCGACATCGACGTAATCGATGAACAGGTCTTCCTTCATTTCGCCGACAGCATCCAAGGCCGCCACGGGAATAAGGCTGCCAGAGGAAACAAGGTAATCGACAGGGACGATGGGTGTGTCTTTTGAATAAGCGCAACGTTTGAGGCATAACCCCTCAATGCGCGTGAAGGGCGGCGGGTTGTCACGACGGGGATCGGTGTAACAGGGGCCGACGGCGGCGACGTGGCCGCCTTCTTCCTGCTTCTTCTTCAATGCCGCGAGAAGCCGCTCCGCCATATCGGGCGCAGGAGCGCTGTCGTGGTCGAAGATCAGGACGTAATCCGCGTTAACAAGGCGCGCTTGCCGTATGCCTTCATTGTGCGCGGCAGCGATGCCCTTGTTCTCGCCCAAAGGACGCCAGATGATTTGGGTTGTTTCACAGGCGTCCAGCCACGCCTTAACCGGAACGGATGAGCCGTTATCGACGACGACCACGGCATCGACTTGCGGTACGCAAAGTTCCAGAAGCCGTTTAAACTGCCCCGGGTCAGGATTGTATGTAACGATAATGGCGACGATCATTTCTGCATAAGAATGTTTTGCGAACGGCTTGGCAAGCGCTTTTTGTCGGGAAATCCGGTTTAAAAGGGGCTGGTCGACTCCTTGTCTCTGCCGGTTAGTCCCTAAGGTTTCCGTTTTTTAAGCCCGTCGTTTTCCTTTCAGGGATTGGGTTCAGGAATCCTCCCCCCCTCGATCCGGCTTTTGCCGCGCCGACCAATCGAAGGGCGCCTCAATGATAATCCTCGTATAAACCCCCCATTCGCTTTCCACGCTCACTTTCCCCCCAAGTTTCCCAGCCTCGTGTTTTACGGCGCTAAGGCCGACGCCGCGGCCTGCAAGCGCGTCCACATGTTGCCGGGTCGAAAGATTGTCGTTAAAAATGCCGTTCATCACTTCCGCATCCGTCAGCCGCGCTGCGGCTTCTTCCGAACGGCATTCCGCAAGCTTTTTCCTGAGAAGGGGAACGTTCAACCCGCACCCGTCGTCTTCAAAGCTGATGCGAAACCATTCCTGATTTCCGATCTGAAATTTTTTTGTTTCAATAACGACCGTCAGTTCGGGATCTTTATGCCGTTCGACGCGCAATTTTGGGGAATCGATGGCATGGCTAACGATATTGCGCGCGATATGAATGAAAGCAGCGAACAAGGGATGATAATTTTCTGTCAGTAAAAGAAAATTGTCCCCCGTGAAATAGCAGGGCGAAACTTTTTTGCCATAGCGGTCGGCCAGTTCGTGAAGGCTGATGTCGAAGGTCGACAGAGCGTTGCGCACCGGCTCGCCCATCAGCGTTTCGACGAAATCCTTGTACAAATTGTCGTTGGCGGAAAGGCGCCTGATGCGATCCGCCATCGCCGCCAGCGCGCTTAACGGCAAGGTTCGGGTGACGCCTTGTTGATCGAAAGTCCTGCCAAGAATGTCATAAGCCAGCTTGTGAGTTTTGGTGAGAATGGCCTGAAATTTAGGCAAATCCGTTTGCATCGCTTGCCGCGCTTGCGCGATGTCCGAAACACCGGCCAAGCGATCTTCCATTCCGTGAAGCGCATCGACAATGTCCTGCAGATGAAAGATCGCGGCATTTCCCTTAAAAGTGTGAAGGTCTCGTCGCAGCATGTCCAAAGAATCCTCTTCGGAAAGAATCTCATCGAGGTTCAAGAAAAAACCGGAGATGCTGTTATAGAACTGAATGAACAAATTCCTGTTGCCGGAGATTCGAAGCACGCTCAGCGCCGCAGCCTCCTGATCGCGCATGAGCTGTACCGCCGATTCTTCGGCGCTGTGATCCGTCGCGACGGCAAGAATGGACCGCACTTTTTTCTCATCGCCTACAATCGGATGATAGGCCAGCGCGATTTTCGTCCCGTCGCTTCTCTCGAACCTGTCAGGAAGCAGCGCAAGAAGATCGTCCTTGTCGAAATCCGGATCTGCATTGGAAAAAATCAGCTTCAAGACTCGATCCACGGACTCCTCTTCGGGAGGAATATGAAGGACATCGGTAATTCTGCGCCCCGCAGGCGCGGATTCCAGAAGGGATAAACAGGCCTTCGACGACACGCTCGAGCATATGCCGTCCGCGCCGAACGAAAACAGCCCCTGATTCAACGCGTTCAACATGATATCCATGGACGCATTAAGCGAGGAAAGGCTGGCATTGGCCGCGTTCAGCGCCAGCGCGCTCGTTTGCATATCGGCATAGGCGGTTTCCGTTTCGCTGATTTGTCTTTCCAGATGGTCGTTGATTTCCGCGCGCGACTGCTGTATCGCGGCAAGCGATCTGAGCAGCTCGTCGGTTTCGCTGTTGCCCGTGGCCTTGATCTCGTTTTCAAGATAACCGACCGCAATGGCGTTGGAAATCATGATGGCTTTGTTCAACGGAGGAACAAGGCTTTCGATAAGAAGAAACGAGGCGATGCCGCCTAAAATCAGCGCGCCCAGAAGGGCGGAGATAACCTCCGCCTCGTTCGCTATAATAAGGCCTGACGCCTCTTTCCGGTCGATCGCCAGCGATTGTCTGGCATTTTCAGCCTCCTTCGCGCCGTCGTTTGTGGAGGACGGCGCGAAGCTGCCAACCGGCGCCAGAGACTGGCTAAATTCCTTGCTTACAAACGCGTCAAATCGTTTCTGTTGAAAATAGAAAAGACCGGTTTGCGCAGCAAAGAGGACGGCTAAAGGGATCACGGCCAAAAGAATCTTTAGCTTGATAGACATACAAGATTCCCATCTTCCAACCTTTAAATTGGCACGGTCAGTTCCCTAGTGGTCTGTCTTGCCTAAAATATATGGCCCTGACTTGATCTCTTTCGCCGTGACGCGACCGGATGGCTTGGCGGTATGGTTCACTAGGCGGATTTCGAGAAGACAAAATCAAGGCATATAGGATCAACGCCGTCGGCTGGCGTAGGAAGCTTGAGAATGCCGGCATCTTCGGAAGGCAGGTGGGGGGATACAAGCCCCTTCTGCGGCAGGCCGACGTCAAAAGACACGGCAGAGGGCAGTCGGTCAAAATAACCCTGAATGGCATGCGCGACGATATTGGCAAGCTCGCAGGCTATGTCCTGCAACATTTGGTCTTTAGGAAGATCACCCGCGCCGATAACGAGAGCGAGTTCGTTGGCGACAGGGTTTGGAATGGTCACATACAGAAGCGCCCTTGTTGCAGCAGAACTCAATATGACGGAAGCGCACACAGGTTCCTTGTCTTTTGCCTCTTTGGGGGAATCGCACAAAGAGATGTCGAAATTAAACATGAACGTAATGGTATCTTCAAGGCACTGACGAATGGTCTTCTTCAGTTCTTCCAAAACCTGCAGGGTGAAGAGCTTGTTCATGACATCTCTCCCTGATCGGCTAATCGCGCTTTGATCTGATCCATCTTTTTCTTGATGACATCAGGCGAAACGGGTTTGGTGATATAGTAATTCGCCCCGTTTTCTATCGCGGTCAAAATGGATCTTTTATCCCCGGATGCAGTCAACATAATGACGACCGAGTCTTTGTTTTCCGGTTCGCGGCGGTAGGTCTTCAAGAATTCAAGACCATCCATTTCCGGCATGTTCCAGTCGAGGAAAATAAGCTTGAAGTCGCGTTCGCGACATTGTTCCAGCGCTTCGACGCCGTTCGACGCCGCATGCACGTTGGGGTGCCCCATGCCGATAAGCGTACTCTTCAAAGTTTGCCGCATGGCCGCGCTATCATCAACGATAAGGATGGGATCGTCATTCTGCATGTTAAAGGCCTCTCCCTAAATCAAATGAAGAAAAATGCGCCGTATAAATTTCCCCACGCGCCGTCCTACCATGCAGTTTTCTTGTTAAGAAAAGGTTATTTTTTTCAAGCCGACGTCAGAAAGCAGCATAATTTTTCCCCAATTGTTAACGCCCTGTTAAGCGGGCATCCCTATTGTCAGAGAATCGCAGAAATCTCAGAACTGAAGAAAATCAAAAAAGCCCCTATACGTTCCCATGACCGCGCCTCACCCCACAGAAACCAAACCCGTTCCGTCTGCCCCAAAGCAGGGGATAATGGCGCGCTTATCCGCGAAGGAGATGCCTACGGCTTTGTGGGGCGTGGGCGCTGTGACGGCGCTGGGGACTTTGGCGGCTGTAGTCCCTTACCTTGTTTCCGGCGGCGCGGGCATAGGGCTCAGCGTTTTTCTCGCCCTGACGCTGTTCGGCGCAGCAGGAGCCACCTGGCGCTTGTCAAAAAGCACGCGCGTTGAAAGCGGTCAGGAAGTTTTTCTGCGCGAGGCCTTCCACAGCGTTCTGACGCCGCAGCTGATCACCGACGACAAGGGCAACCTCATCCTCGCCAACCGAGCGTTTCGCGGCTGGATAGATCTCGGCGTGCAGCAAAATGCCGAAGCGGCGCTGGCGGCGCGTTTTTCGGCGACGCCCGCCGTCACAAACGAATTCAATCAGGTTAAGGCGTCGCTGCAAAAAGGCCATTCCGGCATCGCCGAATTGCCGGTGGTGCGCGGCGGCAAAATCATCGAATGGCGGCGCATCGTGTCGCGCCCGCTCGAAGGCTATCCCAATTATTACCATTGGCGCTTCGACGATATCAGCGAACGCCGTCGCATGGAAAAGGCCATGCGCGACGAGCAGGCCAAGCTGATCGACTTTATGGCGCAAGCGCCCGTCGGCATTTATTCGGTCGATCAGCACGGGCTTTTCCGCTTCGCCAACAAAACGCTGGCCGAATGGCTGCAGGTCACGCCCGAAGAACTGATCAGAGGCGACGTTCGTCTGCATAATGTGCTGCGCGATCCCCCCAAGGGCGTCGCGGCGCATGCTATTGCCGCGGGGCCTCAGGGAGAGCTGCGCGGCGAGGCGATCATGCGCCGCCGCGACGGCACGTTGTTCCCCGTCGCGATCACCCAGACCGTCGTAATGGGCGATGACGGCAAGACGCTGCGCACGCGCTCTATCGTGCGCGACCAGTCGCCAGAGCGCGAATGGCAGCAAGCCCTGTCGGTGTCCGAGCATCGGTTCCAGCGGCTGTTCGCCGAAGCGCCCATCGGCATTCTTTTGATCGACGGCAAATACACGGTTATGGAATGCAACCATGCGTTCCATTCGATCATCCGCCGCTCGCGCGGCGGCATCGTCGGCACCGGCATGGAAGAGCTGATAGCGCCGAACGACCGGCAGCAGATGATGGCCAAGCTGGCCGAAGTTCTGGGCGGAACGGATCAGATTTCGCCGCTCGAAGTCCGGATGCTCAGCGAGCGCGAAATTATCGCGCAGGTTTTCGTCAAGCGTTTCGGTCTGGTCGGCACGGCTCCGGCCGGAGCGGAACAAAGCGGCCTGATGCTCTACTTCATCGATGTGACCGAGCAAAAACACCTGCAAATCCAGTTCGCCCAATCGCAGAAAATGCAAGCGATCGGCCAATTGGCGGGCGGAGTCGCGCACGACTTCAACAATTTGCTGACGGCGATGATCGGCTTCTGCGATTTGCTCTTGCAACGCCACAAGCCGGGCGACCAAAGCTTCAACGACATCATGCAGATCAAGCAGAACGGCAATAGAGCCGCCAATCTGGTGCGGCAACTTCTGGCCTTCTCGCGCCAGCAGACGTTACAGCCCAAGGTTTTAAGCCTCGCCGACGTGCTCTCGGAACTGACAAACCTGTTGCGCCGCCTGATCGGCGCACAAATCAAGCTCGATATGATCCACGGCCGCGATGTCGGTCTGGTCAAGGTCGATCAGGGGCAACTGGAACAGGTCATCATCAATCTGGTCGTCAACGCCCGCGACGCGATGCCCAGCGGCGGCACCGTCACGATCCGCACGCGCAACCACCGGCAAGAGTCCCGCATCCTGCGCGGCCAAGACGACATGCCGCCGGGCGATTATGTCGCGATCGAAGTCAAGGATACAGGGATCGGCATTCCGGCCGAAAACATCCACCATATTTTCGAGCCTTTTTTCTCGACCAAAGAACTTGGCTCCGGCACCGGTTTGGGGCTCGCTACGGTCTACGGCATCGTGCGGCAAACAGGCGGTTTTATCAGCGTCGACAGCACGGTGGGCGTCGGCACGACGCTGAACATCTATCTGCCGGTTTATCGCCAAACCAAAGGCGAGATCGAGGCCAAACCCGAAGACGTGCGCGAAGACAAACCCGGCCCCGATCTGACCGGCGCGGGCACGATCCTTCTCGTCGAAGACGAAGACGCCGTGCGCGTGTTCTCCTCCCGCGCCTTGCGCAACAAAGGCTATACCGTTCTCGAAGCGCGCAGCGGCGAGGAAGCGCTGGCCGTCCTGAACGAGCAAGGCGACAAAGTCGACCTGATTGTCTCCGACGTCGTCATGCCGCAGATGGACGGCCCGACGCTCTATAAACACATGCGCGGAAAATGGCCAAAGATCAAAGTCATCTTCGTCTCCGGCTACACCGAAGACCGCCTACGCGAACAATTCACCTCCGGCGAAGCCATCCACTTCCTCCCCAAACCCTTCACGCTGAAGCAACTGGCGGGGAAGGTGAAGGATGTGATGGAGGAGGGGAAATAGGACTATCCCCATTGTTATACTGCGACACGCCATAAATTGTGATTTTTCGTAGGAGCGGCTTCCAGCCGCGACCACTTGTTTTTACGTCGACAGTCGCGGCTGGAAGCCGCTCTTACGAACAGATAATTTGTGACCTTGCGAAGTATCGCCGGGCTGTTCAGCGGGAAAAGAAACAGCAATTTTTCCCATATGCGCAAAAAGCGAGAACCAAAGTAATACCAATCCCCGAATGAAGTGACTCACGAGGGATTCACAAACGTTTAAAAGTATGATTCACATAAGCTTTCACCGAAGGGAGGGGGCTATGTGGCAAGTAGGGCTTGAGGTACGGAAAGACATGACGGCGACGGTAT
>JARLJD010000154.1 GCA_031291395.1 Alphaproteobacteria bacterium | reverse complement strand
TTTGTGGGCATCAAGCCCGACATACGTTACGCTCATGATCTTCTCCTGATAAAGAGGGTTCCCCTTCCTGCTTGGATGAGGCTTCCTTCTTCTATCAGCCCCTTCCCCTGCAGAGGGGATGATCGCGAACATATGGTCTCGCGGGGAGGGTTAGGGAGGGGGGCGCTCCGCAAGAGACAAAGTTTGGGATTTTAGGCAATCTCACCGCAAGACTGCGTCCGATCTCCAACATGTCTTCCAGTCGCTCTCCCCCCTCCCTAACCCTCCCCGCGAGGGGGAGGGAATCCCGCCGCTTTTGCCGCGCCGTTTTTCTTACCCCACGGATTAGCTTGTTTCCTCAGCCGATTAAGCAGGAGGACTGCGGGAAAGTTTGCGGACTTGTGGGGATAGAGCCATTATGGATTGCAGTTTTTCCATATTGCAACAACCCAAATCTTACCTTGACCGGCTTTCGAGCCGTCAGTTTTGTCGCCAGCGGCTTTGTAGTAAAAATATCCTTTGTTGTCATATGGAATCCCCGTAAGTTCATCATTGCCAGTGTTTGTAACCCCGAGAAATTTACTAAACACAAAAGTCGGATAATAGTAAGCATCCGCGTCTGGTTCTGTAGAGTAAACCTTCTCATCAACATACTGAGCCATATATCTACAAGTTATATCAAAATAATTCTTGTCATTAAGTGGCACGGAAACCCAACCGTTTTCTGTGCTGGTCGTCGTCATCGCCTTCCATTGGCATTGCCCTGTCGGGTTGCCGTGCTCATCTGCGCAGGTCACGCCCGTCTCCGTACCAAGGCAAGCAATGATGTTTTTCTGGTCGCCGTCCATCATCGTCGAGCCGAGATTTCTGCAATCTTTCCCCCCAAGACAAGACACGCCTTGATTCGGCGGATCACAAAACCCATCGGCAAGCGCCGACTGTCCGAAGCCGAGGACAAACAGGCTTGCAAGGGCCGCGACAAAAAGACGGGTGCGCATGGAGAAACCTCCGTGTTAGGAAAATCAATGCTGCATTTTAATCCTTTTGTGTTAACAATCCCCTAATTACTGCATTAATACATGGAACTGGACAAATGACCGTATTTTGTCCCGTTCCGAAGAACAATATCTATATTTTGCAATGGCTAGCTTACGGCCGCGACAATCAAGAAATGACAGATCCCACAATTCTTAAATATCATGTGATCTTTCCCTTGACATCTCCTCTAGCTTCATCTATAACACCCCCACGTTCGAAAGAACGCGTTTGTTCCGCCTCCGTGCCCACAGGCGTACGACTGTGGGGTATCGCCGGAGGCCCCAACAAACAGGTTGCATGCCGCCCCTCGTTTCGGCGAGGTCACGGGAAGCGCGCTTCTCTTTTTTGAATGTTAGAGGTTAGAGGCAAAGATGAAAGAATAAAGGCAAACCGGAAGAAATGAAAACACCGACCGCAAAGGCCTTTCCCGAAACTTGTCGCACCGTGGCCCCGTGGAAGGCAGAAAGCAGGAATCCCTCTTGATTTGCGCCGCATCAAGTGCAGGGTGGGCTAAATTTCGATACAAACACACATCATTTGCCGCTACTCTTTCCTAGCCCCTAACTTCCCCATCTTCTTCAATGCCCATTCGCCGCCTTCCCTCATCCCTCATCAACCGCATCGCCGCGGGCGAGGTCGTCGAACGTCCGGCAGCCGCCGTCAAGGAACTGGTGGAAAACGCGCTGGATGCCAAGGCGACGAAAATCGACATAGCGTTGCGCGCGGGCGGGCAGGCTTTGATCGTCGTCGGCGACGACGGCTGCGGCATGACGCGCGAGGAATTGGCGCTGGCGCTGGAACGCCACGCGACGTCCAAACTTCCCGACGACGATCTGTGGAACATTCACAGTTTCGGCTTTCGCGGCGAAGCTTTGCCGTCGATCGCCTCGGTCTCGCGCCTGTCGCTCATCAGCCGCGCGAAAGATTCCGGCGAAGCGTGGCAACTTGATGTCGAAGGCGGGAATCTCGCCGCGCCGCGCCCTGCGGCTTTGGCGCAAGGCACGCGGGTGGAAGTGCGCGATTTGTTTTTCGCCACGCCCGCGCGCCTGAAATTCCTGAAAACCCCGCGCACCGAAAGCGATTATGCGAGGGAAGTCGTGGAACGTCTGGCGCTCGCCAACCCCGCCGTCGCTTTTTCGTTTCAGGAAGACGACAAAAAGCCTCTGCAATACGCGCGGCAAAGCGATGCCGCCCAGCGCGTCGCCGATGTCATGGGCGCGGAATTCGCCGCCAACGCCGCCGTCCTCGACATCGAACGCGAAGGCGCGCGCGTTTCCGGTTTTGCCGCACGGCCGACTTTGCATGCGGCGACGTCGCGGGGGCAATATCTGTTCGTCAACGGGCGTCCCGTGCGCGACAAGGTTTTGTTGTCGGCTTTGCGCGCGGCTTATGGCGATCTTTTGCCGTCTGGGCGTCACCCGCTTGCGGTTTTATTCATCGAAGTCCCGCCGCACGAAGTCGACGTCAACGTTCATCCCGCCAAAACCGAAGTGCGCTTCCGCGACGCTGCGCGTGTGCGCGGCTTGATGATAACCGGTATCCGCCACGCCTTGCAGGGCGCGGCGCAATTCACTTCCAGCACGCTCGCCCCGCAAGTTTTGCAGATGCTGAAATCGCAGACAGAGGAAGGCTTTTCCGATAACGCCGCAGCACAGGCGCAACATTTCGCGCCCCACTACGCCCCGCGCGCGTCGTCCTATCCCGCCTTCAACGCCTTCCCGCCGCAAGCGCGTAATGCGCATGCCGCGGCAGATGTTTGTGTCCCGTCGACAGGACGTCTCGGCGCTGCCGTCGCGCAAATCCACGGCACTTTCATCGTCGCGCAAACCCAAGACGGCATCGTCATCGTCGATCAGCACGCCGCGCACGAACGCATCGTCTATGAAAAAATGAAACTGGCTTTGGATAAGCGCGAGATAAGACGCCAAATCCTTTTGGTGCCGGAAGTGATCGAAATGGACGAAGCCTCGGCGCGTCGGATTCTGTCCTGCGGCGATCAACTGGCGGAACTGGGGCTTGTCGTCGAAATGTTCGGCGCGGGCGCGGTTTTGGTGCGCGAAATTCCTGCAATGTTAGGCGATACAAATGTTGGCGCTTTGTTGCGCGACATCGCCGACGAAGTGGCCGAATTCGACGACAGCCGCGCTTTGCGCGATCGGTTGGAGCATATCAGCGCGACAATGGCCTGCCACGGCTCAGTACGTGCCGGAAGGGTATTGACGATTGACGAAATGAACGCGCTTTTGCGCCAAATGGAATCCACCCCGGGCAGCGGCCAATGCAACCACGGAAGGCCGACTTATGTGGAGTTAAAGAAGGCGGATTTGGAGAAGTTGTTTGAGAGGCGGTAGAGAGCAGGCAAGCTACGCGGTTAATTCAAAACCATCTCTGACACCGCGACATCAGGCATATTGTCGTTTTACACTGCGACGAACCCGCCGCGTTCGGCAAGCGCGGCGGCGTCTCGTGCGCCGTGCAATACGCGAACGATAACAAGTTCCGTTTCGGATGCCGTGTAATAAATGGCATAATTGCCTTCGATCCTCATGCGCAAACCCTCCGCGAATTGCTTTCGCGCCGTTCCCGAATAGGGAAACTCCGACAACATTCGGCAAGCATTTTCGATCTTTGAAAGCAAGCGCATCGCTGTCGCTTCTGAGGCTTCGGAAGCGACATAAGACCAGATTTCTGCAAAGTCAGCTTCTGCCGTGTCGGTTAAACGGAGGATGAGCGGGACGCTAATAATTTCCTCCCTCGGCTGATGATGCGCGCAGCATCGAAGTCCTTGACGCGCCCCTTTGCAACGTCGGCAAGTCCCTTGTCAATATCGGCTTTAAGCGCGGCGATTTCTTGAAGCTGCAAAGCGCGCTTTATTCTCCAGTCACGAAGGGCGGCGCGGATAACTTCGCTTGTGGACGCATAATCGCCGTCTTCGACCGCGCCCTTGACGACTGCGGCCATGTCGGTCGGCAAGGTAATGGTAATTCGTTCAATGTCGGCCATGCCAGACTCCCTTTTTTTAAATTTCACACTACATACTTTATCATACTTAGTATGAAAACACAAGAATCGACAGCGCCGACGCGCCCTATCGCCAAGTGCAGTGGGATTTTCCGCCTCAAGCCATTCCCTCACACATCCACATCCCTTACAAACCGCGCATTCTCCTGAATAAACTGGAACCGCAATTCGGCTTTCCTTCCCATCAGGCTTTCGACCAGCGTTTCGGTTTCCCTGATTTCGTCGGGATTGTCTTCGCCTTTCGATTTGATGACCACGCGCAGCAAAGACCGCGTGGCGGGGTTCATTGTCGTTTCACGCAATTGGGCGGGCATCATTTCGCCGAGGCCTTTGAAGCGGCTGATGTCGATTTTCCCGCGTCCGCTAAACACCGATTTCAGCAATTCTTCCTTATGCGCGTCGTCCCGCGCATAGCGCGTAGTGTTGCCCTGCGAAATGCGATACAAAGGCGGCTGCGCCAGATAGACGCGACCGCCCGCGATCAGCCCGGGCATTTCGCGATAGAAAAACGTCATCAACAGCGATGCGATATGCGCGCCGTCGACATCGGCGTCGGTCATGATGATGACGCGGTCGTAACGCAATTTATCGAGCTTGAATTCCGAGCCGATGCCGCAGCCCAAAGCTTGCGTCAAATCCTGCAATTCTTGATTGGCGCGGAGTTTGTCGACCGTCGCGCTGGCCACGTTCAGAATTTTCCCGCGCAAAGGCAAAATCGCCTGCGTCTCGCGCTTGCGCGCCTGCTTGGCAGACCCGCCCGCCGAATCGCCTTCGACAAGGAAAATTTCCGTGTCCTTCGCCGCGCTTTGCGAACAATCGGCCAGCTTGCCGGGCAAGCGCAATTTCCGCGTGGCGGATTTCCGTGCCAAATCTTTCGCCTGCGACGCGCGCACGCGCTCCTCGGCCTTGAACACCAAATGATCGAGCAGCGCCTTGCTGCCCGCCGCATCCGCGACCAGCCAGTGATCGAGATGATCCTTGACCGTCTGATCGACCAGCCGCAACGCTTCTGCCGTCGCCAGCTTATCCTTTGTTTGCCCCTGAAATTGCGGGTTTTTGATGAACAGCGACAACAGCACTTTCGCGTCGCCGAATGCCTCGTCGCCTGTAATCGCCGCAGCGCGGCGGTTGCCGCATAATTCGCCATAGGCGCGCAGCCCGCGCAGCAAAGCCGACCTCATGCCGCTTTCATGCGTGCCGCCTTGGGGCGTGGGAACGGTATTGCAATAGGAACTGCACGCGCCTTCGCCGTCCACAGGCCACGCGACAGCCCATTCGACTTTGCCTTGCCCGTCGGGCAGATCCGTGATGCCGGAAAACATTTCCTTGGTCAGCGTCTCGCGCCCTTCCAAAGACGATGCCAGATAATCCGACAACCCGCCCGGGAAATGCAAAACCGCTTCGGTCGGCGTTTGATCCTCGCCCTTGATCAGCAACGCGTCGCAACGCCAGCGAATTTCCACGCCGCGAAACAGATAGGCTTTCGAGCGCGCCATACGGAACAATAGCGAAGGCTTGAAATGAATTTTCGTGCCGAAAATATCGGTATCGGGACGAAACGTGATCGACGTGCCGCGCCTGTTGACCGCGCCCGTGTTCTTCAGTTTGTCCTGCGGCGCGCCGCGGCTGTAATGCTGAACATAAAGCTGTTTATCCCGCGCGACCTCGACCGTCAGTTCTTCCGACAAAGCATTGACGACCGAAATCCCGACCCCGTGCAATCCGCCCGAAGTCTCATAAACCTTGTTCGAGAATTTCCCGCCCGAATGCAGCGTCGTCAGAATGACTTCCAGCGCCGATTTGCCCGGATATTTTGGATGATGATCGACCGGTATCCCGCGCCCGTTGTCGCGCACCGTCACGGTGTTGTCGGGCTTCAATTCCACTTCGATAAAGGACGCATAGCCTGCGACGGCCTCGTCCATCGAATTATCAAGCACCTCGGCCACCAGATGATGCAGCGCGGCCTCGTCCGTCCCGCCGATATACATGCCCGGACGGCGGCGCACAGGCTCCAGCCCCTCTAGAACTTCAATATCGTGCGCGTCGTACGTCGCGTCTTTTCTTTTGGCATTGGAAGGAAACAAATCAGACATAGGCTTTCAGGCATTTCTTTCGGTTAAGGGGGAGGGGGTGTGTAGCATGATTCGAGGGCGTGTGACTCGGATTTCGGCAAAATGTCGCCGCTAGGGCGGAGCGACGGTTCCGCATAAGCTGACTTGATGGGGCGAGATAGCTAGAACCTGTTCCCGATCTTTTAACCTTAATCCCTTTCGAACAAGAAGCGGGGAAATACTTCAAAGCAACAATATAGGGGCGGTGTCGGCCCGATTGGGCGGGAAAAAACGGCATAACAAACATGTTTTTTTTATGCTTAAACCCTTGGACGGCGCAGAAGATATTTGTTATTCCTTGCCCTCGCTTCTGGCCGGGCCTGTAGTTCAGCGGTTAGAACGCACCGCTCATAACGGTGTTGTCGCAGGTTCGAATCCTGCCGGGCCCACCAATTTTTGCGTAGCGCAGGGAAGGCTGCCGCGGCGTAGCCCTCTTGGGCGAAGCCGGGCTGGTTGCCGCAACGAGCGCTGCTTGTGGGACACAATGACTATCGTATCCCCTGACGCATGGCCCCTATCGCCATGAAGTCATTGACCGCCAGCTTACCCACGCTCCCACCAGTGAAGTTGAGGCCGCCTACGACCGCGCAAAGTGATGATGCAGGATTGGGCGGATTATTTGGACAAGATTACCACGACTGGCAGGATCCTTCATGCGAGATTTGGTCAGACAGTAGAATAAGCCTCGCGCCCGCTGAGTCCCTGCATCCTTTGGGCACCCAGCGGACGACTTCTTATTAAAACGGTACAACGACATCGACGGCGGGCGTAAAGGACGTTCCGTCGGTGCCAATGTTATTATCTCCGGCATTAAACGGCTTGGTGCCGTTCAGCGAATGATCGACGCGCAGTTCAGGGCGGATCACAAGTCCCTCGACGGCTTTGGGAACTTCCGGCTTGTAGTTCACGCCGAGCGTCAACTCGCTATAGGTTGTACGCGGCGCGGTATAGCTTGTATTGGTCAAGCCGCGCTGCGCGTTCGCCGCGTCGAAATATCCGGGATATGCTGCGACAAAAACGCCGGAATTATCACGCCATATCTCGGCGCGCCCAACCAGCGTTACGTTGTCGTTCAGGGCGTAGGTCGCATATTGCGCGACGCCGTACCCGATCGCGCCCACGCTATCTTCTTCGATATAATTGACGTCGGTCGTCAGGGTCAACTTGTCGTTGGCTTTATAAGTCGCGGTCACGTCGTTCAGATAGCGCATCGCGCCTTGCGGCGTGACGTTGCTTGGGTCTTCGGTGCCGACATGGCTGAGGGCAACAAGGCTAAGATCGCCACCTAACAGATTGTTCAGGCCAAATCCGAATTGCCCCTTGATGTTTTTGTTGTTGTCTCCGTCAGCCGTGATGCCGCCGTTAACGCCGGTGTCGAAGCCGCCGTAAATATCCAGCGTCGAATTGACATGCGCCGTCGCCAAAACGCCGGTGCTTTTCATCGGAACGCCAAAGTTAAAGATATAGGAATGCGAGTAGAGGCTGTTTGTGGTCGCGTCGATCGTTTCCGCGCTCATCGGCGACGGGAATTGACCGACTTTCAGATCAACCCCGCCTTCAAACGCGACGGGAAGATGCATGTTGACGGTGGCTTCGTTGAAGTCGAACTGATACTTGCTATGGATCAAGTGATCGGTTTCAGCCAGAGAGTGAGAATAACGGGCATCGGTGCCAAACAATCCTTGCAGCTTGAACCCAATGTCGAAATTTGACGATGACGAGTCAATTGGGCGTTCCGCTGTCAACATTAACTGGTTTAATTGCGGCTGGTTGGCTTTGTCCGTAAACAAGCTGCCAAAATTTTCGTTATTGTCGGGAGAAGCCGCATTAAAGGCAACACCGCCCTCGGCATGACCGTAAAACTTAAGCGTGTTTCCCCATGAGGCCGGTGACGCGGCGGCAGTCTGCGTCGGAGCGGTATCATCGGCCTGCGCCGAAACTGCAAAGCAAAGCGCACCGGATAGAACCGTCGTTAAGGCAAGAACGGCGCGAAGGGAAAACTTCGATCTTGAGCGGCAAGAATACATTTTTGTCTCCTGTTGAAGGTTGCATTACTTATCGGAAGAGGGGCCTTGCTATGCGGCATTGAGGGATGAGAGAAACGAATCCACCTCATTTCGCAAAGTTTCTGCTTGTTCGGAAAGTTTGTTTGCTGTGGTAAGAACCCTATTGGCGGCGACGCCCGTTTGCTCGGCAGCATTGGCTACGCCAGAAATATTCTGCGATATTTCAGCGGTGCCTTGCGCGGCCTGTTGAACATTGCTGGCTATTTCTCCGGTGGCGGCAATCTGTTCCTTTACTGCCAAAGCAATAGAGTTGGAAACGCTGCTAATCTCCGAAACCGAAGCGCCAATCCCCTTGATTGCGGCAACTGTAGATTCTGTGGCCTGTTGAACGCCGCTAATATGTTCATTGATTTCCTCGGTTGCGCTGGCGGTTTGATTGGCGAGCGACTTCACCTCGCTAGCGACAACGGCAAACCCCTTTCCTGCCTCGCCGGCACGGGCGGCTTCAATCGTCGCATTCAAAGCCAATAAATTGGTTTGCCCGGCAATTTGCTGAATCAGCTCAACAACCGTCGTAATTTTCTGGGCAGCTTGGGCTAACCCGTCAACGACGGAACCGGTATGATCGGTTTCAGCCACGGCTTCAACCGCCATCTTCGACGCCCGTTCCATCTGCTGCCCGATTTCGCGACTGGAAGCGGTCATCTCTTCCGTGGCCCCGGCGACGGCTTGAACGTTGGCTGTGGCCTGTTCCGTCGCCGAAGCTACGGACACGCTTTGTTGCTGTGTTTGCTGCGAAGCGGCCGACATCGACGCCGCATTCGATTGAAGCTCCGTCGCGGAAGAAGCGAGACCGCTGACAATTCCCCTAATTATCCCCTCGAAGCCCCGAACGAGCGCAGCGATCTTTTCAGCGCGCTTGGCCTTAATTTGCTCTGCGGCGCGTTGTTTTTCTTCAAGATCGCGGGCGAGGATCAACCCGTCATGCAGATTGTCGAAAGTGCGCGCCACAACGCCAAGTTCGTCATGACGGTCTTCGTCCAGTTTTTCACCGCGTAGATCGCCTGTGGCAATCCGCTCCATAGCGTCAATGATTTTGTTAAGCGGTTTGGTAATGGAGCGCACAACAGTGACGGACGCCAACATGCCGAGTAAGGTGAAAATCAACGATATGCCTATGCGAATCAGCAAAACACTGTGAAATCCGGCAATTCGGGCATTTAACAGGCGTTCCATTTCGTCGTCGAGCTTTGGCAAGACAGAAGAGACGGACTTGACCAGTTCAGGCGCAACGGCGCCCACTGCGGTATAGTCATTAGCGGTCGCAGCGGCAGATAATTTATCGGTTAACGCCGTTACAGCTTTTCCAGCAGTGCCAATATTGTCATTAAGAGGGCCGCCGTTATTGCCCTTGACCGCCTTGGCAAGATCGGAAGAGAAATTTCCCGCCCCTGTAGCCAATTCGTCACGGGCGACGGCGAAAGCCATAAACGCATCTTCTGTTTTGCCTTTTTGCAATGTCTGGGCAGCAGCAACCAGATCGCTGGTTTTTTGCAAAATCGTTTCGGATTGATTGACCAGCATATCGCCGACGAAATATGCATCGGAATCTGGATCAAGGGTAATATTGGAATTATCGGAGGCCGCTGAAATTTCATCGGAAATCTTCGAAGCTGCGTCGGAGGCATTCCCGCCTTCCAGCGCGGCGGCGACATTCTTTGTTTTTTGGGTCAAGAATAACGTATTGTTATCAGCTTGTTCGGCTTCTTGTATGGCGGCAACAGCGGTTGCCGCGCGGTCCTTATCAAACGCAAGCGCCGTTGAGGATTCAAATCCTTTCTGCAACGCGCGCAAATAATGAACCCCTGCGATTTCCTGACGTGTGAAAGCGATAAGATCGTCTTTTTCATTAATCAAAAAATAGATCAAAAGCAGAGTGGGAAGAAGCAAAAGAACAATCGCAATGCCGAGCTTTTTACCAAGCGCTATGTCTTGTAGACGCATAAGAAGTCTCCCAATTCAAGAGTACCCCCCTGTGTCCGCGTCGGGAAGGCAAATACAGAAAGCCGCAGGCAAACCGAGGAGGGGTGCAACCCCGCTATGCCTACGACTTGGGTAGCAGGGTATGCAGTGGTAGTTAATAAAAGACTAACTTTTCCCGTAATCCGAATATATTTGATTAAACGGTCGCGTTTTCCGGTTATTTTTTTTGTTGTCACTCAAGATCTGTGACACGCAAGATTTCTTGAATTCTTTATACAATTCAATGATTATCGGTCGTTCTTTGCTTCAATATCCCCCGATAATGGTAGAAATGGTTTTAGCCCAGAAATTCCCGCCAAACGGGAATCACGGATTTTGTGAAAATGTTGGCAAGGAAAAATCAGAGTTATTGCGCGATTAGCGATTTATTTATGGAAAGTGTGATTCTGAGAGTCTTCCCCCCCCTCCGACACGGGAGAGGACGATGGAATTGGAAGGCGAAGCGGCGCGGTTGGCGAAAAGGCTGACGACGTTCAAGAGGTTAACGGGACTGAATGTCCGGCAGTTTTGCGACTTGCTGGAGAAATTCGAGCCTTTGATGCAGGCGGCTGACCGGAAACGGCTGAACAAGCGGGAACGGCAACGGAAGATCGGGGCGGGCAACGAATACAGCTTGCCGGTTTGCGACCGATTGTTGATGACGTTGATCTATTACCGCATCTACTATTTCGCAAGAGTTTCTGGGCTATTTATTCCACTTGGACGCCGCGAATGTCTGCCGCAACATGGCGCGGATACGGGCTATCAGGGAACGGCGATGCGAACGCCGCATAAAAAGCCCAAAGGCAAAGACCTGACCCCGGAACAAAAAGAGTCCAACCGCGCCTTCTCAAGCCTGCGCGTGAAGGTCGAACACGGCATCGCCGCCCAGCGCTGGCGAAACCCCCGCCATACCCGCACCCATCATTACTGCGCAATGACTCTATTCTTCAAGGAATAAAGTGACGCGCTCTCGCATGCGCGTCATTCCCGCGAAGGCGGGGATCTATCTTGGCCACCAGAAAGCAAGCAAGATGGATCCGGCCTTCGCGGGGATGACACCTTTAGAGTATTTCTTTCCCTCTTTCCGCCTCCGGCGTATGGCGGATCAGCCAGATAACCCCTAAAAGATCATAAGTCCCGCGGACAGCCCGCCCCAGAAAGTCGGATTTTGACATTCCGTGCTGGCGCGGCCTGTCGTTGACGGGGGTAAAGACGCACTCATGCCCGTACAGCTTAAGTAAAGCGGGCATAAAACGGTGTAACCCATTGAAAAACGGCAGTTCCAGATAGGAATCGCGCGGAAAGACTTTCAAACTGCAACCCGTATCGGGGCAGTTGTCGTTCAGCAAAGCCTTGCGGATTTTGTTGGCAAAGCGGCTGGCCAAACGCTTGCCTGCCGTATCGCGGCGATTCACGCGGATTCCGGCGACGAGCATTTTTTGCTCCCGCCCCTTCATCCACGCCAGATCGAGCAGGCGCGGTGCGTCGGCGGGGTCGTTTTGGCGGTCGCCGTCTATCGTTAAAATCCACTTGGCTCGCGCGCGGCGGATTCCGTTGCGAATGGCGGCGCTCATGCCCAGACGTTTGGGGTGGCTGATCAGGCGGATATGGGGCGTTTTTGCCTGCGCCTGCTGGATTTCCTGAACGGTGGCGTCCGCGCTGCCGTCATCGACGCAAATAATCTCGAACGCTTGCCCAACCGGCGCATAAGCGCCCAAAGCCGCCGAAATTTCTTCGATCAGAGGCAAGACATTGCCGGATTCGTCCAGCATCGGGATAACGACGGAGACAAGCGGTTCGTTTTCAGGCACAAAAAGACCTTAACGTTAGGAGGGAGAATACATCGCTTGTGGCGCAAAAAGCCGCGAAAAACCAGAGACAAAATTTTTCCGCATAAAGTTTTTGCATTTCTGTGGCTTTTTGGCTAGGTTGCGCCTCCTCGACTGCGAAGCGCCCGTAGCTCAACTGGATAGAGCATCTGACTACGAATCAGAAGGCTGGGGATTCGAATTCCTCCGGGCGCACCATTTTCAAACGTCACGCGTTTGAAAATGCCGCGCCGTAGCGTAGCGAAGGCGGGCCGATTGCCGTAATAGGGCGGCGTGAGAAAATAAGTGAATTTGTTTGACGGTCAAGAATAACGGTGGAGCAAAAATGGCGGGATTCCCTCCCCCTTTATGGGGGAGGGTTAGGGTGGGGGTGATTGTGCAGCAATAACTGTCTTGCATATTCAAAGGCAGCTTATGTGGAACCACCACCCCCACCCTAACCCTCCCCCATAGAGGGGGAGGGGATTATTCCGCTTTTGTCTCCCTGTTGTTTCCAACCTACAAAAAATTGATTCGTTCATTTTCTCACGCCGCCTAAGGACAAAACATGACCGCGCAAGATAAAATCCTCATCCTCGATTTTGGTTCTCAAGTCACGCAGCTGATCGCAAGGCGGGTGCGCGAGGCGGGGGTTTATTGCGAAATCCAGCCGTTTAACCGCACAGACGAACAGGTTCGCGCTTTTAAACCCAAGGGCATTATTTTGTCGGGAGGCCCCGCAAGCACGCTTGACGAAGGCAGCCCGCGCGCGCCGCAAGCGGTGTTCGACATGGGCGTGCCGGTTCTCGCTATATGTTATGGACAGCAGACGACATGCCTGCAATTGGGCGGCAAGGTGGAAGCGGGGCATGCCCGCGAATTCGGCAAGGCGATGATCGAGATCAGGCAAGCCTCGGCCTTGTTTGAAGATTTCTGGCCCAAGGGCAGCTTTCAGCAAGTCTGGATGAGCCACGGCGACCGCGTCACCGAACTGCCGAAGGATTTTCAGGTCGTGGCGACCAGCGACGGCGCGCCCTTTGCGATCGCGGTTGACGAAAAACGCCGCATTTATACGACGATGTTTCATCCCGAAGTCGTGCATACACCGGACGGCGCGAAGCTGCTGGGGAATTTCGTGCATAAAATCTGCGGCTGCGGCGACAAGTGGAGCATGAAGGCTTTCCGCGCCGCCGAAATCGACCGCATTCGCGCGCAAGTCGGGAAAGGCAAAGTCATTTGCGGTCTTTCCGGCGGCGTGGACAGCGCCGTCGCCGCGGTTTTGATACACGAGGCGATCGGCGATCAACTGACCTGCATTTTCGTCGACACCGGCCTGATGCGCGAGGGCGAGGCGGAGCAGGTTGTGACTTTATTCCGTTCGCATTACAACATTCCTTTGATCGCCGTCGACGCGGGCGAGACATTCCTTTCGGCATTGGCGGGCGTTAGCGATCCCGAGCAAAAGCGCAAAACCATCGGCAAGCTTTTCATCGACGTGTTCGACGCCGAAGCGCATAAAATTCAGGATGTGGCGTTTCTGGCGCAAGGCACGCTTTATCCCGACGTGATCGAAAGCGTTTCCTTCACTGGCGGGCCTAGCGTCACGATCAAATCTCACCACAATGTCGGCGGTTTGCCCGACCGCATGAAGTTACAGCTGATCGAGCCTTTGCGCGAATTGTTCAAGGATGAAGTGAGGGCTTTGGGGCGCGAATTAGGTTTGCCTGAATCTTTCGTTGGACGGCATCCGTTTCCCGGGCCGGGTCTTGCCATTCGCGTGCTGGGCGACATTACGCCCGAAAAATTGGCGGTGTTGCGCAAGGCCGATACGATCTATCTCGACGAAATCCGCAAAGCCGGTCTTTACGACGAAATCTGGCAGGCTTTTGCTGTGCTTCTGCCGGTGCGTAGCGTCGGCGTGATGGGCGACGGGCGATCTTATGACAATGTTCTGGCTCTGCGCGCTGTGACATCGGTTGACGGCATGACCGCGGAGTCCTATCCTTTCGACCATGCGTTTCTAGCCAGAGTGGCGACGCGGATCATCAACGAAGTGCGCGGCATCAACCGCGTGACCTACGACGTGACCAGCAAGCCGCCCGGCACCATTGAATGGGAATAGAGGATTTCATGAAAAAAACAGCCAATACCAAGGCGACGGATGATCTCATCAAAGCTTTTCTGGCTTTGAAAACAGCCGACGAGTGCAAGCGTTTTCTAAGCGATATTTGCACGCCCAAGGAAGTTTCTGACTTGTCCGAACGCTGGCAGATCGCGCGTTTGCTGGACGCGGGGAAATTATCCTATCGCGAGATTCATGCGGAAACGGGAGTCAGCGTCACGACCATCGGCCGCGTCGCGCGGTTTTTGCAGCAGGAAAATTATCAGGGCTATCGTCTGGTAATCGATCGGTTGAAGAAGAAATCCTGATGCCGAATGCGCAGCCTAGTCTGGGGCGCGCGATTTTTTGAAGTCGCATTGGTTCTGACGGTGCGCGAACGCGTGTTGGAAATGGATTGATACCAACCAAAGCACAAACTGACTCGCGGTTAAAGACTCCCCCTCCCCTTGAGGGAGGGGGTAGGGGGTGGGGGCAGTGCCGCAAAAGCTGTGTATGATTTATGGATACGGCTCATGTGTCCCCCCATCCCCCTACCCCTTCCCTCGAGGGGAAGGGGAGTCTGCCGCTTTTGTTGCTTAGACACCGTTAACAAAGGTTTTACCTTTACGTGATTCGCTGGAGGCCTCACAACGGAGGCTCTCATGGATCAACGGCTTTACCCCATCACAGAAGAGTATTTTGCGGCAACGATTTTGCCTTTAATCGAGGGCAGTTAT
>JARLJD010000153.1 GCA_031291395.1 Alphaproteobacteria bacterium | reverse complement strand
GCCTGATCACATGCGCCCGTCCCCGCTCTTTTTCGCTCATCTCCAGTACACCTTGCATAGCATGTTCCCTTTCTGTTTCCTTCACAGAAAAGTGACATTTTAAACTTGCAGAAAGGTGACATTCTCATTTTGCGCTAACAGTAAATTTTTATGCGGTTTTCATGGTGTGTTGGCTTGAATATCATCGACCTACCAATTATGGTTAAAAAAAGGAATCGACTAATTTTCTTTCGCGGCTAATATTATATTAACCAACTTATGATAGAATATACTGATAATGTGCAATTTTGGGTTGTGCTTGCTTGGTTTTTCCTTCAATCAGGAGTTTGCGCACTATGTCTATCAAATCAAGTCTGCGATGTGCAAATGCTCGCATCCTTATCGTCGATGATGCGGAATTTACGCGGCGTCTTACCTCCGCGGCTCTAGCGAAAGCGGGATTTCGCCGGATCGAATTTGCCAAAGACGGAGTCGAAGCGCTGCAAAAAACGGCCGAGCTGCACCCCGATCTGGTCATTCTGGATTTGAGCATGCCTCGGCTCGACGGCTTCGGCTATTGCGAGCGTGTGCGTGGCGACACCTCTCTTCCGCGCATGCCGATCATCGTGCAAACGGCGCTGGAAGACCGCCAATCGCGCTTGCGCGCCCTGTCTTGCGGCGCGGACGATTTTCTGACCAAGCCTTTGGATATGGACGAGCTTTGTTTGCGTATTTGCGTGCATGTCGAGCGTTATTTCATGCTGTGCGATGCGAACGATATGTGCGGCTATCTGAAAATGGAAATCGAGCAAATGCAAAGGCTGCGCGCCTATATGGAGCAGGGGCATCCAGCTTCGTCGGGAACCGATCTGCTCGACAATCATCTTGACGTGATGAAAGTGCTGGTCGAATGCTCCGCTAACAACGCGGGCTAGACCCCACCCCCCGCATCGCTAATATGCACCTGCACGCGCTCCTCCCCTTGCCACTCATCAATGCGCAGATGTCCGGCCAGATGAATGCGCTCGCTTTTGCGCAAGAGCGCTTGCCCCAGATCGCTTTCCATCGCGCGGAAGGCGATGCCGCGGCCGCGCTGGCCGCCTTGCATGAACAGTACGCTGACATGCTTCTCGCCCACCACATCGGCCCGAAAAATCTTGCAATCGGCTAAAGCGAAACGCGGTTCCGAATTTCCGGTTCCGAACGGCCCCAGTTTTTCGATCTGCCGCGCGAAGGACGGCTGCAATGCAACGCCGGAAATGATGCCGTCAAGCGTCAAGGTCGGCGTCAAAGGCTCGGCTAACATTTGCTTGCCGATGCGTTCGGCCAGAAAAGCGAATAAATCTCCGATTTTATCGCGCGCGACGGTAAACCCCGCCGCCATTTTATGCCCGCCGCCGTTCATCAATAATCCCGCCTGCCGCGCGGCGATGATGTTCGCGCCAAGGTCAATGTTCCCGATCGACCGCCCGGAGCCTTTGCCGACCTCGCCCTCTATCGCGATGACCAAAGCCGGATGCCGAAACCTGTCTTTCAGGCGCGAGGCGACGATGCCGATGACGCCCGGATGCCAATGTTCCGAAGCGACGAAAGCCAAGGATGCATCCTGACCCAGCATCATTCCTTCGGCCTCGGCCAAAACGCGCGCCTCGATCTCGCGCCGTTCTGTGTTCAACGCATGAAGGTGCTGCGCCAGCGTCGCGGCCAAAGAAACATCCTCCGTCGCCAGCAGCTTCGCGCCGAGATCGGATTCGCCGATGCGCCCTCCGGCATTGATGCGCGGGCCGAGAATAAATCCCGCCGCATAGACGTCCATTTTCCGCGCCCCCGCGACCTGCGCCAAAGCCGCCAGCCCTTGATTGCGCCGCTGCGCCGCTATTTTCAGCCCTTGAGCGACGAAGCCACGATTAAGCCCGTTCAGCTTTACCACATCGCAAACGGTGCCCAGCGCAACGAGATCAAGCCATTGCAGCAAATCCGGCTCCGCGCGGTTGGCATAGAATCCCGCAAGGCGCAAAGCGCGATTGGCCGCGATGATGAAAAGATAAGTCACGCCGACGGCGGCCAAATACCCATAATCGCCCGTCTCATCAATGCGGTTGGGATTGACGACGGCGAGGGCAGGGGGCAAATCCGGCTCCGACGCGTGGTGGTCGAGAACGATCGTCTCTAGTCCTGCATCGCGCGCAGCCGCCAAAGCCTCATGCGCCGTCGTGCCGCAATCGACGCAGATGACAAGAGTGATGCCTTCGTCGGCCAAAACCTGCATCGCGGCGGCATTGGGGCCATACCCCTCGCGCAGCCGGTCGGGAACATAAAGCCGCAGATCGACGCCCAAAGAACGCGCGAAACGCAAAAGCAAAGCGGAGGATGTCGCGCCATCGACATCGTAATCGCCATATACTGCTATGCGTTCTCCCTTTTTAATGGCAGCCGCAAACCGCGCCGCAGCGGCGTCCATATCCTTGAAGCAACTCGGATCGGGCAAAAGATCACGTATTTTGGGATCGAGGAACAAGGCCGCATCGTCCAGCCCGATGCCCCGCGCGTTCAAACTGCGCGCGATGATATCCGGCAAGCCGTGCCGCTGCGCCAAAGCCTGTGTTACGCGCTCGTCATAGGCGCGTGACAGCCAACGGCGACCTGTATAGGATTGTTCAACGCCAAGGAATGCTTGCTGAGTCATTCCTTAGTCATAGAGGATTCGCGAAGGGAGAGGAAGGTCAGGTTTCCGGAAACAGGCTGGGAAAAAGAATCTCAACGGCATGAAGCGGAAAGCGGAGGGACACCGAGCCTTTGGGCGTCTCGGAACCAAGAATGCCGTCTGTCACCAGAGCCGCGAGGAGATCCCGCGCCGCGCGTTCCTTTAACCCCGTGACGCGCATAACGTCGCCGCGCGGCAATTCCCCGCGCTGCAAAACCTGTTCCAGCAAAGGCAGGGCTTCGGGTCTGAATTCGCGCCGCTCGACATAGAGCCGCAACCTGCCGATCAGCGTTTCCAGTTCAAAAATACGCCCCATAAACGCGACCTGATCGAGGCATATTTTCAAAAACCAAGCGGTAAAGTCGGCGAGCGCGCGGCGGGAAAGATTGCCTCGCCCGTCAAGATCGCCCTGCCTCGGCATATCGGCATGATCCATCATGCGCTTATAATCGCCGCGGCTTTCAAGCCCTCGCGCAAGGCCGCGCGAGATCGACCAAAGCCCGTGCGCCCCAATTCCGGCCTTAAGCGCCATTGCGTGGCTCATCAAGCGGCTGACCCTGCCGTTTCCGTCGGCAAACGGGTGGATATAATTGAACCTGTGATGCGCAGCCGGAAGCGCGATAATCCGCGAACCGGCTCCAAGCTTGTCCATACGGTATTTGTCGGCGAAATAATCCATGAACGCGGCGACGCAATCCGAGGAGGGGGGAACGTGGCGTCCGACGCTGACGTCTTCGTCGGCGGTTTCTCTAAAGATGCCCGGACGCATGCGGATTTCACGCGTGTCAGTTTTAATGACAAGCATCGCCTCCGGCGCATCCTCATAGAAAGAACGATGCAGCCAGCGAATGAATTCAATAGATGCGGGATCGGAAAGTTCGCCCGCCGCATAAAGCCGGTCAATCTCGCGCTGAAGCTTTATATGCGCGCGCGCCTCCAACTGAAGATTGCGGCGGTCTTCGGCGTTCTCGAAACGATCGCCCAGCGCGCGTTCGATTTCGCGCGGCGTCGTATTGTGGCCTTCGATCAGGTTCGAGTAATAGCAATTCATCACGCGCACAAGATCAGCCAAATTCTCAGCCGAGCGCGAGGAAAGCCGATGGCCAAGCCCAGCCGCTGTGCGCGAAAGCTCAGCCACAAGATCGAGGATTTCGGGGCTGGCTCCGTCGAGCAGACAAGGCTCGATCCGGCTGGGCGTTTCAATCAAGGGCATGCGTTGCCGATCTTTGTAGTCATAATGCATTATGATATCAAGCATTTATTAAAAAAATGCACCTTTTTCGCCGATTATTTTGCCGATTTATAACCGGCGGCCAAGCCTTTGCCGCAGCAAGATATTTTATGATTTTTGACGAAAAAATCGCCGATCAGTCGCCTGAAATAATATTTGCCCCCGTCAGCATCGCGAAATTCGGCACTTCGCCTGCTTCCAGCTTGGCCTTTACCATATCGTCGAGGCGTTTGATGCGCGCGTATAAAGCGTGGCTGCGCATCAGAAGGTCGCGCAGTCCCGCGGGCATCTCTTCGTCGGTTTCGCCCTTATCGCTGGAGCATTCCTCGCTGTCGGTCAGCGCGTATTGTGGCGCGGTGAATTGTTCAGGCGAGATTTCCCCCGACAACAAAGCCTTCATCGCCAGCAGCCACGTCATAACCTGAATCAACCGCGCCGAGATGCGGGTGTGTTGATAGCCGACATGCAGGCAGCGCGATAATTCGAATTCGCGCCTGTCGGCCTGTTCATGATAGGCGATATAGTTGCGCACTTCCTGAGTCAGGGCGACGCCTTCGTCAAACGTGCGATCCAGAAGGGTGGTGGCTTTGGGCATGTCATATTCCTTTCTTTCACCCCCTTCATAGCCTCTTATCCTTAAAAAGAAGTGTAAAAGACTTTAACAACCCGTTAATATAGCTTTGGTTTGAGTTTTTTGGGTAAAAACCCCATTGCGGCAGACGAGAACTGCCGCTATACCCCTCATCCTGACTTATTGGGGCGTAGCCAAGCGGTAAGGCAGTGGATTTTGATTCCACCATTCGGAGGTTCGATCCCTCCCGCCCCAACCAAACAAAGGCCATCTGCGGGTATCAAGAGTTTTCGGCGTAGGAGCCTATCGCTTGACCAAAGTTTACGGCCCCCATTCCTGAAAATCTTGTTTTTTGCAACAGAGAACCGTGGTTTCGTCTTGAAGACGCCTCTTTCAGACCGAGGCCGGACGGCGTTTCTGTTCTTACGACAAAGAGGACTCCCTTTTTGTCATAGAGATAACCTTCTGGCATGTTTTCCAGTAGGCGGCTTCGTAAATCGTTTCCTAAAGCCTGTTTCAGCGCGCTCATTGAATCTCTCGGCGCAACGACGACTAAATAATCGAAGGCGCTGTCGTCGAAGGCTTGTTGCAATTTTGCGGAGATCGTCGCAGCGAAACGCTCCTTGGCAGAGCTTCTGTTTTCAAAAGATACTTGAATGACGTTGTTAGGCGCCGGACTATAGCCGACAGAGTTTTGCGCTTGCTGCCGCGCGTTCTGTTCGTTTTTCCGATCCTTGCCATATACGGAAATCCCCCAAGCAAAACGCGAGGCCAGAACCGTCTCTTTCTTGATGTACTTAAAAGCGTATGCCGTCTTGCCGTCGGAAACGAGCGCCCAGATTACAGAAGTCACCTGATGGAAACCGGAGTATTCAGGATAGGAAGACATGCTACACCCCCTCATCTTTTGTTGGTTAACTGTTCATTCAAAACGGATTGCCGTTGGTGAGAAAGTTGGTTGCGGTAGCATCGAGACACGGGAACTAGTGATCAGCTTTTTTCTGGTTGAAACCTTAACCAAAAACGCTTAGTCTGTAAAGCGAAACATCTCAATATGAGATGTTTAGGTTATCAATATAGTGTGTTAACGATTTTTAACTTGTCAATATGTACGCTGTGAGAAAGTTATCCCCAGATTTCTTTTCTTGTTGATAACTGGGCGCAGCTTTTGTGGATAACTAGCCTCAATTCCTGTGGATAATAGAGCTACACTTCACCGATCCTGAATTGCGCTTTTGTGAAAACAGATTCCAACCGCGAACATCAAGGACGATGACAATTATAAAGGAGACAGAACAATGATAAACGGACGACAAATTCGCGCAGCGCGCGGTTTGCTGAAATGGTCGAGTTTGGTGCTGGCGGAAAAATCCGGATTGACCCGCGAAACGATCAACAAAATCGAAGATGAATCCGTTCATCCGCGCGAGGGAACGTTGCATGATATTATCCGGGTGTTTAGCGAGAACGGGGTCGAATTCATTGGAAACCGCGGCGTTGCGCTTAAAGACGACGTCGTAACGCTTAACGGAGAAAATTCCTTCTTTCATGTTCTGGACGACGTCATCGCCACTTTAAAGAACACCAAAGGAGCAGAGGTGCTTTTTTTCTGCGTAAACGATCGTGTGTCTCCTCCGACGATTGTTGAGAATTACCGTCGGCTTCGCCGCTCAGGAATTGCGATGCGATCTCTCGTTAAAGAAGGGGATACTTATTTGATGGGAAAACTTCATGAATACCGCTATTTGCCGCAACAGTTTTTCCACAACAATACGTCCCTTATATACAGCAACAAATTTGCAACGATGATACTGGATCCCAACACGGGCAGCGATATCGGAGCCATCATCATACGCAATCCGCATATCGCGTCTGCGCAGCGAAATATCTTCAATCTGATCTGGTCGACGTCAGAAACGCCGACGGAAACAACGGCAACGGTTAGGTATGATGAATGATGATCCCTATAAAGCTTACATAAAAGGGAGATCCAAGGGACTCACCAGCCCTGTGGCGCGCCTGATGATCAGCGTCGGCCAATCCTACCATGAATGTGAAAAATTAAAAGCTGCCGTTGAGCTTATTAACAGAACTCCCTCAATTCAATTAGTTCATGTCAGCATCAATGATTTCTTACAACGGCATACGCTTGTTTTGATGGGATATCCGGATAAACATGAACCCTCATACTTCGTTGTCCCGGAAAGTTTGATTGAAGAAGCGTCAAAAATTTCTATTCAAGCAGGAATAAGCTGGCGCGACAGAAATAAAGACATACTGTCTCAAATCCAACCCGCTGTACATTTTACACGATGGAAAACATGGCTCAATAAGCCGGAATTTGTTCGTGCGCACAAGGCTATCCTGAACTTGGTCGAAATGGACGGTCGGTTTGGAGAAAGCGTTCTTGCGGATGCCCTTCGGTATCTTGGAGGAAGGCAAAAGGCAGGTCTTGGCATTTCCCCTAGAATGCTCACGCATTGCCGTGACTATTTACTCGAAGAACTTGCCGTTTTTGCCGTTCAGTGCCGCATATTGCCAGCAACGGAGCTTTACCCGGGAGAAAACCTTTGCGCAGCGGAATATTTGAAGAAATTAGGAAAAACTCTGCCCCCGTCTCTCCAATCGCTTGCGACACGTGATTTTGCGAGAATTGATTTTAAACGCGTCAATATTTCATCTCGTTGCGAGAGCAACATATTGCCATTCTTTAGGAAGAAAACAGTAAGGCCTTTTAAACCAGACATTTTCGTTAATCATCTAAGAACATGGATTTTGGAAGATCCCAAGCGTATCGAAGAAGACCTTCAAATCGGAGAGGACGGGTGTTACAAAGGGGCCGAAGGAATCAAGATTAGGCGGAAGAATATATCCCAAAATGGTACCAATCAGGCACTGTCAGAAACAGAGCCGTTTGCTTTTGAGATATTCCCCAATCATAATAATCAGACGTTATGGAAACTCGCAAGAGGGTGTCTGGGGTACAGCCCTGCCATGAGGGCAGTTACGGATAGTATCGATTGGCGTATTAAAAAACCGGATCGCTTCGCTAAGGAACGGCGTTCAGCCGACCGCTCGGCGGCGCCTTTCACGAGAATTGACGCCGATCCCTATGCCGAAGCGCCTCCCCTAGAAGCGTTGACGGAAGCCATTAAAAACTGTTTGTTAAGAAAACCATCTTTTCTCACGTTTCCAATATTGAATAAGGGCGACGACACAGATCCGTCCACACAGGACATGCCGTCTTTTGTTCACCCCATTATTGACCGCGTTTTAGAAGAAAACGGTTTCCCCAAAAAAGTCCGCGATGCGGCATTTCATTTGTCCGCCCAGCTTCCCGAATGGCGAAACGACAAAGGCGAAGCGGTGGCCTGCGCTTCGTTGCTTAAGGTGTATTTTGCGGAAGACGTCCATCTCTTTTTCTATGGCGATCGCTTTCACCCCATCGATTCAGAATGTATCATCTTGGCCGACGACAAGGTTTTTGTAATGGCTAACGGCGAGCCTTCTCAAATAAGCCGTAACAAACTTATCGTGAGTGATCTGGACACCAAGCCAGTGTTTTTATTTGATGAACGCCCCTCCGAGCGCATGGCCTTCGTCAGCATTAAAGCGGGAACACCTTTAAACGTTGATTGCCTGTTCGAATTTACTCCCGATTTTGTCGGGAATGGCATCGAGAAGGCTTCGGCGAACATTGAAGCTCTGCACATCAACGGATCCGTTGCCAGAGTATCGTTGACCCGCGCCGATCCCCGCCAGTGTGGCCGTGCGTCTTTTGCTCCCGATAGAAGGGACACCATACCGCGTAATGCGCACGGAGATTGACCCCTTCGGGAAACAGGGTCAGCTTCCTTGCCGATACATATTCATCGCCCCGCGAACCTCCCTTAGCGTTTCTTCCCCCACTTCGCGCGCTTTGGCGATGCCTTTGTCGAGGGCGCGGCGGACAGTGGCGGGGTCGGCTTCGAGTTTGGCGCGCCGTGCGCGCAAAGGGCGCAGGAATTCGTTGAGGCTTTCGGTCAGATATTGCTTTAATTTGCCCGCGCCGCCGTCGCCGATCGTCTCGGCGATAATCTCCGGCGCGACGCCGCTGGCGAAAGACGCGATCTCCAGTAGATTGGCGACTTGCGGGCGGCGTTCAGGCTCATAGGTGATGCGGCGCTCGGAATCCGTGACGGCCGTTTTGATGATTTTGGCGGTCTCGTCCGGTGAGGCTTTCAGCGGGATCGAATTGTTCCGGCTCTTGCTCATCTTCTTGCCGCCGTCGAGGCCGAGGATCGTCGGGGCATTGCTTAGCAATCCCTGCGGTTCGGGAAAGATCGGCTTTTGCGCCGCATATTTCGCGTTAAAACGCCGCGCGATCGTGCGAGTCAGTTCGATGTGCGGCAACTGGTCTTTGCCAACGGGAATGGCGGTCGATTTACAGAACAAAATATCGGCGGCCTGATGCACGGGATAGGTGAACATGCCCGCGTTCATACGCGCCATTTTCGCGGCCTCGATTTCTTCCTTGACCGTCGGATTGCGTTCCAGTTCCGCGATGCTGACGAGGTTCAAAAACGGCAGCAGAAGCTGGTTTAACTCCGGAACGCAACTATGCGGAAAGATAAAGACATTTCCGCTGTCAGGGTCAAGCCCCGCCGCGATATAATCGGTCGCCAGATTGATCGTGTATAAGGATATCTGATCGAACACGTCGCGGTCGGTCAAAACCTGATAATCGGCAATGACGATAAAACTGTCCACGCCCATTTTGGCGAGCCGAACGCGATTCAAAAGCGAACCGAACAAATGCCCGATATGCAAATCCCCCGTCGGCCTGTCGCCCGTCAAAACGCGGTGGCGGCGGGGATTTTTTTGAATATCTTCTTCCAACGCGCGGCTGCGCGCAACGGAAGCGGCGAAAGTGTCGTAGGAGAGATTTTCAGCGGTTTCTTGTTCGGTCATTATTCAGTTCCCGGATTTTTGAGATTCCGGTTGCACACTATACCGTGGGTTGGCAAAAATCGAGAACTCTAAAATGGCTCCCTGGGACGGGCTCGAACCGCCGACCCGGTGATTAACAGTCACCTGCTCTACCGCTGAGCTACCAGGGAATCGGTGGTATGTATAATGGGCGAAGGCTGGGAGTGCAACAGGCTATTTTAGTTAATTTTGACAGGCTTTCTTCTGTACGGGATTGGCTTTGGGGCCGATTGCTGATAGTTTTTCCCTTGTTTCGCGGGCATGACGGAACAGGTAGACGTACCGGACTTAAAATCCGGAGCCAGAAATGGCGTGCCGGTTCAATTCCGGCTGCCCGCACCACCTTACCCGCGCTTTGGCAACGTAAAATAAAAAACGCTGCCTTTGCCTGATTCCGACTCTGCCCAGATGTTTCCGCCGAGGCTTTCCACGATGCGTTTGCAGAGCGAGAGGCCGATGCCGGTGCCGACATATTCCTGATCGCTGTGCAGGCGTTTGAAGGGGGAGAAGATGACGTTCAGATATTCGCTTCGGATGCCGATGCCGTTGTCGGCTAGGGAGAAAAGCCAGTCGTCGTTTTGTTCCCGCGCCGAAATGCGGATGAGGGGAACAACGCCAAGAGCTTGATACTTGATCGCGTTGCCGATCAGATTTTGGAAAAGGCTGCAGAGGCGCAGCGGGTTCGCCCGAACTGTCGGCAGAAAATCGCTTTCGATCACGGCTTGGGTGGAACGAAGGGATTCGCCCAGGGCTTCTTTGGCTTGCCGTAAAATATCATTGCAGTCCGTTTCCTCAAGCCGCTGCGCGTTTTGCCCCAGCCGCGCAAATTCCAGAAGATTGGAAACCAAAGCTTCCATTTTTTTCGCCGCTTGCCGGTTGATGGCCATATAGCGCCGGCCTTCGTCGTCCAGCCGGTCGGCGTATTCTTTTTCAAGCAAATCGGTGAAGCATACGATCGTGCGCAAAGGCTCGCGCAAATCGTGCGAGGCGACGTAGGCGAACTGTTCCAGCTGCTCGTTGACGTCGGTAAGCTCTTCGACCAGCCGGTCGCGGATGCGTTCTGCGAATTGATTGTCGATCGTCATCGTTTGCGCGAAAATTTTTCTGTCTTTTCTTACCGTATTTATAGGTAGATGCGAAGAATGATTTTTATCGTATGCGTTTTTGCGACAGCGAGTTGCATAAGCGCGGAAAATACGCATGCCGATAGGCGTCAATTAGAAAAATAATTAAGTAAAAACCCTTACACAAAAGATCGTGCGCGCAAGACAGGAGCAAACGATTTTTATGGCGGAAGAAAACATTTTGATGCGCGATCCGATCAAGCCCTCTGGCTGGCTGGCGATGCGCGGAAAATTTGCGGGCGAACGCCGCGCGCGGCAGGAAAGGCCGGTGCTGGATTATTTTCAAGGCGGTTCGCATTTTTACGACGCCAGTCAAAAGATGACTGTTGTTAAGATCTTTTTTGAGAACTGGCATGTATCGGGCAAAAGAGACGAAATGTTGGCCGCCGTTCTAGGGAGTTGCGTTTCGGTTTGCATGCGCGATCCGGCGCTGGGCGTCGGCGGGATGAATCATTTTCTGTTGCCGGACGAAGATTACGCCGACAGCCGCGTCAGCGCGTCGGCGCGCTATGGAGCGTTCGTGATGGAATGCCTGATCAACGGCTTGTTGGCAAGCGGCGCGCAGAAGGATCGTTTGGAAGTCAAGCTGTTCGGCGGCGGCAATGTCGTTCGTGATGCCGCGCGCGCCGGATCGATGAACGCGCAGTTTATTCGCAGCTATCTACGCAAGGAAGGGTTTCGCATTTTATCCGAGGATCTGGAGGGCGATTATTTCCGCCGTCTTTCTTACTACCCCGAATCCGGAAGAGTCGTGCTGCGGCAGTTGCGGCGCAAGGAAGACCAGTGCGTGCTGGATGAGGAGGCGCGTTACGCGCGGCAGATTAGGGCTTTGCCCATCGAGGGCGCTATAGACTTATTTCAGGGAAAGAACGCATTATGACCCCTTCGCTTGTGGCGCTGAAACCGCTAATTTCCGCGAGGCCTGAGATGACGCCGGAGGCGGAAGCCGTCATTGACGAAACGCTAGCGCTGGCGGGGGCGGGGGGAAGCGCTTTGCAAGCCGTAGCGGAAATGCTGCCGAGCGCGGCTCGAACAGTTGAAGACGCAAGTCAGGCTTTAACCGAACGCTTTAAGAAACTGGCGCAACATTCGAGTGCGCAAAGCGATGTCGTGCAGGCTTTGCTGGCCACGATCGGCACGATACCGATGGAAGACAAGGTGCTGACGCTTGAAGAGTTCACCCAGATCTTCCGCACGACGTTGGACGACTCGGTCGTCAAAATGCTGTCGGTTTCTAAAAAAGCGCTGTCGATGGTTTACAGCATGGAAGACGCGATCAAGCATCTTCGTGAAATCGAGAAGTTCTCGCGCCAGATTCAGGCGATCACCAAGCAATCGAATCTGCTGGCGCTTAACGCGCTGATCGAGGCCTCGCGCGCCGGAGAGATGGGACGCGGGTTCGGCGTCGTCGCGAACGAGGTCAAGCTGCTGGCGACCCAAGTGGCCGCGCTTTCCGATAATATGCGCGAGCGCACCGGCATTATTATGAAAAGCGTGCTGGACGGCTTTAATGTTCTGAAAGAAGTCGCCACGACCGACATGAACGCGAACATCCTGGCGAAAGACACGCTTGAGGCTTTGTTGCAAGGGCTTATCGCGCAAAGCCGCGAGACGATGAGCGTCATGAGCCATTCGGCGGCGACCTCGCGCGAGATTTCAGATTCGATTCAGGGGCTGATCGTCGATCTGCAGTTTCAGGATCGCAATACGCAGGTGACGGAAAACGCCGTCGATATCATCGGGCAATGCCTGAAAATGTTCGACGATATTCGTCACAAGGCCGAGGTTCTGCGGGATGACGGCGCGGTGGAATCCTCCGGCATTCAGGCGGCGGTCGAGTCTATTCTTGCGGTTATCAAAATGAGCGATATCCGCAAAAGATATGAAGAGATTTTACGGCAACACGGGATCGTTCGCGCAAAGACGGCGGAGGATGCCGCCGGTCAAAATCATCAGCAGGACGTCGAATTGTTCTAGGGGAAGAAACATGGAAATCGTCGAACAACAGCAGCAAGGCAAATTAGACGTGATGTTGAGCGGCCTGTTTACCTTCAACGATCATCCGGATTTTCGCAGGATTTTACAAAAGATTGAGGATCAGGATGTCGAACAGATCGTTTTTCATATGGACAAAGTTGAGTTTGTCGATTCAGCGGCGCTTGGCATGTTGCTTCTGGCTTTGGATGCCGTGGAGAAAAATCAAAAGCGTTTGCTCATTCAAGGCGCGACGGGGCAGGTCAAAAAAATGTTCGATCTGGCGCGGTTTCACACGCTTTTTTCTTTGGGGTAGAGCATCAGTTTTGTATCAACCGGAAGTGGGCGCTTGCCCAAATCCGTTCGCGGCGCCATGGCCGGAAATAAAATATTTGTAGCAAAGGTAAAAAATTAAGGATACGAAAACAATATTGCCTTATAGTAGCTGCAGGCATCGGTTCCCGATGGGCGAGCCGAGACTGTACGCATCCTAAATCCAACCGGACTTTCTGTTCTTAGCCATGACCAAGGAAAACGATAAAGACCGCAAGTCAAAGGAAAAAGCTAAGATCAGCCAAGCCGAACTGAATGCGATTATAGCCAAGCATGAGTTGTTTCGGCAGGGGCGCGCCGGGGGTTCGCGCGCCAGTCTGGCACAGCGCGACTTGTCTAATCTGACACTGGCAGGGCATGACCTTTCGCATGCCGATTTTACCGGCGCACTGTTGGTGGAAACTAATTTTGAAAGATGCACGCTGGATTATTGCCTGTTTTTCGGCGCGGATGTGCGCGAAGCCAATTTTCACGGAGCCAGCCTTGTTCGCGCCGATTTGCGCGGAACATGTTTGCGCGGCGCGATTATGACGAACGCGGATCTGACTGACGCCGATTTGCGCGAAGGGGCGTTCGCCCGCTATGACCCTGAGGCAGGATTAAGTTTCGCTAGCGACAACCCCGAATGGAAAGCCGGCACCGGAAATGTCGATATGCGCGGCGCGACGTTATCTTCGGCCAAACTATCGGGAGCCGTCGCCATTAATTCCAATTTTGAAGACGCCAATTTAAGCAAAGCCGTTTTCGTTCGCGGCGATCTAAGCGGCGCGAATCTGGCCGGGGCCAATTTGGTAGGCGCGGATCTGAGCAACTGTACGCTGACAAACGTCAATTTGCGCGGCGCGAATCTGGCCGGCGTGATGATGGATTATTCCACGTTGGTGAATGTGGATATGACCGACACGTTGACGGATAAACCCGCAGGAAAAACTCTAGCTGAAACGGACGTGCCGTTAGAACAGATGTTATCGGCTCATAAGGCGTGGCTGGACAGCAAGGGGCGCGATGGGAAGATGCTGAATCTGGATGGCTTTGACATGCGTGGCGCTCCGCCGATCAAGCAGGCGAACCTGACGATGATGCATGCCGAGCGAACGGTGTGGTACGAACAGGATTTCTCGCACATGAATATGCAGGCCTGTCGGCTTAAAGGCGGCAATCTGCGCGGCTGCGTTTTCGATTCGACAGATCTGCGCGGCAGCAATTTTTCTCAGGCAAATCTCGTCGGATCGAAAATGCGTCACGCACGGCTTGAGCCGCTGTTTATCGACGAGAAGCGGGTGTTGAAGTCTGATTTTTCAGGAGCCAATCTTCGATACTCGGATTTTACGGAGGCCGATTTGCGCGACGCTAATTTCTCCAATGCCGATCTTAGCTATGCAAATTTCACGGACGCGGATATCCGCGGCGCCGTTTTTCACGGCGCCAATATGGATAAAACCAAAATCAAACTGGAATAATCGGCTCTTTGGGTAACGCTTCCTTTATCGCCTCCATGACCCGCCGCGCATTCTGCCCAACCGGCCGGTCGTCGCATAAAATTGTCAGATCGGCTTCGGCATAAACTGGCTCGCGTTCTTTCAGGATTCGCGACAGGTTTTCTTCCGGATCGCCGTTTTTCAGCAAGGGGCGATCGCCGTGACGCCGGACGCGGGTCAGAAGAAGTTCGCGATCGACTTTAATCCATACGGAAAGAGCCGTGTTTTTAATGCGTTCGCGCGTTTGCGTGTCGATGAACGCGCCGCCTCCCAAGGATAAAACGCAAATGCCGCTGTTTAAAAGCCGCGCGATAACCTGACGTTCCATGCGGCGAAATTCGGCCTCGCCGTAATCGCCGAAGATTTGCGCGACGCTGCACCTTGCTGCCGCTTCGATTTCCGCGTCTGAATCGTAATAAGGAACCGACAAAAGATCGGCCAAAGCGCGGCCGACGCTGCTTTTCCCTGCGCCCATCATGCCCAGAAGCGCGACAGGGCGCGTTAAAGAAAAAACTTCGGGATTCGACTTGTTCATGCCATAATTCCCTGTCACATATTTTTCCTGTCCAGACTGAATCCCGATCATAAACTGCGCTTTCCCGTAGGAGCGGCTTCCAGCCGCGACTTTTTTGTTTAACAGCTTTCGCGGCTGGAAGCCGCTCCTACGAGGCGTAGCTTACGACCGGTTGCAGTATATCTTGAAATAGCAGGAGTCGAACAGTGAATTCACAATCTTTTATAGCCGTTATCGCCGGTGTTCTGCTACTACTGGTGGCTGGTGGCGCTTTGTGGCTGTCGAACGCCCACATTATGCCGTCCACGCAAAAGACGGAGCTTTTAATACCAGATGCGCGGATTCCTCACTAAATGCGATGTCATTGCCGCAACGTGTCGTAGCGCGGGAGCGGCTTTCGCCGGAATGATGGCAGTCGTTTTCCTTGCTGCCGGATTTCCGCTTTCAGCTTTCGCCCAGAATTCGTCCCCACCGGATTCCGCGCGCGGCGCGAGTTTTTTGCCCGCCGACGCAAAAAATCCTAATTCGTCCGATGCGGCTTTTTCAGGACTGGCCACGGCGCCGCCCGTATCTGTGTTGCCGACTGCGCAAGCCCCCGCTGCGAACAAAACTTCCGATCTTATCCCCGCGCCGGTTTCCGCCGCGCCTTTGCCGAATGTCAGCCCTGAATCTATCGGGTTGCCGTCGGCGGACGGATTGGGCGCGGATATGTGGAAAGGCACGTCGCGACCAGCCGCCGAGCATTTACTAGAGATTATAGCGCCTACCGCGTCGCCGGTGCTGAATACGCTTGCGCGGCGGTTGCTTGCGACGGCAGCTGTTCCGCCCGATGGCGCTGCTTCGTCCGCGCAGAAACTGACATCGGAACGCATCGAAAAACTGGCGGCTTTTGGTTCAGGAGACGAGGCATGGGCTTTGGCGAAGAACGCCGACGGCGCATTAATCGACGATGTCAATTTCCATAGAGCCGCTGAAGCCGCGCTTCTCGGCAACGACAAAGATCTATGCGGCAAGGCTCCCGAATTTGCCAAAGCGCGCGCGACCGTTGATTGGCAGGGAATTTTGATTGCCTGCCAGTTGCGTGGCGGAGACACAAAAGCGGCGCAAGTCGCGCTGGATGTTTTTCGCACACAAGCCAATCGCGACAACATATTTATTGGAATCGCCGATAAGAACATTCTGGGGGCGGGAAAAATGCTGCCTTTCCAGTTGACGCCGCTGACGCCTGCAACGCTGGCTTTGTTGCAAATCGCGAAACTGCCTTTGCCCGGCGCGGTTTACGCGCATCCTGATTTCGCTTTGGCGCCTGCTTTACTGCAAATCCCGGCGCAACAAGGCATCGCGCAGCTTTCGCTAGCGGAACGCGCTGCGGCGCGCGGCATGATCGACAGCGACGCTCTGGCTGCCGTTTACCGCGCGACGAATTTCAATCCCGAGGCTTTAGCCTCGCCCTTAACCTCCGGTGAATCCGGCCTGCGTTTACGCGCCTTGCTGTTTCGCGCGGCGGAGGGCGAAAAAGACTCCGGCAAACGCATAGCGCTGGCGGCGAAATTCGTGCAATCGGTTTCGCCCGATTTCTTGGACGGCATGGGGTCTGTCACCGCTTTGATGCTGGGCGACATCAAGGCCGACCCGTCTTTGGCCGCGAACGCCGCGATTGTGGCGCGCATCTATGTGCTGGCGGGTCGCGGCGATCAGGCTTTGGACTGGCTGCGGCTGGCGCAGCAAAACGGCGGTGACAGCACCGATTTGCTAGACCTGTGGCCGCAATTCGCGCTGGCGGGACTCGAGGCCAAAGACAGCTACGCCGCCGATTTCGACAAATGGCTGAACGCAGCGTTGAAAAGCGCCGATCCGGTTACAGTGCGCGATCATGTCGGCGCGACTTTGCTTTTTCTGGATGCGGCGGGGCTTAATGTCCCCGACACGGCGTGGGTCAAAGTTCTGACTACGACGCATAATGAGAAACCCGTCGCTTTTTCGCCTTTGTTGTGCGAACGCATGCGGGAGGCGAGCGCGCAAGGCCGCCGCGCGGAAACGGTTCTGTTGGCCGTTGCCGCGGCAGGCGAGGGGGATATTCCTTTGCCGGTTGCGGTTGGTATCACGCGCGCCTTGCGTCTGGCTGGATTCAAAAGCGAAGCTGCAACGTTCGCGCGGCAAGAGGTGGCGTTGTTGGGGAAGGGGGGGTAAGTTTCCCTGCGATGACAGTTATGCGTTTTAGCGACTTGATCGCCTCCTTCCTCGACATGATGCTGGCCGAACGTAACGCGGCTGCCAATACGCGCGCGGCTTATGCGCGGGATTTGGCTGATGCGGCGGGGTTTTTGGCGCGGAAGAAAATCGATCTGGTCGACGCGAACGAGGAGGATCTGCGGGGTTATTTACGTGCGAATAAAAAACATGCGGCGCGGACGCAAGCGCGGCGGTTATCGGCGTTGCGACAATTCTTTCGTTTTCTGTGTTCGGAAAATCATCGCGCGGAGGATCCGACGCGCTCGATTGACGCGCCGAAACTGGGGCGCGTTTTGCCGAAATATCTAAGCGAGGAAGAAGTCGCCCGCTTGCTGGACGCCGTCGCGCATTATCCCGACGCCGACGGTTTGCGTTTGCGCGTGATGCTGGAATTGCTTTACGCGGCGGGCTTGCGCGTGACGGAACTGGTCAGTCTGCCGACCTCCTCCATTCAATTCGACCGCGCTTTGGTTCTTGTCAAAGGCAAAGGCGGCAGGGAACGCATCGTGCCGCTGGGCGAACCGGCTTTGAAGGCAGTGCAGGAATGGCTGCCGGTGCGCAAGCAAATGCTAGGCAAAAACGCCTCGCCTTATTTGTTCCCCTCGCCCACGCGCATAAACGCGCCGATCACGCGGCAACGGCTTTTCCAGCTTTTGAAGGAACTGGCGCTGGCCGCAAGGCTTGACCCCAAGCGATTAAGCCCGCATGTCGTGCGCCACGCCTTTGCGACGCATTTGATCGAACACGGCGCGGATTTGCGCAGCGTGCAAAGCATGCTAGGCCACGCCGATATTGCGACAACCCAGATCTATACCCATGTCGCAGGCGACCGCTTGGCGCAAACGGTTGTCGAGCATCATCCGCTGGCGAAAGGTCTGAGGAAATGATCGAACCGCATCTCCATTGCGGCGCGGCTTACTCCGGCCTCACAATCGGGCTTTTAGGCGGGTCGTTTAATCCTGCGCATGAGGGGCATCTGGCGATGAGCCTTTATGCGTTAAAGCATCTCGGCCTCGATCAAATCTGGTGGCTGGTCAGCCCGCAAAATCCCTTGAAAACGCCCGCGAGTATGGCGGGGCTTGAGCGGCGCAGGGAATGCGCCGCCCGCTGGGCCTTGCATCCGAAATTAACCGTAACCGTAATTGAAAACGAACTCGGCACGCGCTTTACCGTCGACACGTTACGAGAGCTTAAGCGCCGTTTTCCGCGTACGCGCTTTGTTTGGCTGATGGGGGCGGATAATCTGCGGCAAATTCCGCGTTGGAAAGCGTGGCGGGACATCTTTCGCCTTGTGCCGGTTGCAGTGTTCCGCCGCCCTGCCTTTCCTGCCGGACTCGGGCTTGGGCAAGCGGCGATCCGCTTCGCCCGCGCATGGCATCCCGCGTCCCAAGGCAGAAAAATCGCGAGGCTGCCGCAGAAAAGCTTGCCTGCATGGATTGTTCTGGACAATAAGTTAAACTATACATCGGCAACCAGAATCAGGAAGGATAACTCCGCGTGGCAAATCTGAAAAAGAAGACGGCGACGAAAGCTAAAGCCCCTCGCCCCCCTCTTGGGGGGAGAGGGATTGGGGTGAGGGGGGCGGTTGGGAGTCATCCCCGCAGCACAGGAAACACAGCATCAAATCGCAGCGTTAAGAAACCCGCCGCCAAAAAAAGCGTTGCAGCCAAAAAGCCGGTTGCGAAAAAAGCGCCGGCGAAAAAAACCGCGCCCAAACTGCAAGGCATTCCCGAACAACTGCTCGCCGCGGCGTTGAAAGTTCTTGATGAACGCCAAGCCGAGGAAATCGTCACGGTGCCGCTGGCGGGGCGCAGCAGTATCGCGGATTATCTGATCATCGCCTCGGGCAGGGCAGGGCGCCAGATCGTCGCAATCGCCGACCATTTGCGCGAGGCTTTCTTCAAACTCGGCGTGCGCCACATCCGCGTTGAGGGACAAGGCGATGCGAACTGGGTTTTGATCGACGCAGGCGACGTCATTATCCATCTGTTTCGCCCCGAAGTGCGCCGGTATTATGATTTGGACGCGATGTGGAAGGGCAAGGGGCGAGGATAATTCGCGTTAACCATATTTTAGTGATGTAAGCACGCATTGTCTGTTATTCTGGCTTCATTGAAACCGTTGCAGGAGGTTTTCAATGAAAATGTTTACGCGAAATGCTGACGGCAGTCTGGAAGAGATCCCGGACAATCGGCCGGAAACAGAAAAACCTGTTGTGATGCTCCGCCCCACGAAACTTATTCCTTTCGCAGGGGGGTACCAAAAAGTCGAGTATGAAGAAGCGACATATCCAAATGGGAATATTTCACGGCGTCTTGTCACAACGGACCAAGGCGAAAGGCGTTTGGACTATATGCATACTATGAAGGACGGCGCGTATATTTGCTTTATTGGATCCTTATGCCCAAACGGAAATTTTTGTCTGGTAACGGAATTTAGTAAGAACGGCATTACCGTAAGCCACACTGCGGTAATTGATAACGTGGTTGTGGATAGAAACGGAGAAATAATGTATGGAAAATCAGGCGAAAGAACGCTGAAAACAAGCTGGGACGGACGCATGTGGAAAAATCGCGGCGTTAGAAAAAAACTTCATACACAGAAATTTACGCTAAAGCATCAGACATCACATCTAGTTCCGTCATGAAAATCTCCATCCTCGCAATCGGCAAGGCGCGCGGCGTGGAGGCGGCGTGGGGGGCGGAATATCTTAAACGCCTCGGCGCTTCGGTCGAGGTGCATGAATTCGCCGCCGCGAAATCCTTGCCGCCAGCCGAAACGCAAAAGGCCGAGGCGCAGCTGCTTTTGAAAGCGCTCCCCGCGAAAAGCTTTGTCGTTTTGCTGGACGAGCGCGGGCGCGATATGTCCAGCCGCGATTTCGCCGCCAAAATAGCCGCGTGGCAGGATCAGGGGCTAAGCGATCTTGTTTTCCTCATCGGCGGCGCGGACGGCGTCACTGACGACGTGCGCGGGCGCGCGAATTTCACCCTCGGCTTTGGCCGTTTGACATGGCCGCACCGTTTAGCACGCGTGATGCTGCTGGAACAAATCTACCGCGCCCGGCAGATCATCGCGGGGCATCCTTATCATCGGGATTGATGCGCCTTTTATTTTTCTAGCCCCCTGACTTGACCCCAATCCCGACAGGCTAGAATCATAAAAGTATTAAAGCGGTTTTTTTTATGATATGGAGCAGATTAATAGACCATATATTTTGCGAACATAAAAATCTTCATGAAATGCGCGCGTATATATATTGATGGCGAGCCCATTAAGGTTGACGCTTCCAGTTTTGTCTGGGCGAGAGAGGCTTATCCGGAACAGGATATAAAACCGTTTTGTGTGGAATGCGCGGAACCCGTTTTTCTCAACGATGAAAAAGGCGCGAAGGGCTTTCGCCTCGTCAATTTGGAAATCGTTAAACGCGGGATAAAACAGAAAGTTCCCGGATTCAGCCATTATGAAAACAATGCGGGAAAATACTGCCCGCTCTATTTTGCAAACAATCCGCGCTATCAGCACGTTCGCGAAAGAAACGGATTCGATGCGTTGGAAAAAGAACGCAATCTTGCCGCTTTGAACAAGCCGCTTATGCGCGAAGCGATTGCCGAGGGGCAGAGATATTTTATGCACAGGCTGACGGGCGACCCGCAGATATCGTTTGAGGACAGGGAAGACTTGGCCGGTATGCAGAGGAGACTGACGTCTTTGATCGGATTGGCCGACCATCCTTTCATTCTCGTCTATCTCTGCCCCTTGCTGATTGGGTCGCGATGGCGGGAATTGGGGCGGCGCAGGTGCCGCGTCGAATACAAAGGTGTCGGAGAACAGCGTCTTCCTGTCGTGGGGCTGGACGGCGCGGCGCGGGAATTATACATTCCGATGAAAATGCAACTTTGTTTCAGCCGCCTAAAAGGGAAAGAGCCCAGACCTTTATTGAGCAACGGAAACCCTGTGGAATTCGAAGTTTCGCGCGCGTTCGCACGCGAAATCATCGAACCTGTTTGGCCCAAGATCCTTGCTGAATCCCGCCGCGCGGCTCCGGCGTTGACCCAGACGCAGCCAACATTTACCGGCGGAGAGAATACGCGCCGCGCCGCGAAGGCGCTTCATGTCGATGAATGCCGCCAATAACGCTTGGTTTGTAGTGTATGCCGAGTCTAAGCCGTCACAGCGGCTATTGAGGGGACAGAAAAATATTGCTGCAAAGCCTTTTTTGATATATTCAGAAACCTATGACTAAGTAACAAGGAGAATGATTGTGTCTGAAAAAGGTGGGGTAACTTATCTAGCATCGACTAAACGTGGCGATCAAGTAGTGGCGAATTTTGAGTTTCAAGCGCCTTTAGAGTTTAAGGGCGGGCAATGCGAAGGATATAGCCTTACATATAGTAGAATCATTATTGACTTGGATGGTGATTACCTATCGCCTGATGTTAGAGGACAATATGCCTTGGCGGCATATGAAGTTCAGTCGCTTTTGTCTCCCGAAGCTCTTGCGGTTGAACAGGCAATAGCAGATAAACTTTGTCGTCGTCGCGCAGAGATAAAGGTAAAAAATTTGCAGTCCTTCGCGTCAGTGCAAACGAGCAGACTTTAACACCCCTTATCATTACAAAGAAAAAACATGCGCGCGGAAATCCAAACAGCCATAGCGGCCATCGAGAAATCGCTCTCGCTGCTGAGGAGGCATCTTTGACTACGACAATGCAACCCGTCGTCTGGATGAACTGAACGCTTTTGCCGAAAATCCCGATTTGTGGAACGACGCGGCCAAAGCGCAAAAGATCATGCGTGAACGCACGCAGCTCGATCAGGCGCTTTCCGGTTACCGCGAGATAACGAACGGTCTTTCCGACAACATCGAAATGCTGAAAATGGCCGAGGCCGAAGGCGACGCGCCGATGGTTCTCGACGCCGAAAACGCGATCTTCGCCTTGCGCGATCTTGCGGCGCGGCGCGAATTGGAAAGCTTGCTGTCGGGCGAGGCCGACGCCAACGATTGTTATCTCGAAGTTAATTCCGGCGCGGGCGGGACCGAGGCTCAGGATTGGGCGCAAATGCTTTTGCGCATGTATATCCGCTGGGCCGAGCAGCACGATTATAAAGTCGCGTGGCTCGACGAAAACGCGGGCGAGGAGGCGGGCATTAAATCCGCGACCATTCAGATTTCGGGGGCGAACGCCTATGGCTGGCTGAAAACGGAATCCGGCGTGCATCGTTTGGTGCGCATCAGTCCGTATGACGCCAACGCCCGCCGCCATACCAGTTTCGCCAGCGCGTCTATAACGCCGGTGGTCGATGACGATGTGCCGATCGAAATTCTGGAGAAGGACTTGAAAATCGACACGTTCCGGTCGTCCGGCGCGGGCGGGCAGCACGTCAATAAGACCGAAAGCGCCGTTCGCTTTACCCACATGCCGACGGGTATCGTCGTCGCCTGCCAGCAAGAGCGTTCGCAGCACAAGAACCGCGCCACGGCGATGGAGATGCTGCGCGCGAAATTGTACGAGCTGGAGCTGAAGAAAAAAGAGGCCGCGATCGCCGACATCGAAGCGCAGAAAAGCGAGATCGGCTGGGGGCATCAAATCCGTTCTTATGTTTTACAGCCCTATCAAATGGTCAAGGACGCAAGAACCGGAGTCGAAACCAGCCAGTCGCAAGCCGTTCTGGACGGCGACATCGATTTGTTTTTGCGCGCCTCGCTCGCCAGCCGGATCAAGGGACAGGCGGAATAGACCGTGATCTATTTGATTGTGCTCAATTTTTTCCATTTTTTCTCCTACATTCAAAACTCCTTGTTCTTCGTTAGCGGCATTACTTCCAAAATTGACGCCCCCATGGGATCCCTGCGCGCAAACGCTGGGATGTACAACGCCCTGGTAGATCGACCCTTCACTCGAGACCCCGGGATCTCTTAGGACAGCTACCACTACCAGTCACCTCCCCTTTATGCTTCTCATCAGGGTGATGATGGGAGGTATCATATATTAAGTTTGGGAAAAATGCAAGTGTTTTTTTGAATTTTGTCGGCGTTCAACGAATTGTCCGATTAGATAGCCAATGAAATGTCCGATAGTTCCCGTTTTGTACATGGGGGCTGAGATGAAAATCGAACGGGCAATTCAGGAGGGCTTGAGGAT
>JARLJD010000019.1 GCA_031291395.1 Alphaproteobacteria bacterium | reverse complement strand
CTGTGGATAAGGGCGGGCGCCGCTAGCGCACGATCTGGGGGTGCGCGTCGCCCGCCCTTACCCACAGCCACCCAACCTCAGGGCAAAAAAGTGACATTCTCACGTTGCGGGATTAGGTGACATTTTAACTTTGCGTTGACAAGCCGTTGCTCCCCCTTCACTTCCCTTCGTCTTTGTGCTTCAATAGCCTTATGACGACAAAGCAACCTGATTTATCGGATATTAACGCTCTGGCGATTGAGGCCTGCGATATGTGGCAAGAGCATTTATCCACTCTTGCCAGCGATCCAAAGGCGCGCGAGGAATTGACGCGTTTTCTGGAGCCGCAGCGCCGCCTGTTCGCCGATTGGGCCGCGATGATGCAGCAGGGAGGTAGCTATGGAAACAGCAATGCGAAAGCCGAACCCTCTTCCGGCGAATCCCCTGCCGATGCCGCAAGTTCAGCCAAGCCTGATCCAAGCGTCGGTGCGGCCGCTGCAACGGCATCGGGCGACGCTGCACATGGCAACGACCCTCTCCGCGTTGCTCAGCTTGCCCTCCGCTTGGCCGAGCTTGAAAAACGCGTCGCCCAGCTTGAATCTCGCCCCACTGGCGCGCCTCCGCACTATTAGCGCGGAACATCCCGGCCTCTCGCCTTACCTGACTCGCGAAATGGCGCTGCGCGCGCGCGCGTTTATGAACGGCGTGACGCTTTACCGCAATCATCCCGTGCGGCGCGGCGCGGAGGCGACCCCCGTGATCTGGCGTTCGGGCACGACGTCGTTGCGCGATTACGCGCCCGATGCGGCGCAAGCGGTTCCGGTTCTGATCGTGCCGTCGCTGATCAACCGCTTTTCGATTCTCGACCTAGAGCCGGAGCATTCTTTTATTCGTTATCTGGCGGCGGCGGGATTCCGGCCTTTGGTCGTCGATTGGGATACGCCGCGGGAGGACGAGAAACATTTTTCGCTCGGCGATTATGTGACGCAGCGACTGATTCCCGCGCTGCACATCGCCTCGGCGGCGCAGCCCGCGCATGTCGTCGGTTATTGCATGGGCGGGAATCTGGCCTTGGCGCTGGCGGCTTTGGCGCCGGAGTCTGTGCGCAGCTTGATTTTACTGGCGACGCCGTGGGATTTCCATGCCGGTTACGACGCGATGGGGCAAGAAGGCGCGAAGCTGGAGCATATGCTGCAAGTCTGGCTGCAGGGCAACGATTTCCTGCCGGTCGAAGTCGTGCAAAGCGTCTTTACCGCGTTCCAGCCGCTGCATGCTTTCCGCAAATTCTCGACCTTCGCCGCTTACGATCAAACCGGCCCCGAAGCGGCGCGGTTTGTGCTGACGGAGGATTGGCTTAACGACGGCGTGCCTCTGACGATTCCGGCGGCGCGCGAAAGCTTTGGCGATTGGTTCGCGCGCAATGTCACGGCAAAAAACGAATGGCGCGTCGGGGGCAAAATTATCGACCCCAGCCAGATCGACCTTCCCGCTTATGTGGTGGTGCCGGGCCGCGACCGCATCGTGCCGCCGCAATCCGCCATGCCGCTGGCGCAAGCCTTGCCCCGCGCGATGCGCCATGAACCAATGATGGGCCACATCGGCATCATGTCCAGCCCCAAAGCGGTGCATCAGGTCTGGAAACCGCTGGTGGGGTGGATGGCGGGGCATTGATCGTCATTGCTGGGTCATAGGGCGACTCCCTCTCCCCCTCTCGGGGGAGAGGGTTGGGGTGAGGGGGGCGGTTGGGATATAATCTCCGAGTCCCCCCTCACCCTCCCCCTCTCCCCCCGAGAGGGGGGAGAGGGAATCCCCCCGCTTTCGCTTCACCACTGCTTCTAATACCAATCCCCGAATGAAGTGACTCACGAGGGATTCACAAACGTTTAAAAGTATGATTCACATAAGCTTTCACCGAAGGGAGGGGGCTATGTGGCAAGTAGGGCTTGAGGTACGGAAAGACATGACGGCGACGGTAT
>JARLJD010000152.1 GCA_031291395.1 Alphaproteobacteria bacterium | reverse complement strand
GTTCAACTAGGAGACCATTCCCCCCAACACACCAACAAAAAACTGGGCCAGCCTTTTGGGCAGTTTTTATTTTATATGTTTTTGGGGGGGGGGCGGGGCCCCGGGGGGGCCCCCCCCCCCCCCCCCCCGGGGGGGGGGGGGGGGGGGGGGGGGGGGGCGCCGGTTGAGGGTATGCCCCCCGATCCCCCCCTCACCCCAACCCCTCTCCCCCCAAGAGGGGGGAGAGGGGCTTTGCCCTCGCTTGTTTGCGGCTTGCCCGCCAGCCCCAGCATGCGCGGGATCGAAGGGCCGTAAACATCGGCGTCCAGAAGACCGGTTTTGAGTTGTTTTTGCGCCAAAGCCGCCGCCAGATTAACCGCAGTCGTCGATTTCCCCACGCCCCCCTTGCCCGACGCCACTGCGACAATATATTTCACATCAGGCAAAGCGATTTTTTGCGGAACGTGCGCGTGTTTTTGCTTTGATTCTTGATGCGAGGTGAAGATAACGGCGACGGAGGAAATACCGGAGACGGTTAGCGCCGCTTCTTTCACGCGCTGTTCCAACTCATCGAGATCAACGTTCTTCTGCGGCTCGATCTGCAAAATCAGATTGACTTTTATCCCCTGCTCTTCCGGCGAAAAAGTAACGCCCGCGACCATTCCTTGCGCGACAATATCTTTGCCACGCCACAGAACTGAGCGAAGGGCTGAAAGAATTTCGGGTTCAGTGGGGCGGGGCATTTTCGGTCACGCTGTTTCTCATATAATCCGGACAGTTCCGATCAAGATCGTTCATATGCCGCGAAGGCATGCCCGAACCAATGGCGGACTGTTGCCGGGATGATAGCGCCGCTGTAGGCATTGGAAGAAGGGATATTTATTGCATTTTTTCTCGTCATTCAATGACACGCCTATCTTCTCCGCCCTTATCTGGCAGTAGCGATTGAAATTACAAGCCAAGCCCTGCTGTCGTAAGGTTATTGGGGTGCGCTTTGTTGCCCAAAACGCCTGTTCGTGTTTCTTTCTTTGGGGAAACATTCGGTCTAATGCTTGCGTAATTCACGCTATGTGTCTTTGAGAGCCGTCCAAATTCCCCAGCGTAGTCCTTGAGAATGCCCACGGCTCGTTCATGCAGCGCGTTTGGACCTTTTTTATCAAGTTCAGCGACGCTACCAGAAAAATCGTTCTCTCTTGCCAACTTCATCAAATATTTTACTGCCTTCTCAAACATCGGATCCGTAAAGTTGCCCGGCATATACATTTGGTCCGCCGTTTTGAGCTTCCCCATAACTAAAGGGCCACGTAATAGATCATGAGGCAAAACGTGCCTTTTCAAGAAAGCTATCTGCGCCTCATCCATAATACCCCCCTAGTCTCAATCTATCTATAATGCGTGCCTATCCGGTTGCAACCCACAGCCCCTAGATGTAGGGTGTGGGGATGGATATTCTGCAACGCCCTGATCTTACTTTTCCGAAGTCGCTGCCCGAGTTTCAGCGACTTTTTCCTGATGATGCGGCCTGCGCCGCC
>JARLJD010000151.1 GCA_031291395.1 Alphaproteobacteria bacterium | reverse complement strand
ATTGATTACGGCCTTGATCCGGTCCGAGGCGCGCAATGTGCCGGACGACGCAACCGGAGAACGCTTCGACAGGCTCGCCGGTCGGATCAACGCGCTCGCCGTTTTATATGATGCGCTCACGCGAGAGAATTCCAACGACAACGTCGACCTTGGCGCCTATCTCGGGCAGATCGCGACCGCGGTCATGCAGGCGCACGCGGTCGAAGGCGTTCGTCTCGACATGAAACTCGATACTTGGTCCGTGTCGGTAGACGTGGCCATGCCAGCCGGGCTTGTCGTGAACGAGATGCTGACTAACTCGCTCAAACACGCCTTCGCAGGCGGTGAAGGAGGCGTCATCAAACTTCACAGCTTGATCGACGATTACGGCTGCCACATTTTGGTAGCCGACGATGGCATTGGTTTGTCCGATGGCTCGGTCTGGCCGAAGCCCGGAAAGCTCGGCGCGATCATTGTCCAGTCGCTGAGGGAAAACGCTTCAGCAAAAGTCGCAGTGACATCGTCGCCAGGAAACGGCATGAGCGTAACTATATCGTTTGCGAAAGCTGCGTCGTCCCATCCCGCAGAATAACCTTCACTGGAAGCCCGGCGGTCCGTAACGCTGCAAAAGAAACAAAAACGCCCGCCAGTACATCCGTGGCGGGCGCTTCTGTTTTCCTCAGCCCCTCGGGAGGACGCTGAATTGATCTGATGATGGGCGCGTCGGTGACGTTTTTTAAGACGAGTTCGCCGCTCGTCGAGTTGGGCACCGTGAACGCGGCGTCTGCGCGCGAATAGCAATTTGTTACAGCAACACAAAGAATTGACAGAAAAAAATTGCGATCGTTAGCGTGTAACTTAATGTGAGGCGCTTCGTAACTCCGAGCAAGGGACGATGCATAGGGCACGGCCCGCAAGCAGATGGAGTTCCAGATGTCTCGCTCTTACGCTCACGCTTCGTTGAATGCCGCTCGTTCCGCTGCGAAGGTCGCCGCGCTCGGCGCGTTTTGCCTGATCGCCGTCGGGTCAAGCCTCGCCGCAGCCCAGCCGCATAAAGCCAAGGTTGATCCTCGCGCAATGCAGGCGAATTCGTCGTCAACCTTTGAGGTCAGACAGACCT
>JARLJD010000150.1 GCA_031291395.1 Alphaproteobacteria bacterium | reverse complement strand
TTGACGATCTCGGTGACCAGAAGCGGCAAAATCTTCTTCTGCGCCGCGCGGAATTTCGGTCCCTGATAGCCGCCGTCGGCGAAGAGCTTGCGCAAAAAAGGGTGCAGTCCGAACAGTGTCGCCAGCACCAGCTTGCCGCCGTCGCGATCCTGAATATCGGCGGGATGCACAATTGCATGCAGCAAAAGGCCTACCGTATCGACAAGGATATGGCGCTTCTTGCCCTTGATCTTTTTCCCCGCGTCGTAGCCGTTCGGATCGACGCAACGCCCCCCTTTTCGGCGCTTTTGACGCTCTGGCTGTCGATGACGCAGGCTGTCGGGCTGGCTTCGCGCCCCATCGCCTCGCGGCACTTCACATAAAGCGTGTGATGGATGCGATCGAGCGTGCCGTTCCACGTCCACAGATCGAAATAATCGAACAGCGTGCTGCGCGGCGGCAAGTCCTTCGGCACGAAGCGCCATTGGCAGCCGGTGCTCAGCACATACATCAAGCCGTTGACGACTTCACGCACATCGACGCTGCGCTTGCGCCCGCCGCGTTTTGCGGTAAGCGGTACGGCTATGCCACAGGCTGTTCCGTTGGCCGTCAACGGTCAACGGCGAAGAAGCGAGCGCGATTTCGCAAGGCGTCGGCTCGATGAGCGACGGTCGGCGCAGTGCTGGTATAATTCCGCCACGACCGTGGCGATGGCAACGGGAGCTGTCGCTTTGATCTGGTCGAGTTCGGCATCGGGAATGTCGGGCATCATTCGTCGACCAACGGTGTGCACCGAAAAGATTGGCGCCAGCTTCAATCGGAATGGGGAGAGCATGATCTTCTCCCAAACTTTGGCGCGCATCCCCACGCCCAGCATAAAACCGACGGTCCAATCCTCCGCGATGATACTTCCCTCGTCATGCATGAAGATCGGCAGATAGGATTTCGGCCGATGCGCCAAAACATCGGCGACGTCATCATGGCGGCGCATAATTGATTGCACGAAAAGCTTGGTCTGACCGCCCGAAGCCGCAGCAGCGATCCCGCGGTCGCCGATAATCGGTCGCAGCCATTCATCTCGCTCGATAAAGGCGGGGCCTGCGACGACAGCGGCGATCAGTCCGTCGACTGCGCTGATGCCGACAAGATCGTCATCTCCCGCGCCGCGCAGGATGAGATCAAGCTCCTGATAGGTGAGCGATGGCGCTTGCATCATGCCGCCGACTTTGCGGGCTGCGCCAAGCGATCGGCCTTCCAATTCCACGCCAACAATTCATGCAACCGGTCGTTCGTCGTGCGGCCGGAGACCATCCGCTCCAAAACATCGGTCAAATAGATTTCGGGATCGAGACCGTTCATCTTGGCTGTGTTGAGAAGCGAAGCCAAAATCGCCCAGGTCTCGCCGCCGCCCTCGTCACCGCAGAACAGGCTATTTTTCTTTCCAATGGAGATTGGCCTGATCGAACGTTCAACGACGTTGGTATCCGGCTCCAGCCGTCCGTCTTCCAAAAACAAGGTCAATCCGGCCCAGCGTTCGAGCGCGTAGTCGATCGCTTTGACCAGAGTCGACCGCAGCGATATCCCATCCTTCGTTTCTTCAAGCCGCGCCTTCAAAGTTTCCATCAGCGGTTTCGTCTCGGCTTGCCGCACGGCGCGGCGTTGCTCGGCGTCCAAGCCACGGATCCGCTTTTCGATCGCATAGACGGCGCCGATGCGCTCGATCACCTCCTTGGCGAACGGCGAGTTCGTCGTCTTGTGGACTTTCACGAAGTTCCTGCGCGCATGAACGAGGCAAAACGCCAGGCGGATCTGACCGGCGCGCTTTTTGTCGCCCGCCAGCGCCGTATAGGCGGCATACCCATCGACTTGCAGCACGCCCTCGAAGCCAGCCAGTTGTCCGACAATCTCCTTCTTGCCCCTGCCGCCCGCAAAGACATAGGCGACGGCCGGCGGCGCAGGCCCTTTCCAAGATCGATCATCCGTGGCGTGCGCCCAAAACTGGCAGATCTTCGTTCGACCTCGTCCAGGGTCTAGAACGCGCACGGGCGTTTCGTCGCAAAACAATCGCGTATGCGCGTGCATGGCGGCGAGTTGGACCTGATAAAGGCCCTTCGCCATCCAGGCCGCTTGTTTCATCCAACGCGCCAGCGTCTGTCGATCGACGGAAACGCCTTGGCCGGCTAAAATCAACGCCTGGCGGTAAAGGGTCGAACCCCAGGCGTATTTAGCCGCCGCGATCCAGGCCACCAGCGCGGTCGACGCCATCCCGCTTTCGATCAGACGCGGCGGCGCTTTGGCTTGAACGACCGCCCCCTCGCAGGCCCGGCAGGCGTATTTCGGTCGGATCGTGCGCAACACGCGCAGCACCGCCGGCGCCCGGTCCAGGGCTTCGCTCACCGTCTCGCCGATGCGATGGAGACGGCCGGCGCAACAGAGACAGACCTTCGTCTCTGGTTCGACAATTTGCTCGACGCGGGGCAAATGCTCGGGCAACGCGCCGATATTGCGTTGCGCTTTGCGGCGAACTTTTTGCGTCCGGGCTGGCTGGGCGGCGCTGTCGTCATTGGCTGGTGGAGGCTTGGCTGCAAGCGTCTCGCCGCTGTCCAATCCCAACGACATTTGTTCGGCGACGATGACGGCGCTTCTTTCCGACTTTACTCCAAAGATCATCGTCTTCAACGTCATAACCGTTGCTTTGAGGGCCTCGATTTCTCCCTCGCAGGCGAGCACCATTTCGATCAGACGATCAGGGTCGCGCGGGAGATTTTCAAGACGAAGCGCCATAGACCAAGATTAACGCAAACCCCTCGTAATCGCGAGCAAAAACAGGCGACTCAGCATACTTTCGTCGGCATCTTCACGGGTTTGGGCACAACCCGCGACCAATCCAAACCGGCCATCAAAACGGCCAATTGCTCGGTCGTCAAAAGGATCGCGCCGTCTTGAATCGGCGGAAAGGTGAATGCTCCTTCTTCGAGCCATTTCGTCGTCAAGACGAGGCCGGTCCCATCGAAAATCAAAATCTTCAAACGATCCGCGCGTTTTGATCGGAACACGAAAACGTCGCCGCAGTAGGGATTCGCCTTCAACACCTCTGCGACCAACGCGACCAGGCCGTGCACGCCCTTTCGAAAGTCGATCGGCCGTGAGGCTATCAAAATCTTCAAGTCGCCGCGAGGAGCGATCACGGGGCGCGGCGCAGCGCAAAGAGGACCAAAGCCAGCGTCTCTGGGTCGGTCCCATCCGGCACGCGCACGATGGCGCCCTGGGTCTCGATCTCGATCATGCGCGGAAATGCGCTTCGGGGCGGCGCTCCCTGAACCGCGTCAGAAATCGCCACGCGTACAAACGCTGGCGCAGGTGCGTCAGAAACCGCGGATGAAGAGGACTTCGCGCGCTTGCGCCAATAATGTAGCAATCCGACATTGACGCCGTGGCGCCGAGCCACCGCTGCGATATTGGCTCCTGGTCGGAAGCTTTCCGCGACAATCCGCTCGCGCTCATCGTCGCTGCGCCGGCGGTGGCGCGTCGTTCCGGTGATCAACTCAATCCGCCGATAGCTTGAAGCGTCATTGTGATCATCATTATGACCGTCATCTTCCATACCGACATCCCCGACGCATGTGGCCCCGCGTCGAATATTATCGCCTGCAAAAAGACATGGAATGTGGATCAGCCGTACCGCTTACGTTTTGCGGGCGGAATCAAGGGCGCGATATGCTCCCATTCGGCGTCAGTGAGATCGCTGGGATAACGCAACTTTGAGCGGTCGTATTGCGCGCGGTTCTCGCTCGTCCACATCGGCAGCCCCTCCCGAATCAGGCTGCTTTCCATGAATCACATCCGACTCATGTGATTCAACTTCTTTTCGGACGGACACTAAGAAAACTGGAGGTTCTCATGTCAGCCTATCGCCCCGCTATTTTCGCCTTTGTCGGCTGGGCGGCTTTCGCCGCAACGACAGCCTTTGCCGCTCCTTTGTCGAAAACGCTCGATCCCGACACGGATGGCACAATTGATTTGCAAGAGGCTCAGGCTGCGGCGGGGACCTTGTTCGACAAGCTGGACAAGGACCATGAGGGCACTTTGGACGCCCGTGAATTGCGCGCCCGGATCGGTAAAAAGGCTTTGTCGGCCGCCGACCCGGACAAGGATTCAACCCTGACGAAGGATGAATATCTTGGTCTGGTTGCGGAGCGCTTCAAAGCCGCGGACGTCAACGCGGACGGCACGGTTGATGCCAAGGAGCTGCACAGCAAGGCCGGCGAGGCGCTGCTGAAATTGCTGAAATAAGCCGATCTGGGCAAGGCGGCGCTTTTCTGCAATGTGAAATCGCGCAAAGAGCGCGCCCTACGCGGGGCGCTTTTTCGCTCCGGCAATCAATCGCCGTCTATGGGGCACAAGCCTGAAGGTCTTGCTCTTCGATCGAAACAATGCCGCCGCTCTCGAGTTTCAGCGCGCTGACGTGACAATGACGGCCTCCCTTCAAGACGATTTGCGCATCGTAAACGCCCGGCGGAGTATTGAGGAGGTTGAGGCGCTCGTCGACGTCAATTTCGCCATCCTTGTCTTCTTTGGTCAGATTGCGTCCGAACTTCGTCGTTCCGCTGGGCGCCAGCTTGAGTTCGAGGATGGTCGCCGCCGTCAGATTCCAGATTTTGATTGGCTTCGTTTCGGCGTGAACGGCGGTCGAAGCCAAAATGGCTAGAGCCGCAAGAACAGGCGTTGAAAATCGGATTCGCATTTAGCCCCCGGTTTTTGTCTCGATCCTTTTGCACAAAAAGCGTCGCCAATCCCTCAATGAGCATCGGCGACGCATAAGTTTTTTGGAAGTACTGAAAAAGAGATCGCAGCAAGCGGGGCCTCAGAAGGGGAAAAACGATGATGAAGCGCCTTTCATGCCTGCCAGGATCTGACACTATCTAGTCGTAATAAATGCGGGAAGTAAACTTCAAAAAATCCCTGGATATTTGCTTTAAATTCTACGAATTTTCGGGATAATTTCCTGCTCTCCGAAATCCCGTTTCATGCGCCTGTTGGTGCAGAGATGCTTTGCATATTTAAGCCGTCGATAGTCAAACTTCCTGCCTCATTACAACGCTCATAAACGCCGCCTGATAAACGAGCGGCCGGGGCGATCAGATGAGCCAGAACAATGTTCCGCACGTCGTGGCGCCAATGGCGATGGCCGCGGCTGTCGTCGAGCAGGCCACGGCGGCGGGCTTCAGTGAAGACGAATGCGCGACGTTTGTCGCACTCCTGCGCCGCGCGGTGGACAATCTCGAGCCGCCGGCATCAAAAACGGAAAATTCGCGCCGTTCTTAAAATTACCCACCTCAGCAGCGGACCTTTTACTTTTTCGGCTTATATGTCCCCTGGAACTCCTAACCCAATATGGAACCCACGGGCAGATAAGACCGAATACGGATCCAGGTAAAAGGCGCGAACGGCAGCTTTGATCCAATAAACGGCGGACTGGGCACATTCTGCGACCGGCTGCTTGGGGTCAAAACCGGGCCATGCCGCTACGTCGGCTATCGGCTGGACTTAATGCTCGGTCAAGTCGTGACAAAGCCCGCGACCAGGCC
>JARLJD010000149.1 GCA_031291395.1 Alphaproteobacteria bacterium | reverse complement strand
TCCACACTTACCCCCACGATAAACAACCGCCGCCGCCACAACCACAACAACAGGTAGTGATTTCTTGATGATTAAGGCGTAGAAGGATTCGGACAATTCATTGAGCAACTAATCGGACATTTGTATTGATCGCCGACAGATGTTTTTTTGAGGTTTTTGGATTTTTTTGGGAAGGGGGCTAGAGAAACAAAACGAGCGACTCGGGCACCTATTCCTCTCACTCTTAAAAAATTCCCTGTGGCTAGGAAATTGTGCAGCGAAGCGGGGGTGGGATTTTGCTGTAATCGCCACAAATAACGATGGGCTTCATGGCTTCGATTTCGGATTTATAGAACTTGATGTCAGGGATTGGGTTAAAAAGATAAATTTTTTGGTTCAGGACATGCGCAAACCCCATCTCCATCAGGGCATTCCCACCAATATAATTCGCGATGCCGTGACGTTCCAGATTCATCACCAAAAGAGCATCCGCGCCTTGCATTAAATTCCAGAATTCGCGAATGGCGTCCCGATTGTTCTTTTGATCAATCTTGATGCGTTCTTTTTCCTCGTCATTACAGCCAATGAACGCTGACGCAAGCGATGTCACAAAAGCTTGATGCCCTTGCTCAACAAGGGCATCCCGCGCCTCTAGCATTCGCTCGGTGAAATGCATGCTTCCGGCAACGCCTATGCGCATCTGTTCCTCTTGGGCTTAAAACGGCAACTTAACGCCCGGGGGTAGTTTTAGGCCGCCCATCATTTTTTCGGTTTCTTCGGCGACTTGCTTTTCGGCTTTGGCTTTGGCGTCGTTTACGGCCGCAACGATCAGGTCTTCCAGCATTTCTTTTTCTTCGGCATTGATCAGCTTGGGATCGATGACGATTTTGCGCATTTCGGCTTTGCCGTTCATTGTCACGACGACCATGCCGCCGCCCGACTGGCCGATGACTTCGACGTCGCCGAGGCGGTTTTGCATGTCCTCCATCTTGGCTTGCATGTCCTGCATCTGGCGCATCATTTGACCTATGTTCATTTTTGCCTCGTTGGGGTTGGGTTGGCGTGAGGTAATAAGTGACTTGATTAGCGGCTCCAAGCCGGGGGACTTCCTTTTCCCCTTTTGGGGGAAGAGGGTCGGGGTGAGGGGGGCGGTTGGGGTATAATCCCGAAGCCCCCCTCACCCTAACCCTCTCCCCCCAAAAGGGGGAGAGGGAATCCCGCCGATTTTGTGTCCCCTTTGTCCGTCCCCTTCGTTTAATCGTCGAGTTCGGTGGCAGAAATTTCCGATTCTGTGGGGTCATCATCGCCGTTTGCTGCGGTTTGCGCAACCTCTGTTTGGCGCAAAGCGACCAGTTTTGCGCCCGGGAAGGCCGCGAAGACCGCTTGCATCAGGGGGTGTTCGCGGGCGCGATCCAGGCGTTTGGCCTCGGTCGCGCGGTCTTGTTCGGCCAGAGTCGGAGCGCCTTCGGCGGCGGATATGGATACAACCCAGCGTTGGCATGTCCATTCGGTTAAACACTGCCCCACGCGTCCGGCCAGATTGGGGGGCGCCTCCGCGCCGACGCGTAGTTCTAAAGAGCCTTGCTCGCAGCGCACCAGATGCACTTGGCCGTAAAGCATCGCGTGCAAACCCGCTTCGCGTTTTTCGGAAAACAGGGCGACGATGTCGCGGTAAGATAAGGATTGAGGTTGGGCTTCGATCTGCGGCGCAGAGACCGCGACGGCTATGCCGCCGCCCAATGCCAGTTTTGCTCTTGTCCCGCCGCCGGAAGGCGACGGGTTTGTCGCGCCTTGATCGCTTGACAAAGGCGCATCCTTCAATTGCTTAACGAGATCGGCGGGCGAGGGAAGATTGGCAGCGTAGCCAAGGCGGATCAGAACCATTTCGGCGGCCTGCGCCGGATGCGCGGCGTTTTGGACTTCGTTAATGCCTTTCAGTAAAATTTGCCACGCGCGCGCCAGAGCCGGAATTTTGATGTCTCCCGCCTCGGTCAGCAACTGGCGGTCATATTCGGGCAAACTGGCCTCGGCCGCATAGTCGGGAATGACCTGCCCGCGCGTCAGTAAATGCACAAGGTCGCACATGTCCTGCAAAACTTGCACGGGATCGGAGCCGGACAATTGCATCGCAGCAAAAGTCTCCAAAGCCGTTTTCATCTCGCCGCGCAAAATCTGGCGGCACAAGGCGATGCTTTGCCCGCGGTCAGCTAAGCCCAGCATGTCTTTGACATCCGCCGCCGTGATCGCGCCGTTGGCGTTCGCAATTGCCTGATCGAGCAGGCTAAGCCCGTCGCGCACCGAACCGTCCGCCGCATGGGCGATCATTTTGATCGCGTCGTCTTCGGCCCTTGTTTCTTCCAGCGCGGCGATTTTGGCGAAATGCGCCGTCAGGGTTTCGCTGTCGATGCGGCGCAGGTCGAAACGCTGGCAGCGCGAGAGAACGGTCACGGGAACCTTGCGAATTTCCGTCGTGGCGAAAATGAATTTGGTGTGCGGCGGTGGCTCTTCCAGCGTTTTCAGCAAAGCGTTAAACGCGTTTTTAGACAGCATATGGACTTCGTCGAGGATATAGATTTTATACCGCGCGGAAACGGGGCCGTAGCGCACGCCGTCAATGATCTCGCGAATATCCTCGACGCCGGTGCGCGAGGCCGCGTCCATTTCCATCACATCGACATGCCGGTCTTCCAAAATCGTGCGACAGGAATCGCAGACGCCGCAGGGGTGGATCGTCGGCCCGCTTTTCCCGTCCTCGCCCGTGCAATTCAACGCGCGCGCGATGATCCGCGCAGTCGTCGTTTTGCCGATGCCGCGCACGCCCGTCAGCATCCATGCGTGGGGGAGGCGATTTTGCTCTATGGCATTGGACAAAGTCCGCACCATTGCCTCTTGCCCGATCAACTGCTCGAACGTCGTCGGCCTGTATTTGCGCGCGAGGACGCGGTAGGCGGGGGATTCAAGAGTTGGGAAAAGTTCAGTCATAGATTCCCACATTCGGTGATAATCGGTTTATAGCCCAAAGCTGCGATAAATTTCAAAAAATCCTTTGCCCGCAGCGTGGTTGAGGCCGCGTTGTGCAAGGGGTGGTAATTGACGGTTTCGCTTTTCAGCATTTCTTCGTCCAGAACGACGCGGACTTGTTTATCTTTGTCGTTCAACAAAGCAAAGGGTGTCACCGAGCCGGGGGTTAGGCCCAAAACCGCTAACATCACGTCCGGTTTGGCGAAGGAAAGTTTCGGCGCGCCGATGCGTTGGGCTATGCCGGAGAGATCGGCTCTTTTAGCGGCAGGCATGACGATGAGCCACAACTGGCCTTTGCCGTCTTTCAGGAAAAGATTCTTACAGCAAACGCCGGGGATTTTGTCCTCCCAGTCGCGTCCATCCGCGGCGTTAAAAATCGGCGGATGCTGCATAGTTTGATGTTCGATGCCGAGGCGGTCGAGGAAGGAAAAAAGTTGTTCGGCGGTGTGGGGCATTAAATTCTCTGTTATGATTTTGCCCAGAAAACAGGTGGAAGATTGGCCGCGACCCGAATCGAAAATGTTACGGCTGCTGCCTTTCGGCCCTGACCGGGTTGGCATCGGATTCGCCCGCGCCAATCTCCCGAAGGAGTTATAGCAAAAATGGACGGAAAACAGAGTCAAAAATTAAGAGATCAATCTTAAGCGAATTCAGCGGGTTGGAAACAAATGGCATATTTATTGCGTCGCACGACCTTAACGGATCCCAGCAAGAAAGAGGGGTAAAATGGATATTTCGGGCATCGGCTCAGGCAGCGCGGCTCAGTCTGTCTGCAGCAACGTCTCAGTTCCGGAAAGCCCGGAACAGGCCTTCCTGGATTTTATGAAAGAATCCCCCGCGGAAAGAATGGAGGATATGTGGTTGGCTTCTCATCATCTGACCAAGCAAGATCTTGCCGCCATGTCTCCTGAAAAACGGGAAGCGATCGAAAAGCAGATGGCGCACGATATCAAACAGGAAATAGAGCAGAAAATGAAGCAACAAGCTTCGTCTTTGACCGACAGCATTTTGAGCTGATGTTAGGGCGAGATTCCATGGGTGGGCAGAGCCGTTCGCCTCGCGCCTGAAAAATCAGAGTATTTTCGGCTCCTTATACCGACATGGGGTCGATGCCGAGATCGACAAAATGTTGTGTGGAAAGGAAAAGCGGCGCAGGAAGGGCGTCCCAATCAAACCAGTCCCACCCGAGGCATTTTTCCGGTTCTTTCACGCGCGCTTCGCCCGACTGCCAGTCGCAAACCATAATGACGGTGACGTAATGCCGCCCCGATTGGTAGATATCGTTCGTCGCGCTCACGAAACGAGGGTTGTCAATCTCCATACCCGTTTCTTCCCGAACTTCCCGGCGGGCACACGTCTCCCATGATTCGCCTTGTTCAAGATGTCCTCCCGGATAGCACCAGGTATCTCCTCCGTGGTCGCCTCTGCGTTTTCCAAGAAGAACTTTTCCCCGGCGACGTATGATCACGCCTAGTCCGACTTGAGGCCTGACAATTGCTGGCGTCATGAAAGAATCTCCCGCAAAACGACGGGGATTCCCGTAACAATATCCTCAGCTATCAGCCCTGCCCAGTGAATTTCGGCGATTCGACCGTGCAGCCACGCGGCCGCGGCTGCGGCTTGAAAAACAGGCATTTTCTGCGCGATAAGGCCGAGGATCATGCCCGCCAACACGTCGCCGGAACCGGCGGTTGCGAGCCACGGCGGGGCGTTGCGGTTAACAATGATCTTGCCGTCGGGCGCGGCGATGACGGTCTCGCGGCCTTTGAGCAGCACAACGCATCCGGCGCGTTGGGCTGCCGCCAAAGCGCGGGCGGTTTTATCGCCCTTTGCCGCGCCGAAAAGACGGACGTATTCGCCTTCATGCGGAGTGAGGACGCAATTTTCATGCAGGTTTTGAAACAGTAATGCGGGTTGATCGGAAAAATTGGTCAACGCGTCGGCATCGAGAACCGTTGGGCGTTTGGCGGCCAGCGCGGCCAGAATTTCTTCCTTTTGCGCCGCGCCTTGGCCGAGACCCGGACCGATCAGAAGCGCCGGATGATGCGCCGCGTTGATGAGTTTTTGCCAGTCGCGCGGATCATCGCAAGGCTGCGTGATGACGCTTTCCAACGCTGCGGCATAAACGGAAAGAACGGTAGACGGCGCGGCCAATGTTACAAGCCCTGCCCCCATCCTCTGCGTCGCGCGCGCGGCGAGGCGCGTTGCGCCGGTCATAACCGCCCCGCCGCGGATCAGCGCGGTGCCGCGATTGTATTTATGGCTGTCCACCGAGGGAAAGGGCAAAACAGAGCGCCACAGATCAGGCGTGTTTGCGATAGGCGCTGTCACGGTTTAGCATCCGGTTTGTCGTCGGTTTTAGCATCGGGTTTTGTTTCTTCTTTGGCATCGAGCAGCGCTTTGACTTCGTCGCCGAGGCCGGCTTGCGTCAGTGGCGCTGACTCAGGCGTCAGGATATTTTCAACCTTGCCGTCCTTGCCGAAAACATAAGTCACGGGAACCGATGCGATCGTGCCGAGTTCGTTTTTCGTGACCGCATCCAGCATCGCCGCCGGAAAAGTGAAGTAATGCATAACCTGATCGACGGCATCGCGCGCTTGCGGGCGGTCGGCGCTGATCGCGAGGACGTCGAGGCCTTTGCCGTGATACGCGCGATAAACGGCCTCCAGCGCGGGCATTTCCATTCCGCAGCGCGTGCACCAGCTCGCCCAAAACGTCACGACGACGACGCGGCTTTTCATCGCCTGAAGATCAAAGTCCTTGCCGTCCAAAGTCTTTGCCGTCAAGGCCGGAGCGGGTTGGCCGATCACGGCGTCGGCACGCGCTGAGGCTGCGGAAAGAAGGATTGCGAGAAACAGAATCGAAAATTTGATACGCATGTTTTCTCCTTCACTCGAACAACGCGCCAAGGGGATCCTCCGCGCCGATGAAACGCTTTAACGCCGAGGGCATGAATTTGCCACGGGACCATAGGCCGATTTTGTATATTTCGGCGAAATCCATTTCCGCCGCCGCCGCGCCTTTGGCGCCCAGAAACTCGCTGCCGCGCCGGACATTGTCAATCAGGTAGGGGATAAACCGCCGATCGTAAGGGTTGCGCGCCACTTCACCCATGTGACAGGCCAAGGCCGACAACAATGCTGCGACATCCGTTTCTTTCGCCTCGATCATCAGATTGGGATCAAGCATTGGCTGCCAATATTCGGTTTCGATGATCGAGCAGCCGAAATCCTGCGGCAATTTGGCCAACGCATCCCGCGCCAAAAGATGCGTTCCGATATGCGTCGCGTTCCAGTCGGCGGCGTGCGGCATCAAGATCGCCTGCGGCGCGTAATGCGCAATAATTTCCGCCAGACGCACGGCGTTTTTGCGCCAAGCTGCAGGATCGTCTTCCCGCGCCCTTGCGTTGATATTTGAAAAGCCGTCTTCCACCGGCAAAAGAGCGGAAAAACCCAAAACGGCGCAGGCTTTGGCAAGTTCCAGATTACGCGCAACGCGGCGGGATTGATTGCTGCCCAACGTCACGGCTACGACGATGATCTGCCAGTTTTGCTCACGCAGCAAACGCAGGGGCAAAACCCCCGTCAGGCATTCGTCGTCGGGATGGGGCGACAGGATCAAAGCGCAAGGCCTTGACGTATCACGCAAAAGCAAGGAAGTTGAGACAGGCAAAGCCTCGACATCAGGCGCGGTCAAAGGTTGCCGCAAAAGACATGCGTAAGCGGAGACGCGTTTTGACAAGGATGAAGGTGGTTCTTGTGACACGATGCAATAACCAAACCGTCGAGTTGAGGAGATAAGCTATACTTCGCAACGCCACAAATTATCTTTTCGTAGGAGCGGCTTCCAGCCGCGACTTTTGTCGTCGAAACAAAGGGTCGCGGCTGGAAGCCGCTCCTACGAGAAAGCGCAATTTGTGGCGTGTCGCAGTATAAGCAAGACAAACGGTTCGGCAAAAAGCGGCGGGATCCCCTCCCCCTCTATGGGGGAGGGAATCAGGCCACTATTGTCGCACCGCTATTTCTGACTCACATAAACAGACTCGCTTATTTTGTCACGCCGCCTGCAATTCTTCCTCGACCTCGCCGAACAGGTCCATCGCTTGCACGACCCAAGCGGCGGTGTCTGCGCCGTCGGAGCTTAAGACCTTGTCGCAAACTTCCATCTCGTCTTCGCTGACTATGACGCCGGCGGCTTTTAGTTCTTCATGGCCTTCGGCCGGAGCCGCGACCGTATAGCCGGCAGCTTTGGCCGACAGAGCCAAGAGCAAAGCGCCCGCGCCGATCGCAGCGATGGGCTTGCCCGCTTCAAGAAAGTGGTTAACGATGCGACGCGTATGCAAATTGGTCTTGAGCTTTGCGATCGCGCGTTCCCCCCCCGGAATCACGAGGAAATCGAAATCCGACCCCAGAGCTTCGCTGATTTGCGCATCGACAGGAAAATAATGGCCCCAATGATCTTTCTGCCAGCCGTTCACAACGCCTTGTTCGGGGGCTACGGTCTTGAATTTGGCCTTGGCCGTCGTCAGGGCGCGTTGAATTTCGGTCATCTGGTTTTCGTCAAAGCCGTTGGCGGCGAGGATAGCGATGGATTTACCGGCAAGCGTTGCGGTCATTCTGTTAAAGCTCCTTGTTGATTCAGGTGGTTACAATGATTCATCGTCAAAAAACCTTGTGACGCATTCGCAATTTTCGGGTTTCGGAATGGCTGTTTTCGGGTCATGGCCGGAAAAATCAGCGACGAACACGGCTCTTGTACAGAGGAAAAAGCTCTTTGGGAAGCGCGTAATTGGTTTCGCAAAAAAAATTATCGTGATGATGCGTATGGGATACAGACGCGCATTAATTAAAACTTCGACGTGATTCCCCTAAACAACCCCCACAAATAACTTGCTTTTTTCCTGTTTTCCGTCTAGTAGTGCCGGTGAGTTTAGGAGACTCTCCCTTGCGTTTGGGTAAAAACGGCGACTTTAGGGGAGCTGTTTCACTCGATGCGGGTGCTTGGGAGTTGCTGAAATCTAACCGAGAAGCTTGGCTTGCGGAATTTTGGCGCTAACTCGGCGCGGGTGTCGTGGTGATGCCGGCCAATGCTAGACTAAAGGATACAGACGATGGCGACAGGTACAGTCAAGTGGTTCAACGGCACCAAGGGTTATGGATTCATTCAGCCGGATGCCGGCGGTGCGGACGTTTTCGTGCATATCAGCGCCGTGGAACGCGCGGGTCTGCGCGATCTCCGCGAAGGCCAGAAGCTCAGCTATGAATTGGCGACCGAAAAGGGCAAGACCTCGGCAGCCAATCTCAAAGTGATTGACGCCGCATAACAAGCGTAAAAAGCCTAAACAGCTTTGGCGGGGGGCGACCGGTTTAGGCCGGTCGCCCCCTCCTTTTTTGAAAATATGAGGCTGAAAGCAGCCTCTCACCAGTGAAAGACTTTCATGCCTCATACGACTTTTGACAATTTTGGCCTTCCGGCCAAATTGGCGCACGCGCTTACGCGCATTAAATTTATCACGCCCACGCCGATACAGGCGCAGGCCATTCCGCTGGCCCTCGACGGCAAGGACATTTTAGGCTCGGCGCAAACGGGAACCGGCAAAACGGGCGCTTTCGGCATTCCGGTGATCGCGGGGTTAATGGGCAATCCCGACGCCGCCGCCCTGATCATGACGCCGACCCGCGAACTGGCCAGCCAAGTGATTGCGGCGATCGAGCCGATGATCCCCGTGGCCGACATTCGCACCGCCCTTCTGATCGGCGGCGAGGCGATGCCGAAACAAATGCACCAGTTGCGGCATAACCCGCGTTTGATCGTCGGCACGCCCGGTCGCATCAACGATCATCTGGATCGCGGCAATCTCAAGCTCGGCAATGTTCGCTATCTGGTGCTCGATGAAACCGACCGCATGCTGGATATGGGGTTCGGCATTCAGATCGAACGTATTTTGAAGCATGTATCCAATGACCGCCAGACCTTGCTGTTTTCGGCGACGCTGCCTGCCAATATCGTCAAACTGTCGGGCAAATATATGCGCGATCCCGTACGCATCGCCGTCGGATCGACCACCAATCCGATCACAAAGATCAAGCAGGAAGTGATCCCCGTGACCGACGCCGATAAATACGGCAAATTGCTTGAACAGCTCGACGCGCGCAAAGGCTCGGTCATCATTTTCGTCAAGACCAAATACGGCACGGAAAAGCTTGCCGCGAAGCTTGGCAAAGACGCGCATCGCGCCGATGCCATTCACGGCGATTTGCAGCAGCGCCGGAGAGAACGCGTCATCCAGAATTTCCGCGACAAGAAATACCGCATTCTGGTGGCGACCGACGTCGCGGCGCGCGGGCTTGATATTCCGCACATCGCCCACGTCATCAATTACGACATGCCGCAAGTGCCGGAAGATTACATTCACCGCATCGGCCGCACCGCGCGGGCAGGCGCCGAAGGCGAAGCGGTGAGCTTTCTGACCGGAGCCGACAGCGTCAAATGGCGCGCGATCCAGCGCCTGATGAACGGCGAAGATCCGAATGCACCCGCGCCGCGCCGCAGCGGCGGCGGCGCGCGCAGGAGCTTCGGCGGAGGACGCAAGCCTTTCGGGAAAAAGGACGGCGATAAACCCAGAAGTGACAGGCCGCACAAAGACAGACCGTCCGGCGGCAAACACTTTGGCCGCAAACCGCCGCGCAAAACGGGCTAGGGTTTTGTAACGCTCAAACAAAACGGCGCCGATCGCCCCTCTTCGCCCGCGTTTGTGGGGGGAGAGGAGTTTGTCACTGCCGTCTCATGCATTGAAGAAACAGGGGCGTACAAATGAGTATCCTGTTCCTCGGCAACGTCATGGGACGCTGTGGGCGCTAGATCGGCTATCCGATGTCAACGGCGGAAGATAAGCGGAACCACACGAAGCGACCAAGGCAGGAATCGTCGCGACGCCCACCCTTCTGCTGATGTATCGTGACATGCTATGCGCCCTTTGCATCAGGCAACCTTTCACAGAGTGGCGGCGCGTTTCCTAAATCAAGAACATGCCAAATCTTCCCGCTCGCATTGCGCCGCGCCAGCCAAAGAACAAGACTGATCCACAGCGGCGTGTTCGGCATGCGGGCGAATTTTTCGCCGTCGTCGAAATCGTAAGGATGCGCGTATGTCCACAAAACCTCGTCGGCGCGCGCTTTGGCCAGAAACAGGCGCAGCGCGAATTTTGGCATCGTATAAAGATAGATCCCGCCCAGATAAGGCAGGCGATATTTGCCCAGCTTTGCGACCGGCAAGGGAAATTCGATCATGCCATTCGGCCAAGCAAACGGCGCTTGAGACGCTTCGGGAAAGCCGAAGAGGGATATGTCGGTCGGCATGATACTGGAGGAATAACGAAACCCTAGTTCCGCCAGAATATCGAGCGCCCACAAGCTTTGCGGCGTCAGAGAAAAGCGCGGCGCGCGAAATCCGATCACGGGGCGCTGCGCCAGTTGTTCCAGCCGATCTTTATCCGCCGCGCTTTCGCGTTGAAAACAGGCGGGATTTTCCAAAGTCAACGCTAGATGATTATGGGAATGATAGGCGATTTCGTGTCCCTGCATCGCAATCTCGCGCACCAAATCCGGCGCGGCTTCCGCCACGCGCCCGATTGTGAAGAACGTCGCTTTGCGCCCGTTCGCTGCGCACAAGTCAAGAATCCGCCGTGTCATCAAAACATATTGCCCCTCCGGCGCATAGCGTTCAGACGGGTCTTCAAGGTCTATGGTAAAAGTGATTTCCATGCGCGGAGTATGTCCATTTTGCCACTATGCCCTATAGTGATTTCAAACAAAACTCACCACAAAAACAGAAGAATCCCCTCCCCCTCTCATGTTCGCAGTCAAGGGAAAAAGCGTGGGGATTCGTTAACCTGTATGGTGACAGGTTTTAGGAAAAAGTATAGGCTGGCAAACAAGGTGAAAGAGCTGGGTACAAAGGCGTCGTGTGATCAATC
>JARLJD010000148.1 GCA_031291395.1 Alphaproteobacteria bacterium | reverse complement strand
CAGCTCAATATGATTTGATACCGCCTTGGATAAGGCCTTGAAGAATACTGTTTGCATCGGTCGCTCCATTTTTTGCAAGAAAACGAAGCGCCTTTATGAATCAATTCAGGGCTTTATCCAACTAGCGTCCAGTACTGTGGGGCGCGTGTCAAAACAAATGAATCAACTTTGCCGCTATGTGTGTAGTGGATAGCCTACGATAACATTTGCGCACTGAGCGCTCGACCTTGTTACCCATTCGATGCGGTGGGGTGATGCCGAGGCGTGAGATATGATTGGGGATCGTTAACCACAGATTTTTGTTTTAACGCGGATTTGTTTATTGTAGCCTTCCCATGAATTGGGATTCATTCGCGTAGCTTTAGAGGGTTGGATAATATGCAAGCCACGTTGACACATGATACGGAAGAACCAAGGTATAATCTTTATGCATTAACGCAACAATACGGCAAGACAATTGCAAAAAGGATGCCTTCAAGAATCCCGACCAGACGGCGCAAGCTGTCAGTCAAACAAAAAACAAGGTTAGCCAATCATTTGATGTACAAGGCTTTCTGCAAAGCGGCGCATCAGGATTTCACGAGAGGCGCGGGCATTCTTACAGTCTTTGCAGTAGCAGGGGTGTCCATTTTAGCGCTTATTGCCCCTCATCTTGCGACGTGCGTTGCTGCTTCTGGTACCGTAATTACAATCGAAGTAGCCCCTAACTTTAAGGAAGATCTGTACGATCTCACCAAAGGGCAGCTTCTAGAAAACGGGTTGCCGGATCGGAGCGCGACAGAAGATGATGAAATCTATCGCCGCACCCTGAAAATACTTCAAAAGCAAGGCTATCTTCCACGGCAAACAGATTCAGTTCTGCCGACAGGAAGGGGATCGCCATTCAGAGAGGCCGCTGTTTTTAAAAAGTAATCGCTGAAATAATGCCGCTGCTTTAGTTCTCTCTCAGCAAAGAAATCCAATTTGAGGGGCAAGGCTCGCAATAGACATTCCCCGCCCGCCCGTGTAGCCTCCGATTTCCCCTGATTCTGCAGCTGATTCGGATGAAGCCCTCTGATTTCCCCGGAATAATCGCGCCGCTGGCGCTTTGCGCGTTGTTGGCGGCTTGCGCCAGCCACAACGCGGAGCAAGCGCCTGCCACGACGGGAACGGGCGGTTATTATAAAATCGGCCAGCCTTACGAAGTTAACGGCCAGTGGTATTATCCGCACGAGGATTACAGTTACGACGAAACCGGCATCGCCTCGTGGTACGGAGCCGATTTTCATGAGCAATCAACCGCCAACGGCGAAATCTATAACAAGAACGAATTGACGGCGGCGCATAAAACGCTGCCGCTGCCGTCTCTGGCGCGGGTCACCAATCTGGAAAACGGGCGCTCGATCGTCGTCCGCATCAACGACCGCGGCCCGTTTTCAGGCGCGCGCATCATAGACGTGTCGCAGCGCGCGGCGCAGCTGCTGGGCTTTGAAGCGAACGGAACGGCGAAAGTCCGCGTTCAGGTTCTGGCCGACGAAAGCAAGGCGATTGCCGATGCGATGCGCCGTTATGGCAGACCGGCGGAAGTGGCTTCGGCTGCGCCGGTTGAAACGGCGGCGTCTTCGCAACCGCCGCTGACGGTCGCGAACGCGCCCGTGCAAACCGAAGTCTTGCATCCCGTGCGCACAACTCCGCAAACGCATCGCGAGTTGGAGCGGACACAGCCTGTTCCCTATGTCCTGCAATTGCCGGTCACGGGGAACAACCGCATTTATGTGCAAGCGGGCGCTTTCACCGTCGCCGAAAACGCGACAAAGTTGCAGCGCAGCCTAGAGCGGTTTAGCCCTTCCTCGGTTTCAAAGATTGTCATCAACGGCACAACGTTCTATCGTGTCCGCCTCGGCCCCATAGCCGACGTCGCCCACGCCGACGCGCTGCTTTCGAAGGTTAGGCATACGGGGGTTACGGGGGCGCGGACGGTTGTGGATTAGGAATACTTGCGCAAATGAGTGAGACAAATGGCACCGCAAAAGCGATCGAATCCCCTCCCCCTCTATGGGGGAGGGAGTCTGTAGCTTTTGCTTCAGCATTTTTCTCGCACCTCAAGACTAAAGTTCAAAGAAGGCTCTCAATGAAATCCAAACTCGCTCTTATCCTCGCTTTCGTTTTCTTCGGCATGCCGCTGGCGCAGGCGCAAACAGCGCCGCCTCTGGACGTCGCCGCGCGGCAGGTGTTTCTGGTCGACGTCGCAACGGACACGCCGCTTTACGAAAAAGACGCCGACACGAAAATGCCGACCTCGTCGATGAGCAAGATGATGACGATGTATCTCGTCTTCGACGCGCTCAAAAACGGCACATTGAAAATGGATGAACAGCTGCCGGTCAGCGAACACGCGTGGAAGCAGGAAGGCTCGCGCATGTTCGTGAAGGTCGGCGACAAGGTCAAAGTCGAAGACCTGATCCGCGGCGTGATCGTGCAATCGGGCAACGACGCGGCGGTATGTTTGGCCGAAGCCTTAGGCTCCGGCTCCGAATCCGCCTTCGCCGACATGATGAACGCCAAGGCCAAAGAGCTTGGCATGACGAACAGCCATTTCATGAACGCCACCGGCCTGCCCGATCCTCAGCATTATTCGACCGCGCGCGATCTGGCGACTCTGGCGATGGCGCTGCAACGCGATTTTCCGGAATATTACCATTATTTCTCGGAACTCACTTTCACCTATAACAACATCACGCAGGGCAACCGTAATCCGCTGCTTTATCGCAACATGAATGTTGACGGGCTGAAAACGGGGCATACCGACGTCGGCGGCTATGGGCTTACGGTCTCGACCGTTCGCGACGGGCGGCGGCTGGTCGCGGTTCTGAATGGAATGGACAGCATGCAATCCCGCGCCGACGAACCGGCCAAAGTGCTTGATTACGGCTATCGCGAATTCGGCCTTTACCCGATCGTCAAAGCGGGCGACGTGATGGCCAGCCCCGCCGTTTGGCTCGGACGCAGCAAAAATGTGCCCATCGTCGCGACGCAAAGCGTCCTTGTGACCCTGCCGCGCGCCGCGCGCAACGGGCTTAAAGCGGAGGTCAGCTTCGACCAGCCAATCCCCGCGCCGATCAAAAAAGGCCAGCAAATCGGCGAATTGACGATCACAGCCCCCGGGCTGGAGACCAAAGTCATCCCTCTAGCCGCGACGGAGGATGTCGGGCAGGTTGGGTTTTTCGCAAGAGTGTTTGATAAACTCGGTGTGATTTTCGGGGGAAAGAAGGGATAAGGCATAGGCGACTATTTGATTGGTGAAAAAGGCAGTAAAGCAATAGCGATGGAATCCCCTCCCCCTCTATGGGGGAGGGTTAGGGTGGGGGTGATGTTTGAGGATGTGTGCGATCGCGCCGATATTCTGTCTAAATCTTCAAAGACAGCTTATGCGGAACCGCCACCCCCACCCTAACCCTCCCCCATAGAGGGGGAGGGGATTCTGCCGCTGTCGCCGCGCGGCTGTTCCCAACTCACAAAGACAGGTCGTCTTATTTCCTTACGACGCCGTTATGTGTCCACGGAATAAATTCGATGAAAAAACATCCCCCTAAAGGATTCCACCAGATAGCTAGATACCTTCGCCGCAATATGACGGATGCGGAAAAAGCCCTATGGAAAACCCTTCGTTTTCGGCAAATGAACGAACACAAATTTCGCCGTCAGGTGCCTTTCGGAAAATACATCGCCGATTTTGTATGTCATAAAGCAAGACTGATTATCGAAGTTGACGGTGGCCAACATGATCTATCCTCCGAGCCAGAGCGGCTCAGAACGATGTTCTTGCAGAGTCAAGGTTATCGCATTTTGCGATTTTGGAATAATGAAGTAATGGAGAATGTGGAAGGAGTATATGCGGTGATAGATGCTGCATTAAAGGAAGCGCCTTCTTTAAACCACGATGAACAAGAGAAACTTTCATGACGCGCGGGAAATTCATCACCCTTGAAGGCGGAGAAGGCGCCGGGAAATCGACGCAGGTTAAACATCTGGCCGACTTTCTGCGCGGCGCGGGGATTGATGTCGTGCTGACGCGCGAGGTCGGCGGTTCCTTTTCCGCGGAAGCCATTCGCGATTTGTGGCTGACGCAAGCCGACGGGCATTGGGACGCGTGGACCGAGCTTCTTTTGATTATGGCGGCACGGCGCGAACATTTGGTCAAAACCGTTTTCCCCGCGCTTGACCGCGGCGCGTGGGTGATCTCCGACCGCTTTGCCGATTCCACCCGCGCCTATCAGGGCATCGGGCTTGGGCTTGGGGTGGATACGGTCAATGAAGTCTATCGCCTGATCGCAAAAGATTTTGAACCCGACCTGACGTTGCTGCTCGACCTGCCGGTCGAGATTGGCTTTGCGCGCGTGACCAAACGCTGCGGGCCGGATGATCGGTATCAGCAGAAAAATATGGATTTCCACCAAAAATTGCGCGAAGCTTATCTGGCGCTGGCGCAAAAATACGCGCAACGTTTCCGTGTCGTGGACGCGTCGCGCGATGCGAATGCCGTCGCCGCAGAGATCGAAAAAATCGTGCGCGGGCATTTCGGCTTATTAATCAGTTCATAATAAAACAACACAAGTCGGCGTGGGTACAGGCGCAGTTCCCCTCCCCTTGAGGGAGGGGTTAGGGGTGGGGTGTATAAAGCTCTTTTGCCAAAGGACTTTTATAAATACCCCACCCCTAACCCCTCCCTCAAGGGGAGGGGAATCCCTACGGTGCTTGCATCTACTTTGTAGCTTTACTTATGAACTGATTAATATGACCAAAAAACTGCACATCAAAACCTGGGGCTGCCAGATGAACGTCTATGACTCGGGCCGTATGGCCGATGTCGTGGCGCCGCTCGGCTATGCGCCGAGCGACGAGGCCGAAGACGCCGATCTGGTCATTTTCAACACCTGCCACATCCGCGAAAAAGCCTCCGAAAAACTGTTTTCCGAACTGGGGCGTCTGCGTCCCTTACAACAGGCGAAGGCAGCCAAAGGCGAGCGCATGATCGTGGCCGTGGCCGGATGCGTGGCGCAAGCCGAAGGCGCGGAAATCCAGCGGCGCATGCCTTATGTCGATCTGGTGTTCGGGCCACAGACCTATCACAAATTGCCGGAAATGATCGCCCGCGTTTTGCGCGAGAGCGGCGGCGTTTTGAACACCGACTTTCCCGTCGAACCGAAATTCGACTCTCTGCCGCAGCAGCAAAAAAGCGGCGTCAGCGCGTTTTTGTCGGTGCAGGAAGGCTGCAACAAATTCTGCACGTACTGCGTCGTGCCCTATACGCGCGGCGCGGAATATTCGCGCCCGATTGCGGCCATTGTCGCCGAGGCTGAACGACTGGTCGAAAACGGCACGCGCGAGATCACTTTATTAGGCCAGAACGTCAACGCCTTCCACGGCGAAGGCGAAGACGGCGCGGCGTGGGGCTTGGGGCGTCTGCTTTATCGTCTGGCGGAAATTCCTGATCTCAAACGCCTGCGCTATATGACCTCGCACCCGCGCAATATGGATGACGAGACGATCAAGGCGCATCGCGACATTCCGCAACTGATGCCGTTTTTGCATCTGCCGGTGCAAAGCGGATCGGACGCGATTTTGGAGGCGATGAACCGCAAGCATAAAGCGGATGATTTCCGCCGCATCGTGGATAAGCTGCGCGCGGCAAGACCCGACATCGCTTTGTCTTCCGATTTCATCGTCGGCTTTCCGAACGAAAGCGACGCGGATCACGCCGCGACGATGCAATTGGTAAGCGACATCGGCTTCGCCCAAGCCTTCTCGTTCAAATACAGCCGCCGCCCGGGCACGCCCGCCGCCGCCATGCCGAACCAGATCGCCGAGGATGTCAAAGACGCGCGTCTGCAAGAACTGCAAAACCTTCTGCGCCGCCAGCAAACCGCGTTCAACGAAAGCATGATCGGCAAAACGCTGCCCGTTTTGTTCGACGACGACGGCACGCATGAAGGGCAGGTTTTTGGCCGCACCCCCTTCATGCAATCCACCTACGTCGCCGCACCCGCTGCGGCGCGGGCGCGGTTTGTCGGGCAGGAACTGAATGTTAAAATAACAGCCGCGCGGCCTAGCAGTTTGAGCGGGGCGTTGGCGGTAGGGATTTAATGCCCCTACCCTGCCAGCAGTTTCCATACCTGATCCACGGCTTTGGGGCTGAATATACTTCGCAATGTCACAAATTATCTGTTCGTAGGAGCGGCTTCCAGCCGCGACCTCTTGTTTTGAGGTCAACAGTCGCGGGTGGAAGCCGCTCCTACGAAAAATCACAATTCATGGCGTATCGCAGTATATTATGTCCTAATTATCAGCTTAACCCCCTATCTTCGTCGCAGAACTCTGTAGATTCAGTAAATTAGCTTATTTTTAACGTTTGGCACGCTTCCTGCTTCGCCCCATACGCTTCCCTTAAACTTGGGAACACGGATCTCGTAAACGGGTTTTGAAGTGGTGGTTTTATGACAATCGGCGACATCACCTTGAGCGCGTCGACACGTGCAAACCTCACGGCTTTGCAAAAAACGACGTCTCTCCTCTCTACGACGCAGCAAAATCTGTCGACAGGCAAGACAGTTAATTCCGCGTCGGATAATGCGACGGCTTACTTCGCTTCGGCAGGCTTCCTT
>JARLJD010000147.1 GCA_031291395.1 Alphaproteobacteria bacterium | reverse complement strand
TTTGTTTTTGCGATATGTCCAATCCAATGTAATACTCCATGTCGTGCCCCTTCTGTGTGATTGCGGAAGGGCACACCTTACTTTCCTTTGAACTTTCCTGTCGCTGGTGACTTAATCCGCGACTACTATGATGGTATTACAGCGCCGATAACCGCCACAACCGCGACGATTGCCACATAGGCAAGGCCAAGCGCGGGGGCGAGGCCGATGACGACGCTTGCAATGGCGCAAGCGAAACTGGTTGCCAGTTCTATCCCCAGATACCTTACGCTAATTTCGGCGCAACAGTGGCGGCATCGCCCGCGCATCGCTAGCCACGATAAAATGGGCACAAGATCTAGCGCGCCCAAAGTCGCGTTGCATGTCGGGCAATGCGAGCGCGGGAACAGGATCGACAGGCGGCGAGGCAAGCGATAGGCCAGCATCGTCGCGAAACTGCCAAGAGCCGCGCCGATAATAAAGCCAAACGCAAAACGAAACCACGCGGCGTCAAAGGGAGGGGGAAGATCGGTCATGATGCGGCAGGCCGTTCGACCGAACAAATGCCGTGTTTCAGCATCCAGCCAAAGCAGCGCCAAAGGACATCGTGGCCGTTTGCCGGAAAGGCGGCCAGAATATCCTGAATGCGCGCGGCACCCGCGCGGCGGATGACGGCGATCAGTTCCAGTAATTGCTCCTGAGACAACAGCAAGCCCGGCACGAAATAATTTATGCCGTGGCTCAAAAGCATGTCGATTTCTTCGCCGTCCAGCTCAACGCGCAGAATATCGGTCGGAGCCAGATGCGTAGTCGGAAAGCTTTTGAACATCTGCCACGGATTGGGGAAAGCCGGATGCATCGCTTGCCAGTGATCCGGCAGCGTCTTTGCCGGAGGGTGTGCTGCGCGCTGCTCCGCAAGGCTTTTCCATAATGCATCATAGGCGCGGATGATATGCCGCCAATCGAAAACATCGCGCGCGCGGACTTTGCCGTTCGCGCCAAACGTCCGGCGCAATTCGTCGTTGCTTATCAATACCGCATAGGATTTCGCGCACCATTCGATGTCGACGCTGGTGCTTTGCGCGGTTCCGGCCAAGGCTATGCCGTAGTTTGCCTCGTTGTAATAAAGCCGCGCGATGTCCATGCCTGCGGCGGGCGGCGGTGTCATCACCGGAACGAGAAATCCTTCCGAGCCGTTGCGCACGCCCTCGCGATAACCGTCCCAGTCCGTTATGACAGAAGGCAAGCCGCAGGCCATCGCTTCGATCGGAGTCAGGCCGAAACTTTCCTGCACATTGTCGGACAGAGAGGTGAAGATATCCGCAGCCGCCCACAATCCGTCCGGAAAGCGCGGATCGTCGTTCATGACGAATTCGATCTTGACCGTCTTGCCGATGTCGGCGGCGAAATTGCGGAAGAACGGCTCCATATCTTTCGGCTTAAAATAGCCGAAGAGGATCAGCCGCACTTTACGCCCTGTTTGCCGTGCCGCCCGTTCCGCCGCCATAAACATCGGCAAAGGATGCGCTTTGGTGGCAAAGCTTAAGCGGCCTACAAAAAGGATAACAATTTCGTCCTCCGCTACGTCCAAAGCCTGACGCTGCGCCGCGCGGTTTTCCGGCGTGGCCAGACGGGCGAATTTTTCGCTGTCGATGCCCAGCGGGATGACCGGCGTTTGCACGGGACAGGAAAATTTTCCACCGAACCGGTGGTTCAGATAATCGCAGTTGATCTCCCATAAACTGCGCACCGCGTCGCGGATCGCAGCCGAAGGACAGATCAACGCGTCGGTACCGTCGCTAGGCGCGAGGCATAAATCGCCGACCGCCTGCGCGATGCGCTCGCCGCTCATCGTATGCACAAGGCCGCAGGTAGCGTAACCGCGTCCGAGCATTTGCTGCCGCCGCCAGATCAGATCAATCGTCAACGGGTCGGGGCGGAACAGGCAGGAAACGCTTTGAAGGTTTTTCTCCGGATGCCGCGGATCGAGCCCGATGCAACGTTTGTCAACGTCGATGCCCTCGACCTCGGCCATTTGCTTGAAATGGTCGAAACTGGGAATATCGGTCGGACGGCACAAAAATTGCGGCGCGGCGCTGTGGCGAAAATAGGCGCGAAGAAAGTTCGTCACGGCGACGTCAAAGCCAAAGACTTCGCCCTCGTTCTGGGCAGAGGCAGGGCGGCTGTACTGGATGCAGACGGACATGAGAAATAACCTGAAGAAGGTAAAAATATATCGCACGCCAACCGAACAGGCACAATAAAATCTTGCGTTACGCCCATATTTCGCGGACTCTTCACGCTTAACGATTCGAGAGCAAGCCTATGAACAACCCCGTCGCCACAACCCTTATGAGCTATTGGACGTCGCAAGAAATTGCGGTCAATGCCAATATTGTTCTGGCTATGCTGGTCGCTTTGGCTTTGGGGCTTTTGGTCGGTTATGAACGGTCGTACCGTGGCCGCGCCGCAGGCATGCGCACCTATGGATTCGTGTGCATGGCCTCGTGCGCCTTGACCGTCATTACGGGATTTCCCCAGTTTTGGTACGGAGCGCACACGCCGACCGTCGTCAACGCCGTGGATCCCGGGCGCATCATGCAAGGCATTACGACAGGGGTCGGTTTTCTTGGCGCAGGCGTGATCATGCGCGACGGCCTGAATATCAGCGGCTTGACGACGGCAGCGTCGATCTGGACCGTCGCGGCGATCGGCGTTCTGGTGGGTGTCGGATTCTATACCGCCGCGGTCGTTCTGGCTGTCGCGTCCGCGGCTTTCATGATGTGGGGATCGAAGATTGAGAATCTGCTTCCGGCGCGCCACGCGGTTTCGGTGACGCTGCATTTCCACAAGAACGTCGATTTGACGGAAGACGACATAGCGCATCTGATCCGCACCCAAGGCTATGAAATCGCCCGGGGGTCTTTTTCCATTCACCAGCGGGACGGCCAGTATGAATGGCGTTTCGTCGCCGTATCGCACGGCCACCGCAAAAGCGCGACGTTGGTCAAGCTGAGCGAGACGTTAAAAAAAGCCCCGGGCGTTCAGGATTTCCTCGTTGTTCATGCGCGGAATTGAATTTTTTCCCCCTCTTTAAGGAGCCTTTCATGAAAAATGCACCTCTTCTCCTTGCGGCTTTCGCCGTTCTTTTCTCCGCAGGTTACGCCCCTGCAGCATCCGCTGCGGCCCCTGCCCCACAACAAAACCGCATGAAAACCTGCGCCACGGAATATCACGAGAAAAAAATCCCCAAGTCGCTGTATCATAAGTTTATGAGCAACTGTTTGAAGGGGCATGCGGCAAAGGGTAAATCCGGGTCTACGAAGCAATAATTGGGCAAGGATTTTTTGGCTTCCGCAATCTGCGTGTAGTATCGCTGGCTTGTCGACAGCGCAGCATTTTCCACTTTTCGCTCATAAACCTTGGGGCGTTGAGGATCAAAAGCCCTATCCGCGTCAAGTCGGCTTAAAAACATTGATAATTCCCTGATATGGCGGCATTGTCTGCGGCGTTGCACATCGCTCTTTTGAAAGCCGTTGGAAATATGCCCTTCACCCTCGCCATAGCCGGACGCCCTAACGTCGGGAAATCGACTTTGTTTAACCGTTTGGTCGGCAAGCAGATGGCGATTGTCAACGACCAGCCCGGGGTGACCCGCGATTGGCGCGAGGGCGACGGGCATTTGTTCGATATGAAATTCCGCGTGATCGACACGGCGGGGCTGGAGGATGTGCGCGCCAAAGGGAGCATCCCCTTGCGCACGGCCAAGCAAACCAAGCAGGCGTTGGAACAAGCGCAGGTCATTCTTCTGATCGTCGATGCCCGCGCGGGCGTGACGGCTGAGGACACGGCCATCGCGCGCGAATTGCGCAAGACCGGCAAGCCGATCCTCTTGCTCGCCAACAAATGCGACGGCGCCGTTCTGCCCGCGGCGATGGAGGAGACGGTGTCGCTGGGTTTCGGCGATCCTCTGCCGATTTCAGCCGCGCACGGCGACGGGCTGATGGATGTGTATGAGCTTCTGACGAAGTATATTCCCGAAGAGGATGTCGCGGCGGAGAAAGAGGACGACGAAGAAAAAAATCTGATCATCGCCGTCGTCGGTCGCCCCAATGCGGGCAAATCGACGTTGATCAATCGGTTGATCGGCGAAGACCGCATGTTGACGGGGCCGGAGCCCGGGTTGACGCGCGACGCGATTCCGATCGCGTGGGAATATCGCGGCCAGCCGGTGCGTCTGGTCGATACTGCGGGCATGCGCCGCCGTTCCCGCATTAATGAGGTTCTGGAGCGCATCAGCGTTCAGGAATCCCTGCGCGCCATACGTCTGGCGCATGTGGTGATCCTGGTGCTGGACGCGACGCAGCCTTTCGACAAACAAGAGCTTGTCATCGCGCGGCATGTGATCGAGGAAGGCCGCGCTCTGGTCGTCGCGCTGAACAAATGGGATTTGGTGACCGACAAAAAGCTGGTCACCAAAATGATCCGCGAAAAGGCCGAAGCGTCTTTGGCGCAGGTCGCGGGCGTGCCTTTAGTGCCGATCTGCGCTTTGGAAGGCGAAGGTCTTGAGAAACTGATGCGCGAGACGATGCGCATGTATGACACATGGAACCTTCGCGTCTCGACCGGCAAGCTGAACCGCTGGCTGGAGGAAATGGAAGCCAACCATCCCCCGCCGATAACGGCCAACCGCCGCATCAAACTGCGTTACATGACGCAGGTCAAAAGCCGCCCTCCTACCTTTTCCCTGTGGGTCAACAAGCCGGTCGATTTGCCCGAAAGCTATCAACGGTTTTTAACCGGCGGCCTGCGCGAAACCTTTGGCCTGCAAGGCGTACCGATCCGCTGGCAATTAAAGAAGAGCGAAAATCCGTATGAGGAGAAGGGGAAGAAGAGGTAACGCTTTCGGCGTTTCCCGTCTTGTTTCAGGCGGCTTGGTATGATTTGATTGGACGCCGCAATAGATATGTAACTCCAAGACGGGGGATTCCCTCTCCCCCCTCTTGGGGGGAGAGGGTTAGGGTGAGGGGGGACTCGGGGATTATATCCCAACCGCGGGGGGCCCCCCCCCCCCCCCCCCCCCCCCCCCCCCCCCCCCCCCCCCCCCCCCCCCCCCCCCCCCCCCCCCCCCCCCCCCCCCCCCCCCCCCCCCC
>JARLJD010000146.1 GCA_031291395.1 Alphaproteobacteria bacterium | reverse complement strand
TTTGTTTTTGCGATATGTCCAATCCAATGTAATACTCCATGTCGTGCCCCTTCTGTGTGATTGCGGAAGGGCACACCTTACTTTCCTTTGAACTTTCCTGTCGCTGGTGACTTAATCCGCGACTACTATGATGGTATTACATGCAACGATAATTTTTGAACCAAAACTCTGGGATAGCCACATTTGGGCGCCCTGTGGAAAATAGCGACGCGTTTGCCTTTGCTCTGAGGCAGGAAAACGGATTTTTTGTTACGGCTTCTTTTCCGTCGTCTCGTCCGATGTTTCCGCTTTGCGATAAGTGTTCAGGAAGTTCTGAAACGTGTCGACTTGCGAAATCTGGGTTTGCACGGCGGCAAGGTCGCGGAGTTGGCCGGTTTTTTCGGGCTGCGTCAACATCAGGAACGTATCGTTGCGCGGCGTTCCCGTCATCGCTGCGCCATAGTCGATGGCCAGTTTGTCAAGGCCGGTTTGATCGTTGTTCATGGCATAGGCGATCGCTGCGTTAATCAAATCCGAGGCTTGATCGGGAGTCAGGGCCGTACCGTTTGGCGGTGGCGGTCCGACAAGTTCCATCAAGGCCGTGGCGGCGTCGCCCCATTTCTGCGCGTGCATCGCTATGTCGGCGCGCAGCATTTTGGCGCCCGGACTGGCATTGTCTTTCAAAAGCGCCGTAGCTTCGTCGTCGCGGTTCAATCCGGCCAGAGCGCGGGCATGCAACAAAGTGCGTTCGTTTTGCATCGCGGGGGACAAAACATCCTTGCCGATTAGATCAAGCGCCGACACGGCGTCGGCGGGCTTGCGATCCAGCAAGCGGATCGCGGCGAGCCGCAAGGCGGCTTTATCCTTGTCCTCACCCTGCAAACGGTTTTTGACCAGATCCTCCAGAACGCTTGAAGCCTGATCCAGCAGATCGACGGCAATCAGGCGTTCGGCCATGTTGCGCATAAGGACGTCGCCGTCTTTGCCGGTCGGCATCAGGTCGCGGTATTGCTGGTAAAGCGTCAGCGTGTCGATCGGCGAAAGTTTTTTGCCGAGATCGCCCAGAAAGACATCGTGAAAGACGGACGCCATTTCGGCGCGAATAGCGGGAGCCTGAGGGCTTGAAGGGTAAAGCGTGATCGCTTGCGACAAAGCGCCTAGTCCTGCCTTGACGTTTTTGGCCTGAATATAGAATTGGCCGAGACGGTGGAGAATATCGACTTCCAGATCGTCGCCGCGCCAGCCGAAGCGCAGCGCCTCCAGACGATCCGCAGCTTGCGCCGGGGACAGCGAACTGGTCGAGACGTCCAGATCGATCAAGGCAAGCTCAGCGCGGATTTTGTACAGTTGGTCGTTCGAGGCGCCTGCCTCTTTCCATGCATCCTCCGCTGCCGCTGCGCGGCCCGCTTTGGCATGCAAAACGCCGCGCAGATAGGAAAGCGCTGGCTCGATCGCGGGGCTGTGCGGCGCTTTTGTGATGTTATCCAGCCAGTCGGCGGCTTCCTGATCCTTGCCTGCGGCCAACGCCGATTCGATCGCCAGAACGAAAAAACGCGAGAAAAAAGGCTCGGGATATCCTGTCAGTATGTTTTGCCTTGCGGCGAATTTCTCTTCGGCATGGATCCAATCGCGCGATTGGGCGAGGCCCACGGCTTGCCATAACCCGATTTCCGGTTGACCGGCAAGCTCGGGCGAGGACAAATCGCGCAATCCGTCTTCCGGATGCGATTCCAGAATCTCGCCCGCGCCCAGCAAAGCCATAAATTCGGCGTGCGCGCGCAAATCTGGGACTTGTCTGGCGATAAAATTCAGCAGGGCGACGGCTTCCGCCCCATTGCCTCTGGCAAAATAAAAGCGGGCGAGTTCCAGCCGCGCGCGGTTGCGTTCGGACTCGGGAACGTCGACGATGGTCTGCTGCAGCTTTTGCCGTGTTTGGGTGAAAGTTTCCCCGGGCTTGCCGCCCCAGATGGTAAAATTAAACAGGGATTTGAGCGGAAGCGCCGCCCCTTGCGTCGCAGCGCCGGTGTCGCTGGAAGGCGACAGCGCAAGCCCGCCCTCGGCTGTGATCTCGATGCCGTCGGCAACGGCGCGAACGATGAGTTTATCGATGAGCGGCTTGATGACAAGGCCTTGCGCGGCGGGCAAAATGGCAAGGTCGGGCGTGTATCTGGCGGCGTTAAAGGCCTCGCTTTGCGCCAAGGGAACCAGAATCAATTGGTCGCCGACGACAGGGTCGATCAAAGGAATCGGATCGGGCGCGTCGGGCAGCGGCAGCAAAAAGCGCGCGCCCAGCGCGAAATCGGGCTGGGCGACCAGCGACGTCGTGACCGGATCCGACGGCTGTTTGCGGGACAGGAAAATCTTCCATTGCGTGCCGTCCAAAGTCGCCTCGATTCCGGCATTCAGCGGGACGGAAAAGCGGTAGCCGGAATGTTTCGGCAGATCCAAAGGCTGGAGATTGATTTGCGCCGGAAGGCCGTCTCCCAGAACGGCGGGGCTCAAGGTCAATTTGCGGTCAAAGACGATGTACCCGAAACCAGCGCGCTGATAAACTGCGGCGCGCGTTTTAATGTGCGGATCAAGCGCGGCCACCAGCGTCGGCGTGTTGGACAGGACGTTTTCTGGCGCGGCGGCGTTTGAAGCGTTTACCGCTTTCGCCGCGGGCGCTGCCGCGATCGGGGATTCAGGCTGCGGCGCGGGTTTATCCGCGATGGGGGTTTTTACCTCTGGTTTCTTTGACGTGGCGGGCGATGCCTGTGGCGCAGGCTGGGGTGCAAGCGGCGGGGGGAGCAACGGCTGGGGACTGTCTGTCGCGGCGTTGCTTGAGACAGGGGGCGCGGCTTGCGGAGCCGAAGCAGGGGGATTCCCTATTTCCCCGCTTGGGGGGAGAGGGTGAGGAGCGGGGGGTGTACTCTCAGAATTTCCCTTCACCCCGACCTCTTTCTCCCCAAGCGGCGGGGGAGGGGGTGCGGCTTGCTTGTCTGCGGCCGCAGCCGGAGACTCCGGCTTTGCCGCGTTGCCGCTGATATCGACAACAATTGATGAATTGCTGGTAAAGGTTTTAAGCGTGGCGTTGGGGCTGACGGTGAAAGAAACCGTGACCTCGCCTTGCTTGCCGGTATGCGCGGCAAAACCGCGCGCGCGGGTCAGATGGGACTGAATGTCGCGGGTGAATTTCAGATCGGCGGCGGCGTCGAATGTCAGAATCGCGCGATCCCCGTCGCGGCGAAGCTGGAATTTGACGGGATGCGGCCAATCAAAAACGACGCGGTCGAAATCCTCATGCTCTCCGGCGCGCACGGCGACTGTCGGCGCGGGTTGCGCGCAGACAGGCAAAACGTCCAAAACCGTAAATGCCAGCGATGCGGCAAGAAGGAGTTTTTTGCGCATAAAAAGAGGGGGTGAGCCGAAGCGTTGATCGAAAGTTTCGGGAGAATACGATAGGAAAGGCAATAGTTCCAGAATTTCCGCAATTTGTAATAATTTTTAGGCGTTTTTTCGGAAATACGCGCATCCAGTGCCAGAATCCCCCCTTTGACGCATCATCTCGCCATAAATTTTCGCACTAAGTAATTTTTCCGTAACTTTTTTGTCATATGATCGGCTCTATGTGTGAAGCCGAAGATATATTGAATTTCTGGTTTTACGAGGTCGGGCGTGAACAGTGGTTCGCGGACAGCACATCTTTGGACAATCAAATCCGCGACCGTTTCCTGCCGTGTTATGAAAAGGCGATACAGGGCGAGCTTAAGATATGGGAAGGCACGCCCGAAGGCACGCTGGCTCTCATGCTTTTGTTTGACGAATTTCCGCGTCGCATGTTTCGCGGCACCGCGCGCGCGTTTGAAACCGATGAGCTGGCTCTGGAACTGGCGCGCGACGCGATTATCAAGCATTTCGACGACCGCATCGACCGGCAATACAAACTTTTGTTTTATCTGCCCTTCCTTAATTCCGAGAATGTCGGCGATCAGCGCCTCGCGCTGTTTTACATCCGCGAGCGCGCGAAAGACTCCGACTGGCTGACAAAGGCCGAGATGAACCACGAAATCGTGCAACGCTTTGGCCGTTTTCCGCAACGCAATCCCATTCTGGGCCGCGACCCGACGCCGGAAGAAGATATGTTCCTGCAACGCGCGCAAATCGGCGGGTATGCTTAAGGGTATTCGCCGTTTAAGACCAACCGCCTAATGAAATTTGCCATGAGCGTGTTTGGTATTAGTCGCTTCCTCTGACTATCTTCCACTGACCCTATGCGCAGACATCTAAATTACACAATGCAAGTGCCGGTGTGAATGTCATGTAAACCGCCGTTTCTAGGAATGGCGAAGCGTGTTGTTTTTCTTAATGGTTCGTATTTTCAAAAAATTCCTTCGGCCTATTAAACTGCCAAGGGTCACGAACATTACATTTGTGGATCTGTACGGATCGCCAAACATCGCTAGTCATGTATGGCTCCTTTGCCAACCACTCTTGAAGGGCTTCCTCGGAAGGGAAGTCCATCAATAACATAGACCCTTTCATTTTACCGGAATCGTTCCACAAAGCTGCGCCGTACCACATGTTTCCTGAAGCTAGAAGCCGATCGCCCAATGCAATATGATCTGCTCGAACGGCCAGACGCCTATTAAGCGCCTCATCGTCTGTTCCATCCATTCCTATTACAAGAAATTGCATATTGTCCTCATCAAGCTGCTATTAACGCTGTGCTGTCGATCAACTTAATGCAAAATGCTGTGTGTTGAAAGCTGTCCCACGATCCCCTTGACCAATCCGAAACTAGAGACCACGCCCTTAACCCCTCCGCCAAAGGAAGGGGAAATCATTTGGAATTACTGCGATGTTGCTTCTATCTAATCGATGAAGGAAAAGGATTTACCACTTCACATCGGTGGCTGTCTTCTTGTCGGTGTTGAAAATTTTCGACATCAGCGTGATCAGTTCGCGCAATTGTTCCCACGGCATTTTGCGGTTCGGGTAGCGTTTCGACATAGAATTCCAGCAATAAACGGCGTGTCCCGTCTTGCCCAAACAATTTCCCAGAGTCCAGTAGGCTTTGCTGCTGTTCTGCAGAAATTTCAGGAAATCGGCCGAGCCTGTGCGCAGTTTGAACATCTTGTCATAGCTGCTTTGATAGTCCATCAGCACATGCTCTGCCGCATGCCATTCGTCATTCAAACGGGTTTTGATCGTCTCTATCGCCGCCTTGATTTCGGTGCGCTCGGGGCCGGACATGCCGGCGATGGGAAGCTTGATGTCTTTCAGCCACTGGGTCATCTCTGACATGGCGGCAACGGCGCGTTGATGCTCGAAGCCGTAGAAAATAATACCTTTCCACGCGGCGAAAATCTCCAGCTCCTGCCCGTGGGGCAGGCGAAAGGCCATGATCAGCGGCTGCAAGGCTTCCAGATCGCGGCCTTCCCAGATTTTCTCGATCAGCTTGCGCGCGACCTCGTCCGAGGACATCGCGTCGGGAAAAGCCGCTTTGGCCAAAGGTTCGAAACCCTGCAGAATGTAAAGTTCGATCTGATCCCACAATTCCCTGCCGACTTCAAAATAGGCCGGATTCATCTCGATCTTTTCGTTTTCAAAAACGTCTTTGAGCAGGAACGGATCGAGCGAGGGAAGCTTGTCGAGAATTTTTAAAATGCGCCAGTCTTCGGACAAAAGCTCTTTGGGCAAAGCGCCTTCGCCGAAATTTTCGATCAAGGCCTTATCTGCCCCGTTGTCATGCACAAAAATAGTGCGTCCGCCTTCGTAAATGTCGTTTTCGTTGAAAGGTAGATAAAGCTTGGTGCCGATAGACGAAGAGCGCGACTGCGGATCGGTGTCTTTGATCAGGACGATGTTGTTGAGGGGCTTGCAGCGAAAGAACGGCCTTGCGGCAGGGTCTTTAGCCAGAATCCGCCGCGTGATGACATTGCAATTCAGGACGCGCGGCGACCCGACATCGAGCATTGGTTTGAGGTATTCTTTGGTCATAACAGCCGGTTCGGATTCGTTCAGGGAAGCCCCAAAGAGAAACTATAAGCGCAACTAAGTTAAGAAATGATCTACGTTTCTGGAAAGGAATTGTTAAGAAAATCGACGCCGTCTACTTCTTCGGCATCCGGCTGGTGATCGCGTCTATCAGCGGCTGCGGCAGCGCGGTCAAGAAGCGGACACCGATATACATCGGCAAGGGAAAAGCGATGCGGGCGCAGTTGGCGGCAAGGCCTTTGCGGATAAGGCTTGCGGCGCGTTCGGCGGATATGAGGAAGGGCATCGGGAAAGGATTGACGTCGGTCATCGGCGTTTTGACGAAGCCCGGGCAAACGACGTTGATCTGAACATTGTGCCGCGCCATCTCGCCGCGCAAACCCTCACCATAAACGCGCACCGCCGCTTTGCTGGCGCAATAAGCGGGCGCGCCGGGAAAGCCGCGAAATCCGGCCAGCGAACTGAGGAGGGCGATCTGCCCGCGCTTGCGCTGCATCATCAGGGATAAGGCAGGTTGCACGGTGTTGAAAACGCCGGTGACATTGACGGCGAAGATCGCCTTGACCTGATCCGCGCTTTCGCAAAAAAGAGCCGTCCCGCCGGAAATGCCCGCCGAGGCTATGAGCAAATCTATCGGCGCTTCGGCGTCCTGCCCGACGACCCACGCGGCCATATCCTTTGCATCGGTCACATCGCCGATGTGCGTTAGGACATCGGCTCCACGCTGCCGCGCTTGCTCGGCGACGTGCGATAGGCGTTCCTCATTGCGCCCGTGCAACGCCAAACGGACGCCCGGCGCGGCGTAATCCGTGGCCAAAGCCGCGCCGATGCCGCTGGACGCGCCTGTTATCAGAATATGGCGGGAATCGCGCATGACGCCTATTTTAAGGGAACCTTCCCTGAAGGGCAAACGCCGTTTGCGCGGGTTTGACCGTCAAGCCGCCGTTTCTCGTTAATCGTTTGTTTATACTTGACGTTTTAGCTTGGGCACAGGGAAGAAATATCTTGGTAAAGTCAGGATTCAGACATCGTTTAGCCTTGGTCGTCTGCAATCATGGCATTACTAAAGAGCCCCCACCCCTTAAATGACCAACAGGAGCCGACATGAGAAAAGCCCTTATTTTGAAAGCGTTTGCTGCGCTAATGTTTTCCGCCGTTCCGTTCATGGCCATGGCGCAAGCGTCTGATCCGACCGTTCCCGGCCACCCGCGCATTAATGAAATTGACCGGCGTTTGGAAAACCAGCAAAACCGGACCGATACTGGCGTTGCTAATGGTCAGATCAATGCCAACCAAGCGGCTAGAGACACTGCGCATGACGCCAGAGTTTCGCGGGAACTCAGCACCGATGAGGCTAAAAACGGCGGCCACATCACTAAGGCCGAACAGCGCCGCATGAACAGGCAGTTAAACAAAAACAGCCATAAAATACACCGCCAACGCCACAAAAAGACTCAGTAGTTCCTATCGCATGAATTCACCTCTGCCCTGCAATAAGGGCAGAGGTTTGTTTTGATGTCGTCATCTTCCTTGACTCTGAACCGCTTTCTGTTTTATCCCCTCTCTCCTTGCTGGCGCCCTTGAGATCGGGGGCTGTTGTTGGCGAGCCCAGGTGGCGAAATTGGTAGACGCACTAGCTTCAGGTGCTAGCGATCGCAAGGTCGTGGAAGTTCGAGTCTTCTCCTGGGCACCACCTTTTTCCGGCGTTGTTTGGAAAGCAGCAACATGCCGTTTTCCAAAATGAAAATCCGCAACGCCATGCGCGGCTCGACCGTCATCGGTCTATCATTCTAGGCAACCAGCTTCCCGCCCAAATTCGCGCCTGCCAAAATATGAACGTGATAATGCGGTACGGCTTGATGCGCGTCGACGCCGGTGTTTGAGAGAAGGCGGTAACCACCGGCGATAATATCGGCTTCGCCGATCACTTTGGCGATCGCGCGCTGAAACCCGACGATTTCCGCATCGTCCGCGCTGGCGATGAAATCGTCGTAAGAGGCATAAGGCCCCTTGGGAATCACCAGAATATGCTTCGGCGCTTGCGGGCTGATGTCGTTGAACGCCAGCGCAAACTCGTCTTCATAGACTTTATCGCAGGGAATCTCGCCGCGCAGAATTTTGGCGAAGATATTGCTGGAATCATAGCTCATGGACGACCTCTTTTGTTTGGGCACGAAACAAGGTTACAGAAACTTCAGCCTTGGCACAATATGGGATTTATGCGCCGCCGCTTGGTGTTCTTCCGTAACCCGACGAACGCGTATCTCTGGATTTCGTCAAAGATCCGATAGATTACAGCATCCTCTGTCCAATGCCTTGCACCAGAACGTCGATAACATTGTCTTTGCCGATCACTTCCGCGACGGCGTCAATTGCCTTTTGTTTGACTTTGTTGACATTGACCAGCTTGCCGTTGCGTAAAACCCCTTCCCCCAGCCCGCCGTAAAGATGGCGCATCAAAGAGTCCATCACACGCGGCATATTTGTATTCATTTGCTGGGTCGCATCGAAATCCTTTACCTGAACGTCAAAAAGGATCGTGACCAGTTGTTCGACGCCTGCGTCGTTGATGACCGGAAGAACCATGGGCGAGATATGCACATAAATCGGGTCGCCGGCAAAGCGGCCGCCTGTCACATCTTCCCCGCCCTTTTTCTTGCTGTCGCTTTTGGCGGCGGGCGCGTCTTTCGCGAAAGCGCGGGGGGTGGCGGCCGGTTGCAGCGCGCCGAAAGCCAGAAAACCGGCAGCCAGCAATAGAAGGCGAGGTTTTTTCATGCCGGAGAGATTAAACGGGAATGTTTGACGAGGGGTTAATAATCTGCAGCGCTTAACTCAATTTTAGCAGTTCTGCGCCAACCTTGGGGGCATGACCGATCCTTCTCTCCTCTCACCGCAAGATCTCGCCGCCGCTCTGCGCGAATGCGAGCGCAAATATCGCGCGATCTTCGAAAACGCCGATATCGGCATTTTTCACATCGCCGAAGACGGCACATGGACGAACGCGAATCTGACCGCGGCCTCCATTTTGGGCTTTGCCACGACGGACGAACTTCTCGCCGCGCAGCCGGATTTCCACGGCAGGCTTTTCGTCGATCCGGCCCAGCGACAGGCGTGGCTTTCCAGCGTGCAAGGCAACAGCCGCTATGCCGAGGAAGTCGCCGTCTATACCAACGACAAGCGCATTTTGTGGATCAATCTGAGCGGCCACCAGACGCAGGACGCGCCAAACGCCGTCGGTTATGAATGCACGATGTACGATGTGACCGAGCGCAAAAGAGCCGAGATGGATCTGACCCGCGCCAAGGAAGAAGCCGATTTCGCCAATCGCAGCAAATCCGAATTTCTCGCCAATATGAGCCATGAACTGCGCACGCCGCTCAACGCGATCATCGGCTTTGCCGAGATCATCAAAGACCAAATGTTCGGCAGCGCGGGACAGCCGCAATATGTCGACTACGCCAAGGATATCTATGACAGCGGCCAGTTGCTGCTGTCGCTGATCAACGACATTCTGGACATGTCCAAGATCGAAGCGGGCAAGCGCCAACTGCACGAAGTCGTTCTGAATATCGACACGCTGGTCCAATCGGTCTCGCGCCTTGTCGCCGCGCGCGCCAAGGAAAGCAAGGTGCGGCTGAATCTGCACGTCCCGCGCGATTTCCCTTCCTTGCGCGGCGAGGAAAAGGCGATGAAGCAGATTTTGACCAATCTTCTGACCAACGCCGTTAAATTCACCCCCGAAGGCGGCAGCGTGACCTTGTCGGCGATGATCGACGCGGAAGACCGCATGACTCTGACTGTCATCGACAGCGGCATCGGCATCGCGCCGGAAGACATCGCTGTGGCTCTTGCGCCCTTTGGCCAGATCGAAAGCGCGATGAGCCGCAAGCATCAGGGGACTGGCCTCGGCCTTCCTTTAACCAAAGCCCTCGTTGAACTCCACGGCGGCACGCTCGATCTGAAAAGCGAACTCGGAAACGGCACGACCGTAACGCTGACTTTCCCAGTGAAGCGGGTGGTGAGGAAAGAGGGGGAAGAAGGAAATAAGTGAGGTTATTTGGGCGAGTCAGAAACAATAGCGCCGCTAAAGCGATGAGATTCCCTCCCCCATAGAAGGGGGGGATTCCACCGTTTCTGCGTCATCGTTATTTTTTTGCAGTCAAATAGCGTCGCTTTTTCCCTCATACCGCCTTATCCCTTTATTTTCCCCCTATTTTCCCCTTTATTTCGCCGCATTTTTCGCCCAAAGTCAGGGGATGAAAAAACTTCTTTTGCTTATCCTTCTCGGCCTTTTCCCGCTGTTCGCCGCGCCTTGCGTTTATGCGGCGGTGCCCGCCCACCCCTCTTTCTCCGCGCAGGACAAAAAGGATCTGAGCCGGATCGCGGATTATCTGAACGGGCTTAAGAACATCTCGGCCGATTTTTTGCAGGTCGACGATGCAGGGGGTATCCTGCACGGCGAAATCGCCATTTCCCGTCCGGGCAAAATGCGCGTCGATTATAATCCGCCCGACAAGGATTTTATCATCGCCGACGGCAGCATCGTCCACATATGGGACGACAGCCTGAAAGCCCAGACCAATGTCGATCAAGGAACGAGCTTGGCTGAGTTCATCCTGCGCGATCCGATCAAGATGAGCGGCGACGTGACCGTCACAAAAATCCAGCATTCTCCAGCAAAAATCGAAGTCACGCTCGTGCAAACGAACGATCCCGACGCCGGAAGCCTGACCTTGGTGTTCGAGGACAATCCGCTGAAACTGCGCCAATGGAAAGTCGTCGACGCAGAGGGACGTAGCACCGCCGTCAGTTTGGAGAATATGAGCGAAGGCGCTGTATTTCCCGCCACGACCTTTATTTTTACACCGCCGAATTTTGAGAAGAATCCGTAACAAAATCGATCAATCGTCAAAATCTTTGCGCATCTGAAGCTGTCTTCTATTGCACCCCCCAAGTTGGGGGCGACTCCCTCTCCCCCCCAAGATGGGGGAGAGGGAATCCGTGCCCTGTTCGATGAAAGTCACCTAAAACCCGTTACCCCCGGCCGCGCTTGACTGGCGTCACCCTGCCGCCTACGCGCACGGGGCGTTCGGCAAACGCGCCGAGGCTTATCATGCGGTCGTAGATCACCATAGCGCCCGCAATGCCGACATTGACGCAGAATTTGGTTGGGATTTTCACGATGTGGTCACAGCGTTCGACCATCTTGGGCGACAGGCTTCCTTTTTCCGGCCCCAGCACATAGGCGGCGCGCAGCGGGTGGCGGAAGCTCGGCAAATCGACCGCATCGTCCATCAATTCGACGCCGACCAAAGAGCAATCCTTGGGCAGCGTGAATTCGCCCATGTTTTTATAGGCGTAAAACGGCATGTGAATGTCGGCGTGCGAGGTGTCCGTCGCCTTGATCTCGGCGTAATTCACCGACGCGCCCACGGTAAAGAAAAAGCTCGCGCCAAACGCATGCGCCGTGCGCACCAAATTGCCAAGATTAAAGCCTTTGCTGATTTCCTCGACGCCAACGGCGAAATATCCACGCATGAGAGTCTCCTTGAGTGATTTTATCCCGCGTCATCCCCGCGAAGGCGGGGATCCATCTTGGCCGCAAGAAAGCAAGTAAGAAAGATGGATCCCCGCCTTCGCGGGGATGACGCCGGTTTGTTGAGTTAACTAGTGTGAAGCGCCACCCTCTCCGGCGGTTCGTTCCATTTCACGATATGCCAATTCCCCTCCGCCCCGCGTTCCATGACGCAAATATTTCCCGTGGCGACTTTGCGGTCGGGGAAGGCGCGGGCGTTGACGGCTTGGCTTGCGAAGAAACGCAGGATGCCGTTGCTGGTGACGATCAGCGTCGTTCCGCCTTCCGCTTCCGCTTCCGCTAACATCGAGGCGATGTCGGCGGTTATTTGCGCTTCGCTGGGCTTCCAGCCGCGGTCTTCGGGAACGATCGAATGTTTGTTCCACACCGCCAGTTCCGCATCGTCGCCGCTTGCGATAATCGCTGCGGTCGATTTACCCTCCCACGCGCCGTAATCGATTTCCGTCAAGCGCGGATCGATCTGGATAGCCGCCACGGGAAGGCCGAGCGTTTCAGCGACGATTTCCGCCGTTTGCCGCGTTCTTTGTAAACTTCCGGCAATAAGAGAATCGGGAACGATAACGGCTTGCCGCAACGCTTCGCCCAATGCCTTGGCTTGCGTCAGGCCTTTTTCGACCAAAGGCAAATCGCTACGCGCCCCCACCCAAACGGGTTCGTCTTTGGGGCCGAACGTATTGCCGTGGCGGGCGAGGATTAGGCGAACGGTCATGGGATTTGTTCAATAGGTTACATATGTTAGAGTCGGCGTTCATAACCCCTCTCCGCCCGCCCTTCGCGGGGGGAGAGGGGAGGGACAGAACGTCGAACATGAGCCGCAGAACGAAAGGGGTGAGGTGGGTGGTCGAGATTATTTATGCCGCTCCCAACCCACCTCACCCCTTTCCACGTTTTGCTCTTGTTCGAATTCCAGTACCGCCCCTCTCCCCCCGCAAGGGCGGGCGGAGAGGGGTCGTGAACGCCGTTTCTTGCGTCATTTTACCGAAACTTCAGATTGCGACAAGCTCCCCCTCGCGCGCGATGATCGCCTCGATCACGGGCACATCCTCCGGCGCGTCGACGGCGCCGTGGGTGCGGCCTTTGTAATCGACGATCACGACGCGAATCTTCATGCCGTTTTCCAAAGCCCGCAATTGCTCCAGCCCTTCCGTTTGTTCCAAAGGCGTCGGTTGCAAATTGATGTATTTCTCCAAGCCGCCGCGGCGATAACCGTACAGCCCGACATGGCGATAGATCGACGCAAACCCTTGATGGCGCATATGGGGTATGACCGTTTTTGAAAAATACAGCGCGTTACGGTTCGTATCGAAAACGACAGTAGCCCCGCTTGCAGGCGTGGTTTGTTTGTGTTTGCAAAAAGCCTCCAGCGTCGCGCCTTCCAATTTGACGGCAGGAGTCACGATGTCGGCGTCTGGCGCGTTTTCCATCTCGGCGATCATCGCTTCCAAAACCCATGGCGGAGTCAGAAGCGCGTCGCCTTGCAGATTCAGCAAAATATCCTCGGTGATTTTGGCGGCTTGCGCCGCGGCGAAAACGCGTTCGGTGCCGTTGCTGCAACTTTCGGGCGTCAATACGGCCTCGGCGCCGAAACTGGCGGCGTGCGCCGCGATGCGTTCGTCTTCCGTGGCGACGACCACGCGCGAACAACCGCGCACGGCTTTGGCGATGCGCCAGACGCGTTCCAGCAGCGAGACGCCTGCTATTTTATAAAGCGGCTTGCCCGCAAAGCGCGTCGAACCGTAACGCGCGGGAATGACGATCGCGGCGCTCATCAGGGCACGATCCGCGCTGTGGCCTGATCGTAAATGTCCTGAATCAGAACGCGCTGCTTGACGCGGAAAGACATGCGTTCCTGCACCGGCTTGGGCAGGTCGGTCATTTTAACGATGTTCTTTTTCAGCAAGACCATAATCACGTCCTCGACCGCGCGCGCCATTTCGCCGTCGGTGCGGCGCAATTCGGCCAAAGCCAGCTCGACCGCCTGAGGGTCTTGCCCGCGCGTTTTAAGAAAGGCGACGACATCGGGATGGCCGTGCGGCACCAGCTCGCCGCCGACCAGAACGCGGGCGCTGGCCTTAACGATTTTTCCGTTTTCGTCACGCTGGATGTAGGGCATGGAAGATTCCGAATCTTTTGTGGGAATACTTCTTATTATCACATCGGGGAAAAAGCGGGGAATTAATTTCCACCGGATTCGCTTGGCTGCCTGCTTTGGAACCAGCGGCGAAGTATTTTCTCGGGTTTTCGAGCGGATCGACTATATTTTCCATTAAGCTCTGATCGATACCGTCATGCTCTTACTGGCGTCTTCCAAGATTTTTATAGCCGAAAAGAAAGCAAATGGGGAATATCGGCCTTTCATTCGCGGCGTTCGTTTGGGGGCGCAATAAAATTTTCCGGAATGATAGTCTTTTTTTCTGGTTCTTGTGGAAACGGAGTCATAGTTTGATCTTTGCGCGTTGGCGCTACACATTTACAGGAGGCAACATGTTTCAGTTCGCGAGCGAGGCGTTTCGCTTGAAGGTCGGTCTGGCGGAGATGCTGAAGGGCGGCGTCATCATGGATGTGACCAACGCCGAGCAGGCCAAAATCGCCGAAGGTGCGGGCGCAGTCGCCGTTATGGCGTTGGAGCGCGTGCCCTCGGATATCCGAAAGGAAGGCGGCGTCGCGCGTATGGCCAACATCGCCGTGATCGAGGAGATCATGCATACCGTCTCGATCCCCGTTATGGCCAAGGCGCGGATCGGGCATTTTACGGAAGCGCGGATTCTGGAAGCTTTAGGTGTGGATTATATCGACGAAAGCGAAGTTTTGACTCCGGCGGATGAGGAACATCACATCGACAAAACCGCCTTCAAAACGCCGTTCGTGTGCGGCGCGCGCAATCTGGGCGAGGCTTTGCGCCGAATTGCCGAAGGCGCGGCTTTGATCCGCACCAAGGGAGAGGCCGGATCGGGCAATGTCGTCGAGGCTGTGCGGCATATGCGCACGATCATAAAGGACATGCGCAGGTTGACGACGCTTGGCCGCGAAGAATTGCCGCGCGAGGCCAAGGAACTTCAGGCTCCGCTGGAACTGGTGGAGTGGGTGGCGAAGAACGGCGCTTTGCCCGTGCCGAATTTCTCGGCGGGCGGCATCGCGACGCCTGCGGACGCCGCGCTGGTCATGCAGCTTGGGGCGCAGACGGTGTTTGTCGGGTCGGGTATTTTCAAATCCTCCGATCCCGCAGCGCGCGCAGTCGCAATCGTTCAGGCGGCGAAAAATTACAACGATCCCGCAAAGCTGCTGGAAGCCAGCCGCAAACTGGGCGACGCGATGCCCGGGCTTGATGTCGCGAAGATTCCGGAAGAGGAATTGATGCAAAAGCGGGGGTGGTGAAACGCGATATACTTCGCAAGGTCACAAATTATCTGTTCGTAGGAGCGGCTTCCAGCCGCGACCTCTTGTTCTTACGTCAACAGTCGCGGCTGGAAGCCGCTCCTACGAAAAATCACAATTTATGGCGTGTCGCAGTATAGAATCCCTTTTATAGGGGGGGGGAGGCGAATAGGGGGCCGACCGTCGTCGTTCAGGCTGGCGGCACCGTAACGGACATATGCCCTTGCTCCGCCCTGCTGCGGGTTGAGGCCGGTTTTACGGAGACTTCCACGTCCTGACCGAGGATCGTTAGGAAATCCATCAAACGCCCCACGGACACCGACACGGGGCGGCAGCGCATCAGCGCGGAGACTTGCGCCTGCGTGGTGCCGAGCAGTTTCGCGGCTTCGGTTTGGGTAACGCCCCGATCTTTGAGAAGCCGGAAAATCTGAAGCGTCAGCTTGGCTTTAACAAGCTCTTGCTCCGAGTTGGGAAAGCCGAGATCGGCAAACACGTTGCCGCTGCTTTTTTCGTGATCTCTTGTCATGTCTAGCCCTCCTTGTTCTTGCCCGTGTAAAGGCTTTCGGCTCGCTTCAACCGCTCGCGGATCAGGTTCATGTCCTGCTTTGGCGTTGTTATGCCGCGCTTTGCCTTTTTTTGGAAGACGTGCAGCACATAAACTCTGGAGGCAAACCGTACGGTATAAACAGCGCGGTATGTATCACCTCTGTAATCCTCGATCAGTTCCAGAACGCCCATGCCGCCAAAGCCCTTAAGGGGCTTGGCTTCGGGCGGGGTTTCACCCATCTGAGCGGCATGAAGGGCATAGCCAAAAGTGCGCTGCACCGATCGCGGCAAAGCCTTCATATCTTTTCGGCTTGAGGCGATCCATTCAAGCTGTTTGATGATTTCCTCTTCATCCATTATTTTATTATATATATTTTTATATAACTGTCAAGAAAAACCCCCTTGTTTGTCGGCGTTCAACGAATTGTCCGATTAGATAGCCAATGAAATGTCCGATAGTTCCCGTTTTGTACATGGGGGCTGAGATGAAAATCGAACGGGCAATTCAGGAGGGCTTGAGGATGTTGAAGTTTGACGAGGTGAACA
>JARLJD010000145.1 GCA_031291395.1 Alphaproteobacteria bacterium | reverse complement strand
TCCACACTTACCCCCACGATAAACAACCGCCGCCGCCACAACCACAACAACAGGTAGTGATTTCTTGATGATTAAGGCGTAGAAGGATTCGGACAATTCATTGAGCAACTAATCGGACATTTGTATTGATCGCCGACAGGTCGGTGACGCGTTGGCGCAGATAATCGACGGCCGTGACGAACAAATCTTCCTGTTTGGCCAATTCGCCGACGGCGTGGCTTCTGGCCTCCAGCAGCTTGTCGGCGAGGGACAGGCAGGTCAGCATCAAATGGCGCGGTTCGGTGGCGTTGCCGACTTTGTCGGCGACGGCTTGCATTTCTTTTTGCACGAGATCGGCCACTTGCTGCAAACGGGTTTCCTCGCCCGCGCCGCAATTGACCGTGTATTCGCGATTGTAAAGGGTGATGCCGAGCTTGACTGCTTGTTGACGCATTTTCTCTCCCTCTTTTAATTGCGCAGGATGCGTTCGACATGCTCGATCGTGTGATCGAGGCGGGCGGCGACTTTTTGAGTGGTGGCCAGAATTTCGCTTTCGCGCATGCGGCTTTGTTTGAAAATTTCGGTTTGCCGCTTGATCGTTTCGCGCCGGTTGGCGGCGTCGAAGCCGATCTTGTCCTCAAGCGCGAAGATTGCTTCGTCGAGGGCTTCGAGAGCCTGTTTAAGCCGTTCCATGACCGCCTCCGAATCTTTGTCTCCTGCGAGCCTATAACGGCAAGGGGGCAAGCGTCAATCAAGAGGTTTTGCGGTGGGCATTTATCCCGTTTCTTTTTTGGTCTGCATCGAAAATTTCCTTCGTTCCTTTTCTTGTTTAAGACGTATCCCCGGGGGCCGGACGTCCTGTCCGGCGCTCGCTTCCGTCTCGATCGTTTGGCGATTGTCCCGCAATCTGCAGCTTGGCGGGGTCGTCTGGCGATCGAACATCCTTCTTTAAGGGATGCAGGAACAGTCATATATCGTGTGTGGGAAAAAAGCAAGATGTTTTTTGGGGGCGGAGGATTTTTTTTGAGTGACGATGGAATCCTGACTGGAATAGCTTTAAACAGAATTGCATGGAAAAGGCATCAGAACAAACGAAGGGGGACAAGCTGTCGCGTGAAGAGCGCGTGGCTGTAGCCTTGCGTGAGAATTTGCGCAGGCGCAAGCTGCAGGCGCAGAGCAGGGAGGGAGATCAAAACAAGGATGGACAAGAAACATCCCGCATGAAGCCTGAATGATTTGCAGCGTCTTGATGGGGGGGATTGCGTGAGAGCAATACAGCGACACGCCACAAAGCGCGCTTTCTCGTAGGGGCGGCTTCCAGCCGCGACCCTATGTTATGACTGTTAGGGCAACAGCAGTCGCGGCTAGGGGTGGGGGAGGGGAACACTGCGGCTTTTGCTGCCCTGTTTCGGATAAACAATAAGGGCTCGTCTACAAATAAATAAGTGAATCCTTGCCTATCCGGTTGCTTGCCAAACATGCGCGAGGTGACGCTTAACTCGCAGTTCTTCTCAAGAACTGGGTAGAATTGCCTCCGAGAGCATCTTCAGCGCAATTTTTTTCTGATGATGCGTCAAATTGGCAAGCAACCGGATAGGCAAAAGTGAATCAACCCAATGTCGTCATCCCCGCCTTCGCGGGGATGACGCTCGATTTGTTTGAAGCGGTTATTGATGGACAACGCCTAAGATCGTGAACAGATGCTTAATAAATCGCTAACCCCGCCATGGCTCCCTTAAGCTTTCCAACCGGATTCAAACAATGAATCAAGCCTTTTGGGCAAATCCATTCCATGGTTAACGCACTGAATTATTTCAATAAAAATGTGTTTCTTCATCGAAATTTAACATTTTAGATAAATAATAGAAACATTAGATAAGCATTCGGCTTGATTTTAAGACAACTGCATATGATGGAGATAACAATGTCCCTTTCCCGTATCAGCATCGAGGTCCTAAGCGACCTTATTCAAAACCGTCTTGCGATTATGAGCATCGGCGATCAGGATGATCTGCGCACCAAAATCGCGCTGAAACGCGCCTTGCTTGAAATGCAGGGTGACGGACAAGTTCCCGCTGGAATCCTCAGCGAATTCAGCGATATTCCGCGCCGCGGCCGCCGCCGTAAAGTCGGCACGGTTGAGACGATGTAGGCCACGCTTTTTTGGGACTGGAATTTCAGCTCTGCGGCTATTAGAATCAAGCGAATCTGCAGCGATCCGACTTGATCTCGAACCCCCGAACGGCAATGAAACATTCCCGCCTCTTGATCCCCGCCTGCGCCCTTCTTCTGGCGGCTGCGCCCGCCTCGGCGCAGGACGAGCCTTCCTATTCCGCCTCTTCCATCGGCAACAGCAGCACGCGCGAGGAAACCCGCCTGTCGAGGCTTGAGGAACAAATGCGCACGTTGAACGGACGCATCGAACAAGTCGAATATTCCCAGCACCACCTCGAACAACTCTTGCAAAGAATACAAAGCGACACCGACGCGCGTCTGACCAAGCTGGAATCCGCGCCGACAGCCGCGCCCGTGGCGCAGCCGACAACGCAGCCCATACCGCTTCCCACGGCGCAACAACCTGCCGCGCAACTGCAGCCCGTTCCCTTGACGCAGCAAGACGCGACGCAACCCGTTGTCGACGCCAACGGCACGCTGGGCGCGATCAAGATGCAAAACGGGAAAGTCGTGGGCGGGGTCAACAATCCGCAATCCCCTCCCTTGCCCGCCACGCCGCCCGATTACGGCCTGACGCCGCAAGAGCAGTACGAACGCGCCTTCAACCTTTTGCGCCAAGCTAACTATCCCGAAGCCGAACAGGCGTTCAAAAGCTTCATCGACAAGAATCCCAAGGACAAGCTGATCGACAACGCCAAATACTGGTACGGCGAAACGCTTTATGTACGCGCGCGCTTCGATGAAGCTGCCGTCGCTTTCGCCGACGCCTATCAGCAAGACCCGCGCGGCAACAAAGCGCCCGACAGCCTGCTCAAATTGGCGATGTCGCTGGCTGCTTTGAACAAAACGTCCGACGCCTGCGTCACGCTGGCTGAGCTGAAAGCCAAATATCCCGCCGCCTCCGCCACAATCAAGGCGCGTGCCGAAGAGGAACGCACGCAGCTGAAATGCCCCACGCGTTAGGGCTTGCCATAGAAGCCGAAGAATTCGCGCGCCTTCTCGCGCCGTTCGCGCCCTTGTCAGACAAAATCGCGCTGGCTGTCTCCGGCGGGGCTGACAGCATGGCGCTTGCGATTTGCGTCAAACGCTGGGCGCAGCGCGAAAGCATCGCCTTAATCGTCGAACACGGATTAAGGCCGGAATCGGCCGCCGAAGCCGTGGAAGTCAAGGCGCGTCTGGAGGGCATCGGCCTGAAGGCCGAAATTCTGCCGTGGCGTCACGAAGACTTATTGGCGCGGGTCGAAGAAAAAGCGCGCAGGGCGCGTTACGCTTTGCTGTGCGAAGCTTGCTGCCGCTTGGGCGCAGGCGATTTGTTGCTTGCGCATCACAGCGGCGATCAGGCGGAAACCATTCTGATGCGCCTTTCCAAAGGCAGCGGCATCGACGGTCTTGCGGGCATGGCGGCGCAAACGTCGCGCGACGGCGTGCGTATGCTTAGGCCGTTTTTGTCTTTGCCGAAAGAACGGCTGGTGGCGACTTGCGCGACGGCAGGCATTGATTATGTCAGCGATCCGACCAATCATTCGCCAAAATACGCGCGTGGGCGTTTGCGCGGGATTCTGCCCTTGCTTGCCGCGGAAGGCATGACGGTCGCCAATCTGGCGGCGCTCGGCGCCAAGGCGCGGGAAGCGAAAGAGGCTTTGGATTATTACGCCCGCGCCTTTCTTCAAACTGCCGCCAAAGCCGAAATCGGCGGCAGCGTTCGCCTCGATCTTCCCGCCTTGCACACCGTTCCCCGCGCCACGGCCCTGCGCGCGCTGTCGGCCTGCCTGCGTTACGTCCACGACGGCGATTATCCGCCAGAGCCGTCGGCGTTGCAGGCATTGCTGGATTGGATGACTGATCGCGGCGCACGAGACGCAGGGATTCCCTTTCCCGCCCCTTGGGGGGAAAGGGGGGACGTGGAGAGTTATCGTCATATTTCCAACAGCCCCCCTCACCCTAACCCTCTCCCCCCAAGGGGGGGGAGAGGGGACTGTGCCGGTGTTTTCCGCAAAAATTCGGCGCGAACTTTTTATGGATGCATCCTTTCACTCGGCGAAAACCACGCGACGATTTTACGCGAACCCGCGGCTGTGTCCGAAGTTGTGCCCTCGCCCTCCGGCGCGACAGTTTTGTGGGACAAGCGTTGGCTGGTAACGGCGCGGGAAAGCGCGACGAACCTAACTATTCGCGCCCTAGGCTTCCCGCCGCATACAGCGATCGCCTCCCTTGCGCCCGACTTGCGCCGTCAGATCCCCCAAGGCCGCATTAGAGCAAGTCTGCCCGCGCTGTGGAAAGGCAATAAACTGTATGCGATTCCCTCTTTCGATCCCCAAGCCGCGTTTGGATTGGCTTATCGCAAACAGGGGATATTATAGAGTGTTCGGTTCTTCCTTGCTGATCGACCGTGCATCCTTTACTTTGTTGGCATGAGGAAATAAGTCAGCCTGTATTTGTGAGTTAGAATCAGTGGTGCCGCAAAAGCGGTGGAATCCCCTCCCCCATAAAGGGGGAGGGAATCCGTCGTTTTCCCTTCGCTGCTCTTTTTAACCGTTAAACAGATTTACTTATTTTCTCGCGCCGACTTTGCGAATTGTTCCCCACCCCCCCGTCCCTCCTCATGTCCTACGAAGCCGCGCAAAATACAAACTCTCTCTCTGGCGTGATGCTTGGCTCGCGCATCGAGATTTATCCTTCGATGCCGCTGCCGGAACTCGACAGCTTGGGCGGCAAAGCCTATGCGGCGCGGTATAAGGCGGACGCGACCTCCAGTCTTTATGCGATCATCTGCGCGCCGGGGATCCCGCCGCGTATCGATGCGGTCGCGTCGATGCGGGGCGTCGATAATCCCGGCGTCGTGCGCCTGATCGAGGGCGGGGTCGTCGGCTGGATCGACGGCACGCATGCCTATGCGCTGGCGTTCCAAAAGCCGACCGCGCCGCGCATGATGACCTCGCTCGACGAGACGCGCGCGCCGCTTAACGAGGATGCGATCAATCACCATTTCATCACGCCGATGATCGACGCTTTGACCGCGTTGACGAATTTCGGCGTGGTGCATAACGCCATAAGGCCGACCAACATCTTCTGGCGCATCGGCAACGCCGCGCCGCCGCAAATCGGCGAATGCCTGTCGTCTCCGGCGGGACTGGGGCAGCCTATTATTTTCGAGCCGATCGAGCGCGCGCTGGCGATGCCTTTGGGGCGCGGCACCGGCGTTCCGGCCGACGATTGCTATGCCTTCGGCGTGACGCTGGCCTTTTTGGTTTTAGGGCGCAATCCTCTGCAGGGGCTCGACGATAAAGCGATCATCGACATGAAGATGTCGCGCGGAAGCTTTGGCGCGATCGTCGGCAGCCAACGCCTGTCGCCCACCCATATCGAAATTTTGCGCGGCCTTCTGGCCGACGATCAGATTCAACGCTGGACGGCCTCCGATCTCGACCAATGGCAAAACGGGCGGCGCATGACGCCCAAAAGCTCGGACGCGGGACGCCGCGCCGCGCGGCATTTCGATTTCATGGGCAACGCCTATTGGCAAGTCGCTCCGCTGGCCTGCGCCTTGGCAGGCAATGTTCCGGAAGCAACCAAGGTCATCGAGAATGAATCCCTGAACAAATGGCTGCGGCGCGCGATGAACGACAAGGATCGCGCCAAGGATCTTGAGGACGTTATCAATGACCTCAAGCAAAGCGGCAAAACGTCGCATTACGAAGATCAGCTTGTGGCGCGCGTGTGCATCGCCCTCGATCACAGCGCGCCGATCCGCTATCGCGGCCTTTCGGTCATGCCGTCGGGCATCGCGACGATGCTGGTCGACGCGATGCAAAGCGGCAATAATCTTCAAGCCCTGTCGGAAATTGTCTCCAGCCAACTGGTTCTGCTGTGGATTCAGATGCAGGGCGATGTCAAAGCCGATTACATCGCGATGAGCCAGCTTTTCGACCGCATGAAGGGGCTGATCGAAAAAACCTCGTTCGGCAACGGCGTCGAGCGGGCGATCTACGAAGCCAATCAAGGCCTGCCGTGCCTCAGCCCGATGTTGCGCAATCAGTATGTCACTTCGCCTAAGACGCTTTTGGCCGCGCTGGAGCGCGTCGCAGCGAGCGGCAACAAGCCGCGCGAGCCAATGGATCGCCACATCGCCGCGTTTCTGATCGCGCGCGAGCGGCGCGGCGAATCCGCTTTCGCCGCGCTGGCCGCGCCCGAAGGCAGCCTTGGGCGCGGGTTGGCTTTGTTGTCTTTGCTGGCCGAATTGCAATATCGGCACGGGCCTGAAAATACGCCCGCGCTGGCGGCATGGATCGCGCCGGTGGCGGATCCGGCGCTGAAACGGTTTCTGGGCAAAGCCCTGCGCGAGAGTTTGCAAAAACAAGCCAAGGAAGCTATCAACGCCGGCAACCTGATCCGCCTGTTGCAAATCATCGACGACACCAAACGCATCGAGCGCGACCGTCAGGATTTTCACGCGGCGCGGCTGTTGTTCCTGAATATACAAAAAGAAATTCTCGGCCTCGAATCCAAAATCAACAATCGCGACAGCGTCCTGCGCGCGGCAGGCAAGCCGATGGCCGCGTCGATTAGCGCGTTCCTCGCGATCATTCTAATCTGCGCCGCTGTGTTGCGGTCTTTGTTTGCGGCGTTGTTTTTGTAGCGCCGTCAACGGAACTGCCATTTCCGTGAACGACGAAATTTTTCCGCACAGATTCTTTTTTGAAAATTCAAGCCGATCAAATGCTGCACCGCACATTAGAATTCTTCTATTTTTACTGCGCTGCACAAACGATTTTATAACGAGATAATGCGATGTTGTGTTATGGTTCGCGCCTCTCCTCTCCAGATCAAAGGCGCTCCCCATGGACAAATTCCCCGTTTCTCCCGCCATTGCATCGTCTGCATGGATCGATCTCGACACATATGAAAAACTCTACGCGCAATCCGTCAACGACCCCGAAGCTTTCTGGGGCGCGCAAGGCAAAACGCTCGATTGGATCAAGCCTTACAGCAAAGTCAAAAGCGGCGATTTCACGGGCGACGTGAACGTCAAATGGTTCGAGGACGGAACGCTGAACGCGTGCGTCAATTGCGTCGATCGCCATTTGCCCGCGCGCGCCAATCAAACCGCAATTATTTGGGAGCCGGACGATCCCAACGACGCGGTCGTTAAACTTACCTATCAGGAATTGCACGACAAAGTTTGCGCCTTCGCCAATGTGCTGAAACGCCACGGCGTCCATAAAGGCGACCGCGTCGTTATCTATCTGCCGATGATTCCCGAAGCCGCGATTTCCCTTTTGGCCTGCGCGCGCATCGGCGCGGTGCATTCGGTCGTGTTCGGCGGCTTCTCCCCCCATGCCTTGCGCGATCGCATCCTCGACAGCGGCGCAAAGCTCGTCATTACCTCCGACGAAGGCGTGCGCGACGGGCGCGAAGTGCGGCTGAAATCCAATATGGACGAAGCTTTGGCGTCGTGCCCCGACGTTGCGCACGCCCTCGTCGTCAAGCACACCGGCAACGCGGTGGCGTGGCAAAACGGGCGCGATCTGTGGCTGCATGAAGAACTGGACGGAACCTCGACGGATTGCCCGCCTGCTGAAATGAACGCCGAAGATCCTTTGTTCATTCTTTACACGTCAGGGTCGACCGGAAAGCCCAAGGGCGTTGTGCACACGACGGGCGGCTATCTGCTCTATGCGTCGCTGACGCATAAGCTGGTGTTCGATTATCACGAAGGCGAGGTTTTTTGGTGCAGCGCGGATGTCGGTTGGGTGACGGGGCACAGCTATGTCGTCTACGGCCCGCTGGCGAACGGCGCGACGACGCTGATGTTCGAAGGCGTGCCGCATTATCCCGACGCCTCGCGTTTCTGGCAGGTGATCGACAAGCACAACGTCAATATTTTCTACACCGCCCCCACCGCCATCCGCGCGTTGATGCGCGAAGGCGACGAATGGGTCGAAGCGACGAGCCGCAAATCCCTGCGTTTGCTCGGCACGGTCGGCGAGCCGATCAACCCCGAAGCATGGCTGTGGTATCACCGCGTGGTCGGCGAGGAACGTTGCCCCGTTATCGATACATGGTGGCAGACGGAAACGGGCGGCCATATGATTGCGCCGCTGGCGGGCGCGACCGCGCTTAAACCCGGCTCGGCGACGCGGCCCTTCTTCGGCGTCAAGCCCGTCGTCGTGGACGCTTCCGGCAATATTCTGGAAGGCGCCTGCGAGGGCATCCTGTGCATCGACGGAAGCTGGCCCGGCATGATGCGCACGATCTGGAGAGATCACGAGCGTTTCCTTCAGACCTATTTCAATTGCTTCAAAGGCCTGTACTTCACTGGCGACGGTTGCCGCCGCGACGAAGACGGCTATTACTGGATCACGGGACGCATCGACGACGTTCTCAACGTTTCAGGCCACAGGCTCAGCACGGCGGAGATCGAAAGCGCTTGCGTCTCGCATCACGCCGTGGCCGAAGCCGCGGTGGTCGGCTGCCCCTGCGCCCTCAAGGGACAGGCGATCTATGTCTTTGTCACGCCCAAGCAGGGCTTCCACGGCAACGAGGATCTGCTGCGCGCCTTAAGAACGCATGTCCGCAACGAAATCGGCCCGATCGCGACGCCCGAATTCATCCACTTCACCCCCGGCCTGCCGAAAACAAGATCCGGCAAAATCATGCGCCGCATTTTGCGTAAGATCGTCGCGGGCGAAGCCGACCAACTAGGCGATGTCTCAACACTCGCCGACCCCTCGATTGTTGAATTGCTGATCAAGAACAGGGTGAATGGGCAAGAGACGGCCTCGCATGGTCATGCAGATGCTGTCGCGCCAGCAAAGAAGAAGGCGGCGGGATAGTTTCTCTTCGACACAAACGCCGATCATTCCCCGCTCTGCTCAGCTTGGCGTCGTTCCTGCTGTGTCACAAAACGGTTGAATAACGGCCTTGCGGCAAAAGCATCAGGATTCCCTCCCCCTAACAGGGGGGGGCATGAAACTCGCCCCTCTTCGGAAACATGGGTTCACAAATGGCGCGGGCAACAAGCTCCATGTTGCTGACCGACGATGTGTGCATGAAGAAGGTTTGACCGAAGAGCTTGAAGCGCACGTCAACATCTATCCCGCAACTAGCCAGCAAGACAAACTGCTGCTTATATGGAAGCGCAGATGATCAGCTTTACAGAAAGGGACATGCATGAAAATCCAAATTCTCGGCACTGGATGCCCCAAATGCAAGGCTTTGGCTGATGCTGCTGAAACTTCCGCAAAGGCACTTGACGTTGCTTATGAACTAGAGAAAGTTACTGACATAGAAAAGATTATGGCCTTTGGCGTCATGATGACCCCCGCGTTGGTTGTGAATGGCGAAGTTAAAAGCGTTGGCAAGATTCCATCACAAGATGAAATGAAAAAGCTCCTTTCCAACGAGGCGAAGAAGTGACCGACACAAAGGAACCCGATTGCGGCTGCAACCGTTCTGCTGCGCTCAGGTTGATTTTCTCCTGCTCCGGCGCTGCCGACGTAGGCGAGGTAGCGGATCGTGCTGCCCGTAAACTGGCCAAGAATGGAGCGGGCAAAATGTTTTGTCTGGCCGGAATTGGCGGGCGGGTAAGCGGCATCATGAAATCTACCGAAGCCGCTCAAGCCATTCTTGCCATCGACGGATGCATCCACAACTGCGCAAAGAAATGTTTGGAGCAAGCTGGCTTTACGAATTTCCAGCATCTTCAAATTACTGAAATGGGTTTCACCAAAGGCCAAAGCCCCGCAACCGACGAAGCTGTTTCAAAAATCGTCGAGGTGGCTGCTGCCTCTTTCTATGGGAAAACGGGATGAACCTGCGCGCTTTCCAAGGACGAGCATTGACGGCGCTTATGATGGCGTTGGGGTTTCTCGTTATGGCGATAAGCGGCGTTGTTCTGTTTCTTGCTCCAAACGGCCGTATGGCGAGGCAAATGGACTGGCACCTGTTGGGCCTCGATAGAGGAGAATGGGTCGATGTGCATATCGTTTTTGGATTACTCTTTATTATCGTGGGGTTGTGCCATGTCTGGCTTAATCGAAAACCGCTTGTGAGCTATATGAAGCAACGTCAGGAAATTGTCGGGACGATGGGTGGTTCCAAATCGATTAGGTGGGAGTGGGTCGTCGCGCTGCTTCTTTGCCTCGCTCTGTTTGCAGGAGCCGTCAAACAGCTTTACCCCATCAGTACGCTTGGCGAATGGCGCGATGCGCTGAAGCAGCCCTAGACTAAGCGGGAGTGATAATAGTAGATCCCCACGTGCCGCCATGACGGCGATAGGGGGCTACTGCTCAACCATGCAAACCGAGGCGTTACGGCCATTTACAATCGCTCGACCTATCTGGAAAAGAAGAAGGAAATGCTGAACGCTTGGATGGAGAAGCTATCCCCCATCATTTCAAAAGCCCAATAGCGAAATCGGGCGTAACCTTTCATCCGTTTTTCAGCCATGCGCGTCAAAATCACTTATCGAGAAACGCCGACTTCATGCGTTCGATTTCTCGCGCGGAGAGTCCCAGTTTATCGGCAACCTTACGCCACAGGGCAACGGCCTTTTTCACCTCGTCGATGATTGCGTTCGCCTCTTTCAGAGACAGGCCGAAATACTTGATGACGTGTAGCGCGAGATTAAGCGAGCCGGTGCCGTCATCTTGCGTGATGGTCGTGCAGAGGATGCGCGGCTTGATGTCCGTCGGCACGGGGTTGAGGTCATAGGCGGGCGATAAGCGCCAGCCATCCGGCCCGGCATATAGAAAAGCATGATTGCGCAAATGATCGTCGGTGTTGGCGATCAGTATATTAAAAACGATCCGCCGCCACAGTGCGCGCATATCTTCTTTCGCCGCTGCGCCATAGCGGCGCAGGGCATCCACGATCTCAAGATAGCTGTGCGTTTCATTATCGTTGGCATTCAATAGACTCATGGCCGAGAGAAAGGGGATGCGTTTTTTTCCAGCGCGATCAAAACGGCGCAGCAACAGAACCGGCTTGCGCAAAACCGTTTCAAGCCGCCAGACAGGGACGGCGATACCGGCTTTTTTCGCAAGCGTCAGCGCCACGGCTTCCCACAGCACAGCGTTGGTTTCATCATCCTTGTGCGGGAATTTGGCGATGCAAAGATGCCCGTCCTTGTCGCGAACGGAAGCCTTGGGTCTTGCACCGCCCAGCGACGATCCCGGCGCAAGCAACAGGCGCAAATCCTCGTCCGTATCGGTATCACCCGCCACATGTTCGGCGGCGGAAAGCAATTTGGGCAGATCAATCAGAGGAGGAATTTTCACGGCATCTTGCACCGCTAAAAACGGCCCACCCTCTGTTGCCGCAAAGCGTAACGCGCCTTGACGCGCCTCGTCATTGACCATCAGCAGATAGTCGATTTCCTGCAACGTGTGCGGCGTTTCCCCAATCTGTTCCGCACGACGACGTTCGGCGCGCCGCATCAGAACGCGCCCCCAGCGATCCGGCGCGGAATCGCCCAAAGCGCCAAACAGGGCTTTATCACCTGACGTATGAAATGGCCCCGGGCCAAGCGTCAGAAGAGGATCGAAGGAAAATCGCTCAGGGTTCGACAGCCACGCCTTGTCATACTCGAACGTCGCGCTTTCCTTGTTCTTTCGCGTACGCGCCCACAACCGCCCGGCCAAGTGAGGGTTGCCGTTCACGTCCACATAAACGAGAATTTCCTTGTCCATATCAGTTGTCCCTGCGTTTGGCCGAATGACGGATGCGCCGTGGCAGGCGCTCTTCCTCAAGTCTCAACCCTAGATCGTCGTTTTTGACATCGGCCAGATCGGCAAGGCGATCCACAAGACCTAGGACAAAGAGAACCGTCGCGTAAGAACCAAACGATGTGCCCGGTTCTCCCTTCTCGATTTTGCTCAGCGTCATGCGGCTGATGCTCGCGCGCTCCGCCATAACGGCGACCGGAATACGCCGCCGGATACGTGCATCACGGATGTCCTGCCCCAGCTTGCGCAAAGCGCGACTGACAGGAAGCGGCATGTTCAGGGAAGAAGCAGATTCTCGCATAATAACGCCCATATGAAGATACATTAGCTTGATTAATGTATATCATAATGGACGTTAAATCAATGTTAAGATGGCGTGTATAATGACAGGGCCGCCTGATCCATTTCAGACGCAACCAATATCGAATGGGCGCGGATTGATTTTGAAAGCCGGATTTATCGGCCCTATGAGCGCAAGAATGACAAATGGCGCACCGCCCCGCTTGATGATGAGGTTTTGACCTTGTTGCTGGAACATAGGGCGGCGGCAAAGGATGAGGAAACAGGAGAGTTACCCCGCTTTGTTTTTCCGTGGCGTTCCCGCCATAGCGTTTATAACTGGCTCATTCCCCTGCGGGATGAATTGGGCGTGACCTTCACACCGCACATGGCGCGGCATACGGTCGGCACGATGTTAAACGCGCAAGGCGCATCCCTCCGCACGATTATGGATAGGCTCGGTCATGCCGATGTCAAAAGTTCCTTGCGCTATCAGGCGGGGGATATTGAGGTTGTGAGGGAGGCAACAAAAAACATGCCAAGGCTAGCTTGGCCTTAGCAAGTTTTTTCTTTAATTCTTATTGATTCTTCAGCTAGAATCGATCCTTACTGGAGGCGGGAAAATGGCGAAAAAATCAAAGATTGTTGATGAGGGGCTTAACAAAAAGACTCGCTTCGTTTCCCTGTTTAGTGGAGCGATGGGGTTAGATTTGGGGTTGGAAAAGGCTGGCCTAGAAGCAGCTCTTTGCCTTGAAAACGACCCGGCAGCAGTTGCGACAATTAAAAAGAATAAGCCTTCCCTTCCTATAATATCTGAAAGTATTGTTCATGTTGATGGAGCTGAAATCAAAAAGGCGAGCGCTCTCAAAGAGGTCGAGCTAGTCGCTGGTGGCCCTCCCTGCCAAGCGTTTAGTGTTTTTGGTAGCAGGTTAGGCCTTCAGGACAGTAGAGGGCAGCTTATATTTGAATATTTACGGGTTGTTGACGAACTGCGCCCCAAAGTTTTCCTTATGGAAAATGTTCGCGGTCTCCTGTCAATGAGTGTTGTTCCAAAAAAACATCAAAAGGGGCTTCCCGAATCGAAACGGCATTTAGCTGAACCCGGGTCTTTGTTGAAAGAACTGCTGAAGGAGTTCGGAAAAATCGGGTATAGAGTGGATTGTTTTGTCGTTAATGCGGTTAACTATGGGGCTCCCCAGATACGAGAAAGAATAATTTTAATAGGGAATCGGTATGGCCTTTTGGCAGATTTCCCCTCCCCTCAATACAGCAATAGAAAAGAGGATGGGTTGCCTCCTTTTAAAACATTGGGGGATGTAATTGGGGGAGATTTCGTTGACCCCGATTCCGAGGTCATGAATTTCAGTCCTAGAAAACTGAAATATTTGTCCATGATTCCCGAGGGAGGAAACTGGAGAAGTCTGGCAATTCATATTCAGAAAGAGTCTATGGGAAAAAGCTGGTATTTAAAGGGGGGGAGAAGCGCGTATTGGCGCAAGCTATCTCTTTCGTTCCCGTCGCCCACCGTAGTAACGATGCCCAATCATGCTGGAACAAGTATGTGCCACCCTAAAGAGTTAAGAGCAATTTCAGTGGGCGAGGCAATGGCTATTCAAGAGTTTCCGTTGGATTGGAAGTTATGCGGTAGCGTGACCGAAAAATTTCGTCAGGTAGGAAACGCAGTTCCTGTGAGACTTGGAACGGTTGCGGGAGAGACAATCCTTCGCCTCTTGAAACGAATTGACCGCATGGAAGAAGAGCCGCTTCAAGCTCCTCAGTATCGTATTATACATTTGCGCCCACATGTTAGGACAAGACAATTCTGGAAGGATGGACAGGTATATACAGGGGATACAAGCTACTACGATGAAGATGACGATCAACTCCCCTTATTTAAAGAAGCCTGTTGATTATCACCCATTAATGTCTTTGAGAATAGAATCCCAAGAAATTTCGCCATCAGCATTGATATACTGGTCATAAGTGGCTTTTATCTTCTTTTTAAATGCGTCAAGAAGTGCCCCGCACTCTTCTCGAGAGTTATCTGCTGCAAGGCCTTGCTTAATCCCCTCAAGAACCCACTCTTGTGTTGATGCTTGTCCTGAGTTTATCCATGCCCAGAACTCTCGCCCGGCATACACATGCACCTTGGATGTTAAGTCGACGACTTTATGTTTTGCCCCGCGGTTGATCCCTCGGGCAATATCGTATTTGTCAGTCAGATCCTCTTTCTTCCCATAGAATACTCCAACGGCTATCTCTGAAAACTTCCCCGGAAATTTATCTAATATTTCATGAAAGGCATGATTCAGCTGAACGGCCATTGTCAACTGTATCGTCCAACGGCTAGCTTTAAGAGAGAGGAGTGCCTTTTGCCCATTGGGGCTCTTAACTATGTGGTCAATTTCATCAAAACAAGGCATTCCAAATGGACTATTTTTCCTGAAATCCTTGTCTAATTTCGTGGTCTTGAAAACATTCGGAAGAATTTTTTCATCAATCAATTTCCCAAAACCTGTACTGTGTCCAGTCATTAGATGACCTCCAACAATAAGGTCGTTCAAGTCTGAGAATGAAGATGCATTATGCAAGTCATAGATGATCGGAAGCAAAAATGGATTGATGGCCATGCTTCCAGAAAGCTGTTCTCTTAATTTTGTTTTACGCTCAGCAAGCCACCAAATAGTCCACTTTGCCGTTTCGCTTACTACTGTGGGTTTATCCATTGGGGAAAAGTCCTAAAGATGGGGAGAGGGAAATGGAGCATTTCCTATACTGGGTATTCACTTGACGCCCCAGTGCCAATGGGTTGGGAAAAAATACCGCAAAATTCCTATATCTTGTGCTGTTTTTCGTTTGCTGGCGTCAAGTGAATACCCAGTTTTCCTATTCCTAAGCTGATGACTCTCCAATATCAATGAGTCGCTTCTCCCCCACTTTTGGCAAATGTTCTTTCATCGTTCTGCATAAAACGGCAAAACGCCCCAAGCGGGGATTCAACAAAAACGCTATATTTTGCTGGAAAATATGGTGCTGCCGATAGGAATTGAACCTACGACCCCGTCCTTACCAAGGACGTGCTCTACCCCTGAGCTACGGCAGCGGGGGCGCAAGGGGGTTTGGGGGGACCGTGCCGAGGCGGGGGGGGTTCCTGCTTTTTCGGGGGTCTGCCCTTGCGTAAGCGGGGGTTGTGCCACAGTTGCGGCTTGTGTGCAAGAACCTGTGTTTTCCATCGTAAAAAATTGCTAGATTCGGGCAAATCACCCTTTTCGGAGCGTTTTCATGTCCCATTGCCCGCGTCCTGTCGTTTTGTGCGTCCTTGATGGATGGGGATTTCGCGAAGACGCGCCCGACAATGCGACGAGCTGCGCCAAAACCCCTGTTTTCCGCACATATTGGTCGCAATCGCCCCACGCCTTGTTGGAAGCTTCGGAAGAACAGGTCGGCTTGCCTGCGGGGCAAATCGGCAATTCCGAAGTCGGGCATATGAACTTGGGCGCGGGGCGAGTCGTTTTTCAGGATTTGCCCCTGATCAATCGCGCTATCGTCAAGGGTGAATTGGCTTCCAATCCGGCCTTGCAAAACCTTGTCGCTGCGCTGAAAAAAACCGGTGGCGTTTGTCATATTATGGGGTTGGCTTCCCCCGGCGGCGTGCATGCGCATCAGGATCACATCGTTGCCCTGTCACGCGAAATCGCCGAAGCGGGAATCCCTGTTGCCGTCCACGCCTTTCTTGACGGTCGCGACGTGCCGCCGCAAAGCGCCGCCGAACAGATCGGCCATTTGTCGCGCGATTTGGAAAAAATCAAAGGCGCGATGCTCGCGACTTTATGCGGGCGGTATTATGCGCTGGATCGCGACAACCGATGGGAACGGATCGAACGCGCCTATGATCTTGTCACGCAGGCGGCGGGCACCCGCGCGGGTAACGCAGTGGAGGCGATCGAGGCCAGCTACGCCGCGAAGCTTTCCGACGAATTCGCTCTGCCCGTCGCATTGAACGATTACGCGGGCATGAAAGACGGCGACGGCATTCTGTTCGCCAATTTCCGCGCTGACCGCGCGCGCGAAATTCTGACCGCTTTGCTTGATCCCGCTTTCAACGGTTTCGCGCGCAAGAAAAGTGTCTCCTTTGCCGCCGCCGTCGGAATGGTTGAATATTCCGACGCTTTGAACCCGTTTATGGCCGCTTTGTTCCCGCCCAAGAAAATCGAAGATTCTCTGGGGGAAGTCGTCGCGAAGGCGGGGCTTAAACAACTGCGCATCGCCGAAACCGAGAAATACCCGCATGTGACGTTCTTTTTCAATGGCGGGCGCGAGGAGCCTTTTGCGGGCGAAGAACGCATTCTCGTACCCTCGCCCAAAGTCGCGACCTATGATCTGCAACCCGAAATGTCGGCGCATGCCGTCACCGACAAAGTTGTCGCGGCGATCGAAGCCGATGCTTTCGATCTGATCGTCCTGAACTATGCCAACCCCGATATGGTCGGCCACACCGGCGTTCTGCAAGCGGCCATCAAAGCGGTGGAAACGATCGACGCATGCCTTGGCCGCCTGTTCTCCGCGGTTGAAAAACGCGGCGGCGCGGCGCTTGTGACGGCGGATCACGGCAATTGCGAAAAGATGTTCGACGAAACGACACACGGCCCGCATACTGCCCATACTTTGGATCCTGTGCCGGTCATGCTGGTTGGGGCGGTGGAAAATGTTGCCTCCCTGCGCCGTGGCAAACTGGCCGACGTCGCGCCGACGGTGCTGGAGATCATGCGGATTCCGAAGCCCGATGTAATGGACGGCGAAAGCCTGATTGTTCGGACATGAAATACTGTTTTCTTCTTGGCTTGTTGATCACCGGAGTGGCTTTCGCGTCTTCCGCCCAAGCCAAACCCGACGACAAACTGCGTCAGGTCGAACAGCAATTGAACGAGAAAAAACAACAGCAGGAAGCGCTCGCCGCCGCCGCGCTCGATGCCGGAAAAAATCTCGAAGACCTGCGCCAGCGCATGATCCGCTCGACGCAAACGCTTCAGGAAAAAGAAGCCGAACAGGAAACGCTGGAAGGCAAACTCGACGAATTGACGCAAGAAATTTCGGCCAAAAGCAAGGGGGCGGAGCTTGAACGCAAACAGTTTTCCCTTATGGTGTCGGCTCTGGTCGAAATCGCCAGCCGCCCGCCCGAAAGCCTGTTTTTGCAAGACCGCACCGCCATCGACCACATTCATCGCAGCCTGCTTTTGCAAGCGATCCTGCCGCGCCTGCGCCAGCAAACCGAGGTCGCGGCGCAGGATCTCGCCGCGCTTTACGAGCTGCAAACACAGCTTGCCGCGCAAAAAAGGTTGGCTTCCGCCGCAAAGGAAAACCTGCAAAAGCAGCAGCGCGATCTCGACCAGATGATTGCCACGCGCCAAGGGTTTCTTCAGCGCACCGAAGAGCAAAAAGCCGAAACCGCCCGTCATCTGGCAGCTTTGGCCGACGAAGCGCACGATTTGCGCCAACTGATGGAAAAGATCGCCCCGCCGTCCAATCGTAAAAGATCTACCCCTGCAAAGGAGTTGATCGCGGGGCTGAAATGGCCGGTTCTTGGCAGCGTAGACAAACCTTTCGGCGACAAAGACGCCGACGGAGTCACCAGCGAGGGCGTGACCTTGTCCGCCCCTTCGGGCGCGCCCGTGGCGGCGCCGCGCGCAGGTCGCGTAGTCTTCACAGGCCCGTTCCGCGGTTACGGGCAAATCGTCATCTTGCAGCACAGTAACGGCTATTACAGTTTCCTTTCCGGTTTCGGTCGCATCGATGCCGAGATGGGACAGGAAGTCGCAGCCGGAGAGCCTTTAGGCGTCCTGCCGGTCAAAGCCGGAACCAAGCCCGAACTTTACTTTGAATGGCGGCGGGGCGATGAACCTGTGGATCCGACGCGCGGGTTAACGCGCAGCCCTTCCTGAGCCGCAAACCGCCTTACTTTACTGCGACACGCCATAAATTGTGATTTTTCGTAGGAGCGGCTTCCAGCCGCTACTGCTGACGTAAACACAGAAGGTCGCGGCTGGAAGCCGCTCCTACGAACAGATAATTTGTGACCTTGCGAAGTATTGCAAGAGGAGCCTCCAGCCGCGGTGCCGTTTTGCGGCAATCTGTAACCCCCAAGCCGTGAGAGGAAAGCGAAGGGGTAAGGTCAGAGGTTCTTTTTTTGTCTCTTTTCTGCCCCCTCTTTCCGATTTGGGAATTGTGTATATTCAGCCTTTTTCAAGGCGGCGGCTGCAAAATATCATCCGCCGCTTGCGGTTCGCCGTCTTGCGGCGCGGCCGGAGCAAGCCTTGCGGCGATGGGCCCCGTCGAATGATGGCTTAGCGCCAAACCGACAAGGGAAGCGCCGACCCCCACCAACACGGCGAGCACAGCGATAAAAACAACCGATTTAAGGATGAAAGCGCCAACGCCCCTGTTCTTTGCCAAAACCTTTTCGATTTGCGTCAAAGCTTCTTCGGCCTCGCTGCGTTCGGCAAAATGCGCGACCGGATAAAAGTCGCCTTTGGGCGTCGTCACGCCTAGTTCCCAATCGCCCCCATCGCCCTGCAAAGACAGGGTGAAGCTGTGATTGCGTTCAAGATCAAAGCGCCAGATAAGCGGCGGATAGGCCGTATGAAACCCAACGGTCAACATCGCGCCCACGCGTCTGGCTTCGGTTTTTTTCTTCATCAATAATCCTTGTCGGGCGCGAAGATCAGGCTTTAACCTCGCCCTCGCGCGGAGGAATCGGAACCGGTCTTTTGTCCGGATCGTGCAGGTAGGTGTTCAAGGTCACAATCGCCGTATCGACGCGCGGGATCGGCAGCGGTTTTTTGGCGGATTCCTCGGCCATAAAATGCGCCATTGCGCCCGCGCCCTCGCTGTGAAAAGCGCGGCGGCCAAGATTGTTCAAGGGATACCACAACGCGCGGTCTTCGGCGCGCAGCCACAAAAACTGGGCTGGAGCCAAAACGCCGCCATTGGCGCGCGCCCATTGCAACGCGCCGAGCATAGCGGTCGTGCGCCACGCATGCCGGTCGGCAGCCGCGGGAATCTTGCCGCCGGTCTTGGGGTCTTGCAGAATTTTGTCGATTTCGGCAATCAGCTCGGCTTCGGGGCGGAAGCCTTTGTCCGGCGACCAGCACAGCGCCAAACGTCCCAGAAATTCGTCGCTCTCTTCGCGTTTCTGCGCGCCTTTCAGCGCGAACGCGGCGAGCAGCGCGCGCATGTGCAAAGGCAGCGAGTCCACGCCTTTCCATTGCGGCCCCAACTGGCTGATGAACGCGCGTCGCGTCACGTCGCGGTCGGGAATGCCGTTGATGACGGGGATGCGATTCCACGACACCCATTCTTCGGGCGAGAGCGCTTCGGCGAAGGGCGGCAGTTTGTCGGGAATGGGGTCGCCCAGAATGCGTCCCGTTTTCGACGGATTGAACTTTACGATCGGCGAGATGATCGGCCACATCTTCGCCTGCGTTTCGATTAACGATTCCAGCGTATGCTTGGTGAAAAATTTATTGTTCGGCGAAAGAAACAATTCATAGCAGCCGATGGACGCAAGGATCGCGGCCAGAGGCCAGCGAAAAATGCGCATCGCCGCATTGCCCAAGGCAATAAACGGCGGCCCCGACATCTGGTAATAAAGACCAGCCTGATCACCCGGCACTTGTCCCAGAAAGTTTGCGCCGAAACAGGCATTGGTCGCGCCGATAACGGCGGGAGAAGGATTTGTGTCGTTGACGCGCGCCAAACGCAGCCAGTCGAGGCAAGCGTCGTAACGATGCGAAGAAAAAAGATTGATGCTCCAAATCTCTCCATAGCGCAGCCAACGCAAAGGATAGTCGAGCCAAAATCCGCGCGTCAGATGCCACAGGAGCCAGCCGAATCCTGCGAGCATGCCCAAAAACACAAAAAGGAGAAGGGCGGGTTCGCCCTGTTGGTTGCCTGCGCTCATAAATTTCCATATGCCTTTTCAAAAACGCGATGCGCAATTCTGCACGAAATCAGGGCTTTTCGCAACCCTTTGAAATGGCCTCCTCGATGAGGGGAACTCTCGCCACGCTTTTCAAAAATTTATTGCCAGTCCGCCTGAAAACCCCAAAGAATTCATCGCCGCCCTGCCGCGAAAGCCCAAGCCTTATAAGCAAATACGGCAATGAATTTTTTTAGGGTTTCAAGATGGTTAAAATTTTGTGCCTCGGCAAAACAGATTCACGCTTTCTTTATAAACCTTTGCTAGAATTTAGCCATAATGTCGGTTTGCATTTTGAAGGAGATATTATAATGGTACGCGAAAGCAATTCAGGCCAAACAAGGCCCGATGGAGTCGTTGAAAATTTGACGCCAAAACAGCGGCTTCTCATGGAAGCTGGGGCGGTGGCTCTTGATGCAGCCACGCCGCCAATCGCAGCGAATAGTAGAGAAGTTGGGATTTTAATCGGCGCTGTCGTTGACCTTATCCAGGGCAAGCCATTGCAAGAGGTCGGGCGCAAGGTGCTTTTTTCAATTATGCCCGCTTTTGCAGGCATTTTTGGAGGAGGGCTTGCCGAGGACGCCATGGTGGCTGCCGAGCGCGCGGTTCTTGAAAAGTTCGGAGTCAATACAAAAGATTTCCCTGACTCGGATATCAAAACGTTTGTTCAAGATCTTGGTAAGCTTAAACCTAGAAACACAAGGGAGTTAAAAGCTCGGCAGTCATGGCTTGGCGTTGTTAAAGATAAAGACGGACATAAATATTATGAAATGGCGGGGATGGCCGTTAACAGGCCGCCCGACGCTCCTGACGACGATGCGGGAGAATTCAAGGCAAGCAAGCCAAACCCCACGCCTCAGGCAAGAGCAAATTCCAAACCGCAGCAACGATCGCTAAACAACGAGCCACAACAGACTGGGACGGGAAACAAAACTTTAAAACGCGCCCCGAATACAGCACCCAAGGCAGGAGCTGCGCACCTTGCCACAAAACCCACGGCGGGGGCGCCACATATGTGACGCCAGATTTCTTTCTGTCGCACTGACAGCGCCGTTACCTTCCCTTCGCCCTTTCCACCGAATTGACCGCGGAGCTGGCGCGTAGGGCGGCGGTGATGAGGGTCAGGTGGGCGGCGCTGCGCACTTCGACATCGACCAGAATGTCGATAAATTCCGTCGAGCGCGCCGTCACCTTGATATCGATGATATTGCCGCCGTTCTTGCCGATCGCGGTCGTCATCGCGCCCAGATTGTTGGGTTTGTTGATCAAAACCGCCGCCAGACGCCCGACCATAGGCTCGCCCTTGTCTTGCCCGTCGCTCCACCCGACGTCGATCCAGCGTTCGGGCGCATTGGCAAAACTTTCAAGCGTTTCGCAATCGCCCCTGTGAACGGTCACGCCTTTGCCGGTGGTGACGATGCCGACGATAGGGTCGCCCGGCAAAGGATGGCAGCACCGCGCATAATGAACCGCCATGCCGGGGATCAGCCCTTTGAGCGTCAAGGGCGCGCCTTTCGCGGTCGTTTTGGCCTTGACCGTCATCGCCTTATCGGCGTTTTTCTCGGAAGACTTGAAGCGATGCTCTGGATAGGCGGCGTTGAAGACTTCGCGCGCGGTTTGCAACGACGCGCCGATATTGGCGAACAGGTCTTCAGCCGTGGCGCTTTGGTAGTTGGACGCGATCGCCTCGAAGGCTTTTTCTGAAAAAGCGACTTCTTCCTGCCGGCAGAGTTTTTCCAGCATCGATTTGCCGAGCAGAATATATTCCGTGCGCTGTTGCGCGCGAATAAAGCGGCGGATGCAGGATTTGGCTTTGCCAGTGACGACGAAACGCTCCCACGCCGGAGAGGGCGTGCCGTTTTTTTGCGTAACGATTTCGACCTGATCGCCGTTGCGCAAAACCGTGCGCAGCGGCACCATGCGCCCGTTGACCTTGGCTCCGACGCAGGCGTCGCCCACGCGGCTGTGGACAGCATAGGCGAAATCGACTGGCGTCGCCTTGCTCGGCAAGGCGATCAAATCGCCCTTGGGCGAGAAGCAAAACACCTGATCCTGAAACAACTCCAGCTTGGTGTTTTCCAGAAATTCTTCGGGTTTTTGCGCATGCTCGACAATGTCCAAAAGTTCGCGCAGCCAGCGATATTGCAAGCCTTCGGTGCGCACGGCTCCGGCCTTGTACCCCCAATGCGCGGCGACGCCCAGTTCGGCGACTTCATGCATATCCTTGGTGCGGATTTGAATCTCAATGCGTTGGCGTTCCGGCCCCAGAATGCCGGTGTGCAGGCTTTGATACTGATTGGGTTTGGGCGTCGAGATGTAATCTTTAAAGCGCCCGGGGATCACATGATAATGGCTGTGAATGACGCCCAGCGCCTGATAGCATTGATCGGTGGTATCGACCAGAATGCGGAACGCCATAATATCCGAGAGTTGTTCAAACCCTACATTCTTGCGCTGCATTTTGCGCCAGATCGAATAGGGAGTCTTTTCGCGCCCTTCCAGTATGGCGGGAACGCCGGATTCCTTCAAAACCCCGCCCAGTTCCTTCAAAACCTTTTCGGCGATCACGCTGCCTTCGCTGCGCAGGAAATTCAGGCGCGCGACGATGCTGTTGCGGGCGTCGGGATTAAGCTCGCCGAAGGCCAAGTCTTCCAGTTCGTGCTGCATCTTCTCGATGCCGATGCGCTCGGCCAACGGCGCGTAGATTTCCATCGTCTCGCGCGCGATGCGGCGGCGCTTGTCGGCGTCTTTCAGGAAATGCAGCGTGCGCATATTGTGCAAGCGGTCGGCGAGTTTGACCAGAAGGACGCGGATATCCTCCGACATGGCGACCACCAGCTTGCGGAAATTCTCCGCCTGCTTGGCCTGATCGGTTTGCAAGGCGATGCGCGAAAGCTTGGTGACGCCGTCGACCAGCCGCGCCACATTGGGGCCGAATTGTTTATGAATATCGTCGAGCGAGGCCAGCGTATCCTCGACCGTGTCATGCAACAACGCCGTGGCGATCGACGTGCTGTCCAGCTTCATTTCGGTCAGGATGCCCGCGACCTCCAGCGGGTGCGAGAAATAAGGGTCGCCCGAGGCGCGCTTTTGCGAACCGTGCGCCTGCATCGAAAAAACATAGGCGCGATTGAGCAAATCTTCATTGACGTTGGGATCATAAGCGCGCACGCGCTCGACCAGATCATACTGGCGCATCAGGCGCGAACGCACAAGCTCAGGCGGCGCGGAAGCCGCGGGGGGTATGGGTTTAGACATCTGCCTTACGGTTCCTCAGAAGGAACAAATAGCAGATTTTTTCTAATTAGTCCTTAATAACCGCGTCTTCGAAGGAACCGGAGTCGAACGCGTTGCCGCTTCCGTCTTCGATTTCATCCTCGAACGCGTCCTCGCCTTCTTCGGCTTCGTCTTCCTCAGCGGCTTGATCCATCGCGCCGATCCAGCTTTGCTGTTCGCCCGCCATGAGTTCAGCCACTTCTTCTTCGGGCTGATCCGGCTCGATGCGTTTTTGCAGGCTCTTGATCAAGGATTCCTGAAGCGCGGGCATGTCCAGTTTCAGCTCGGCGATTTCGCGCAAAGCCACGACCGGATTTTTGTCGCGGTCGCGCTCGACCCTTAATTCCGCGCCCGAACCCAAAGCGCGCGCGCGATGCGCCGCCGCCATGACGAGTTCAAAACGATTGGGAACTTGCAAAACGCAATCTTCAACGGTAACGCGAGCCATCGGGTCAATCCTCTTTCGTGCGCCAAGATTCTTTCAGCTCATTTCGGAACCGAAATCCTCAGGCACTATATAATGTGAAGCAGGCAACCTACAATTTTATCTAACCCTTTGTAAAGCGAGATAATCCAAAAAATTACGCACGATAGTATTGTCGCGCTTGTTAAGGGAATTGAAACAGGCTATATTCACAATCGTTGATTCCCGAGGTTCATCCAAGGGGTCGTGAGCCGACATACAACTTAAGTGTTGCCTTTTTTGGGTAATGTTTGTAGAAACCCGTATATGCGGGAAGGCTTTTACGGCTCCGTTCAGAAAATACGAGGAAAGAATGATTTTTTACAAAGAAGAACGCTCGGCCATGTTTATCGATGGGGCCAACCTTTACGCCGCGGCTCGTGGTTTGGGTTTTGACATCGATTATAAAAAGCTGCTGGAGGTTTTCGCGGGTCGCGGTCGCCTTGTGCGCGCTTTTTATTACACCGCGCTGATTGAAAACGAAGAATATTCTCCGATTCGTCCACTGGTCGACTGGCTGGATTACAACGGCTATTCGATGGTCACCAAGCCAACCAAAGAATTCACCGACGCTTTCGGCCGCCGCAAGATCAAAGGCAATATGGACATTGAGCTTGCGATCGACGTGATGGAAATGTGTGACCATGTCGAACACATCATCATCTTCTCCGGCGACGGCGATTTCCGCCGTCTGGTCGAGGCTGTGCAACGCAAGGGCGTTCGCGTCAGCGTCGTCAGCACGATGCGTTCCTCTCCCCCCATGGTGGCCGACGAATTGCGCCGTCAGGCCGATAATTTCATCGAGCTGCAGGATATCATGCCGCACATCTCGCGCGCCCGTACCGACGCGCCGCAGCAGGGTCAGCCCGCGATGCCTGCCCAGCCGCAGCCTTCCATGAAGGACGTCGCGCAAAGTTTGGCCGCGACTCAGGAAGAAATACAGGACGTCGCGTAAGCGCAGGTTTCTCAAAGAAACAAAAAGGCCGGTGGGAAATCCCATCGGCCTTTTTTCGTGATTCCGATCAACAAACCGGCGTCATCCCCGCGCATTTGGGAGCGGTTATTTGCACAAACAACCTTATTCCTCGCCCTTATAAATCTTCCGCAACGTCGCAAAAGCTTGGCTGATATTCTTGAATTTTTCTTCGCTCTCGCAGGAACATCCGTGCAAATCGGGATGGTGCTTTTTGACCAGTGCGCGGTACTGCGTTTTAATGACGAGAAAATCGACCGGCGGGGTCAGTTCCAGAACGGCCAAAGCGTCGCGTTCGGCCAGAGGCATCGGAGGCGCGGCGCGCGCAGGCTCGTCCTTGCCGCTGTCGCCAAAAATGTCGCGCATCGCCTTGTCGCGTATTTTGCGCTCGTTCAAGCCCCAACGTCCCATAGGCCATGACGGGCGCTCCCACACCGTGGCGTCGCGGGTATAGGCTTCGACTTCCTCCGGTGAAAGTCCGGCAAAATAATCCCAAGCCTGATTATATTCGCGGACGTGGGCAAGGCAGAAAAAATAATAGTCGTTAAGGCGATCGCGCCCTTTAGGCGCGCGGTAATCCCCCGCCTGCCCGCAAGCCGGATGGTCGCAAAGCCGTAGGCGAACGGGACGGTCGGAAGTCTCGAAAAAAGAGTCGTTAAATACGCGCATAATCTGCGACTGTATCACATTTTTGTTTGTTTACCTTTGTTTTTTCATGCCCTTTGCCTATACTCTGTAAAAAAGAAGCGCGCTTCCCTTAACCTGTTCGAGTGAGCTCCGGCGATACCCTGAAATCTGCAGCTTTCAGGCACGTAGTCCAAACGAACGCGTTCTTGCGAACGTAGGGGTGTTATAAGGGAAGGCGCGGGGGATGTCAAGGGAAAAATCACACTTGATGTGTTTTTTTTCTTCGCGCCTAAATCATCCCGAAAAGAACTGGCAAAACTCTGTCGTCGGCGGGCGGCATGGGGTAATTCTGCCATTCGTGTTTGGAAACCCAAGCCAGATTTTGCCCTTCGCGCGGATGCGGCTCGCCCTGCCAGACGCGGCAGGCGTAAAGCGGCATCAGCAAATGAAAATCGGGATAGGGGTGGGAGGCGAAGGTCAGCGGCTGGAGGCTTTCGGGCGAGGTTTCAATGCCCAGTTCCTCGCGCAGTTCGCGCGCGAGGGCGCGTTCGGGCGATTCTCCCGCATCGACTTTGCCGCCGGGAAATTCCCATAGACCGGCCAGAGATTTGCCTTGCGGCCTTTGCGCCAGCAGGACGCGGTTTTGGCCGTCGATGAGAACGGCGGCGGCGACAAGGAGCAAAGGGCGCGGGGGAAGGGGTGAGTCCATTTTTGTGAGTTGGGGATGGTGGCGCAGCAATAACATCGGGATTCCCACCTCGCGGGGAGGGGATTCTGCCGCGTTTGCATCGCCATTTTGCTTAACCTTCAAACAAACTTTCTTCTGCCCAAAGCGATTCGGTAAAAACAGATTAGCACTTGTTTTGTGGCAAGAAACCAAATGGGATTCCGGATAAAATCGCATTTTTTGCAAGAAAGGGCAAAAAAAGCGATTTTTCCGGAATGACAAAGATTCTTAATTTGTTAGTGCTGTTTACCGAATAGTCTTGTCTTCTACCCGCTTCGCCTCATATTCTTCGCGCGTGATTTGCCATTTGACGACTTCGTCGTTGCCGCGCAAAGCCGTATAATCGCGCGGCGCTGGCCCCAGATTACGCAAGCCGATTTTGGCCAGAACGTTTTGCGACGCGCGGTTGTTGGGGGCTGTTGTGGCCACGATCGCACGCGTTGCGGATCGCGCAAAACCGATACCAAGAACAACGCGGGCAGCTTCCGTCATCAAGCCTTGACCCCAAAAATCCTTGCCCAGCCAATACCCCAGTTCGACATCGCCTTCGGCGCTATCGCTGCCGCGCGGGGCGTGCAAGCCGACGCCACCGATCAGAAGATTGTCCGATTTAAGCGCCATTGCGTAAAATTGCGGCTCGCCCGCCCGATAGCAAGGTTCGATGTTAGCGTAAAACTCTTCGGCGTCTTTCATCGTATAGGGGTAAGGCACGACCTCTAGCAAGCGCACGACATCCCACACGTCAAACAACTTCACGAGGCGTGGCAATTCGTTTTTCTCTAGCACACGCAGCGCGAGGCGATCGGTTTGGGAGAAAATCATCGCCGTCGGGGACACAATACGGGGACATGATAAAAATGCGCCGCAGAGCGTGGGATGAACGGGGGAGGGGCGTTTGAGCGCATTTTTATCATGTCCCCTTTATTGTGTCCCCTAATTTTTACGTTCGGTGAATGCTGTCATCGCATTGCTGGTGGTCGCGGCAAGGCCGGTCATCGTTTGCTGGATTTGCGACCAGAAAACCTTTTGCGCTTGCTCGACGTTCTGCAAGCTGGCGGGCAGCCATGTTTTGATCATCGTTTCGGGATTCATCGCCTGTATATTAGAGCGCAGCCTATGTTCCAACTCGCCCATCAAGGCTTGCTGCATAGGGGCGACATCAGGCAGCCCCAAAAAAGCCCGCGCTTCTTCAGGCGTGCATTCGACATTGACGGTGACTTTCATGAGGGGGTTCAAGGTTAGAGGTTTAAGGTTAGGAAGAGGTTAACATTTTGGGGCTGGAAATTCAAATTGATATTGCCTAGATTCTGTCGACTCTTGGCTTCTGACCCCTGACCGCTATGCCCGACATCAGTATTCATTCGCTTGATAATCACGCATTCGGCGCTTATTGCGCGATGCCACGGTCGGGAAACGGCCCGGGTCTGATCGTCATTCAGGAAATTTTCGGCGTCAACGCGACGATGCGCAAAATCTGCGACGATTTCGCCGCGCAAGGCTATATCGCGGTGTGTCCCGATTTGTTCTGGCGGCAACAGCCGAATGTGCAATTAAACGACCGAACGCCTCAGGACATGCAGCGCGCGATGGAGTTGAGGACGGGTTTCGATGTCGAAGCCGCCGTGCGCGATTTGCTTTCCACGCTCGGCCATATGCGCAAGATCGGCGGCTGCAATGGCAAGGTCGGCGCGGTCGGGTTTTGTCTGGGCGGCCTTTTGGCTTACCTTATGTCTTCGCGCAGCGATGTCGATGTATCGGTAAGCTATTACGGGGCCGGGCTGGATCGCTATCTTGACGAAATCCACGACATCCGCGAGCCTTTGCTGCTGCACATCGCCGCGCTTGATCCGTTTATGCCGCCCGAAGCGCGCGCCAGGATTTTGCGTCTGGCTTCCCGCAATCCCGTCATTACTGCGCAAGTCTATGAAGGCGCCGATCACGCCTTCGCCCGCATCGACGGCCGGAATTACGACAAGGAAGCCGCCGATTTAGCCAACAGCCGCACGGCGGAATTTCTGGAGAAGATTTTGCTGGAGTGAGTTAGGCGGCGCGAGGAAATAAGTGACTCAATTTGCAACCCCATGCCGGGGGTGACCCCCTCTCCCACCTCTTGGGGGGAGAGGGGTGGGGTGAGGGGGCGGTTAGGATATAATCCCCGAGTCCCCCCCTCACCCTAACCCTCTCCCCCCAGAGGGGGGAGAGGGAATCCCGCCGGTTTTGCTGCGCTATTTGGCTCATCTATTTCCTCAGGCCGACTTATTCCATCGCCTCTATCTGATGCGGATCGCTTAGCGTGATCGTGGGGTAGATGTCGCGTTTGACCCAGCCGCGGATGCGCAGTTTTTTGCCTTGCAGCGCTAGCGGATCGAGGCCGCGTTTTCTTAGCGCGCGCAGAAAATGCGCGGCGATCTCTAACGTAAAATCCGTCTGTCCCCCTTCGCCGAGATGAAGATAGACTTTGTTCTTGATGCGCTCGGCCCCGCTGACCGTTCCGGCGACAAAGCCATATTTTCCGCAAAGAATGGGCGCATCTTGCGCGGGAACGTCGGGATGATCCGCCCAAGTGCCGCGTTTCTCCCGCCGCGCTTGCCGCTCTGCATCCAACCAAGAATCCAGCCGATCGTCGCCCACCGCCGGATAGACAAAAGCCAGCCCTTGGCTCAGCAAGCTTTCCTCGATCGACTGTGCTTGTCCCTGAACCGAGGCTGTGGCGTTGACGCGGCCATAACGGTCAGGCTTGGCGTCTTGTAAAACCAGCGCGTGATTCAAAACGGCGGATTCCAGAAATGTTTTGGCGTTTGGCGTTACGGCTTTAACGCCAGCCAGCCGCAACACGCGCCCATCTTGCAAGGCGATTTCATCGCCGGATATGATTTGGCTTGCGGCAACGATGTCTTGGGCTTGCGCCGCGCAAGTCAGCGACAGAATGACAGCAAACAGAATAAGCTCGCAGATCGGAAAGACAGCGGCGGTGATAACCCCTCTCCGCCCGCGCTTGCGGGGGGAGAGGGGAGGGACAGAACGCCGAACATGTGCAATAGAACGAATGGGGTGAGGTGGGTGTCGAAGATTATTCACGCTCTCAACCACCCACCTCACCCCCTTCAACCTTTTGCTTTTGCTCGACTGTTTGTATCCCCCCTCTCCCCCCGCAAGCGCGGGCGGAGAGGGGCTATGACCGCCGGTTCTCACGTCATGTGCCGATCCTATTTTTTGTCCTGCGACTCCCCGCTCTCCGGCGCTTTATACTTCGCGCCGTCGCGCAATTTGTCGGTGCCGTCGACGACGACTTTGTCGCCTGCTTCCAAACCGCTCAGGATTTCGACATTGTTGCCTTGCGATACGCCCGTCTTGACCGGACGCACGGCGACCGTGCCGTCGTCTTTGGCCAGATAGACGAAAGTTCCGACCGAGCCGCGCAAAATGGCGGCTTGCGGCGCGACGATCGCGCCCTGCACGGTGTCGACTTTGACCTGCGCATTGACGAACTGATTAGGAAACAGAATGCCTGAGGCATTGTCGAACTGCGCGCGCAGTTTGATCGTGCCGGTCGAGGTATTGATCTGGCTGTCGACCGCCGTCAGCTTGCCCTCGGCAAGCTTGGTCGCTCCACCGCGGTCATAGGCTTCAACAGGCAATTCCACGCCGGTCGCCAGTCGTTTCATAATCGGCGGAAGCTGATCCTCCGGCAGGGTAAAAACGACCGAAATGGGGTCAAGCTGGGTCAGAACCACGATGCCGTTCGTATCGGACGTCTGCACATAATTGCCCGCATCGACCTGCCGCAACCCCACGCGTCCGGTGATAGGAGCCGTGATATGGCAATAAGCGACGTTCAGCTTAGCTGCGTCGATCTGCGCCTGATCGGCGGCGACATTGCCTTCGTCCTGCTGTACCAAAGCCGTTTGCGTATCGAGTTGCTGTTTGGAAATCGAGTTTTGTTCGACCAGTTTTTGGTAACGCGCAAGATTGATCTGAGCATCCTTTAAAAGCCCCTGATCTTTTTGCAAAGCCCCCTGCGCTTGTTCCAGCGCCACTTGATAAGGCCGCGGATCGATCTGCGCCAGAAAATCGTCTTTTTTGACGATCTGCCCTTCCTGAAAACCGATCTCCTGCAATTGCCCGTTAATCTGTGTGCGTACCGTGACCGTGGCCAAAGGCGTGACGGTACCGAGCGCGGGATAAATAATGTCGATGTCGCCCTTGGCAATCGTCGCAAGGCCGACCGGAACCGCCTCGTCGTGCGGGGGATGCTTGGCGGCAGAAGTCTCGGATCCTTTGTGCATCCATAACACCCCGCCTCCGATCAAAGCCAGAAGGGCGAGGAGCGTCAGAATTCTTCCCGTGCGGCGCGGAGGAGGGGAAGGGGTTGGAAAGGCGGGATTGGTCATAAATCACCTGAAAGATTTTGCGGTAAGATATACGGTTCTGGTTAATGCGTAAATCGGGCATTTGTGTGGGCGAAAAACTGTGTGATTTAATCGTATGCTGCGCTATATTACTCCCTATGGGAGAGACATATGCGAAGCACACATCCTCTTAGTGTCACATTGCCGCACGATATGGCGGCAATGGTCAAAGCCAAAGTCGCATCCGGCGAATACGCCTCGGAAAGCGAAGTCGTCCGCGACGGTCTGCGCACGTTGCAAGCCCGCGACGCGGCTGTCGAAAGCTGGCTGCGTACGGAAGTTGTCAAAAGCATCGAAGAACATGCGGGAAACCCTGAAGCCGCGGTGCCTGCCGATCAAATGATGTCCCGTTTGCGCGAGGCTCATCGGAAACGCCGAGCAAAATCCAGAAGAAAATGATACATTACGCCGTCGCTTTCTCAAAACGCGCAGAGAAACAGCTCGACAATCTGTATGTGTATATTGCCGACAACAGCGGCGTTGCGCGCGCAGAGGACTTCGTCGGCGGAATTGTCGCTGATTGTTTATCGCTCGAAACTTTTCCGGAGCGAGGCACAAAACGCGACGATATACATCCTTTGCTTCGCATCAAAAGCTACGCTCGCCGCGTAACCATTGCTTTCTCAGTCGATCATGACGGCCTGACAGTCATGATTCACGGCATATTTTATGGTGGACAGGACTTTGAACGGTTGCTTCACGGTATTGACAGCGACAGATAGCCTTCGAATATATTGGGTGTTTGTGTGTTGATAATTAACTTGCGAATTCCAAGCCGTTGAAGGAATGAGGAAAAAATTGAGGTGGGAATGATAGGGGTTAATAAAATATACACAATCTCGCATTATACTCACAGATATTTATCTTAATTCGCTGCATAAGCTTTATGGGAGGACATTATGACAACTGCTAAATATGTACCCATAGGGGAAATTCCTACAGCTAAGCATCTCACTTTAGGAACATCTGGTGAAAAAGTGTCGGGTCAACTGACGTCATTCGGGAGTCTTGGTGAATGCGCTCAAAAGACAGACGAGAAGCTATCAAAAAAACCCGGCTCAGGCACGGGGATATGTGTAGACACAGAGACAGGGGCTGCCGTTGGGATTGAAAAGGATCCTAAAACAACAAAATATTTATTTGTCCCAAATAGCCCCTGACCCAAAAATGAGGAGAGGGTAAGTTCAAAACGGGCTTTGGGGTTATCCAAAACCGCGCTATAACCCCGCCCTATGAGCTTATCTCTCGCGCAAAACAACGATTTTCCCACCGCCTCGGTCGACGAACTGATCGACGAGGCGCGGCGGGGGCGTATGGCTATTTTGACCGATGACGAAGACCGCGAAAACGAAGGCGATCTTATCCTTCCCGCGGAATTCGCGACGGCGGAGGCGATTAATTTTATGGCGCGTTTCGGGCGTGGGTTGATTTGCCTCGCTTTGGCGCCTGAACTGGTTGACCGATTGTATCTGCCGATGATGACGCAAACGAACGGCTCTCGATTCCAAACGGCATTTACCGTTTCGATCGAAGCGCGCGAAGGCGTGACCACGGGCATTTCCGCCGCCGACCGTGCGCATACCATTTTGACCGCCATTTCTCCCGACAAAGGGCCGCAGGATATCGTCAGCCCGGGACATGTTTTTCCCCTCCGCGCGCGGCCCCAAGGCGTTTTGGAACGCACAGGCCAAACGGAAGGCTCCGTCGACATCGCGCGTTTGGCGGGTTTGATTCCCGCGGCTGTTATTTGCGAGATCATGAACGACGACGGAACGATGGCGCGCAGGCAGGATTTGATCAATTTCGCGCGCATTCACGGCTTGAAAATCGGCACGATTGCCGATCTTCTCGCTTATCGCCGCCGCACCGGACAATAGGCCGAACATGGAATCCGATCGCCCCCCTGCCGTTTTTCATTTTGAAACGCCGCCGCATGTCATGATCGTCGAAGCGCGTTTTTACGCCGACATCGCCGATTTGCAATTGCAGGGAGTCACGGCGGTTCTGGATCGCGCGGGCGCGACTTATGACATCGTCACGGTGCCGGGCGCTTTGGAAATTCCTGCCGCGATTGCCTATGCCTTGCGGTCTTTGGACTTTGATCCCGTGCGCCGCCGCAGCGACGGCTTTATCGCGCTAGGCTGCGTCTTGAAGGGCGGGACGCATCACGACGAAATCGTGGCTTTTGAAAGCGCGCGCGGCTTGCAGGATTTGACGTTGCGCCACGCTTTGGCTGTCGGCAACGGGATTTTGACGTGCAATACGAAGGAACAAGCGCTTGAACGGGCAGACCCCGCGCGGCTGAATCGCGGTGGCGCGGCGGCAGAGGCTTGCTTACATATGATCGAACTTAAACACCACTTTCGCCTGTCGCCTAAGCGCAGGTGGGTCGCGAAGCAGTAGGTCAAGAACGCTTAAGCCGCGGAGAGAATTCCCGCTCCCCCTCTTGGGGGGAGAGGGTTAGGGTGAGGGGGGACGCGGGGATTATATCCGAACCGCCCCCCTCACCCCGACCCTCTCCCCCCAAGAGGGGGAGAGGGAGTCGCCCGCCAGCTTGGGGATTACAGGTAAAGAAGAGTCAAATGGAACAAGAAACGAAGAAAAAGAAATCCGATAACAGCATGCGCCGCCTTGCGCGTTTGGCGGCGGTTCAGGGGCTGTACCAGATCGCCCTTGCGCCGGAAGCGCCTGATGTTTTGATTGGTCGCTTTCGCGCCGACCCGGGCGTGCTTTTGCAGGAAGAACAAACTGTTATTGCCGTGGATGTTGATTTGTTCAGCCAAATCGTCTTTGGCGTCAGCGAAAATCTATCCGGCCTTGATGCGATGATCGCGGGTGCTGTCGATGCGAAGCTGTCGGCGGAGCGTCTGGAGCCTTTGCTCAAAGCCATTTTGCGCGCAGGAGCTTTCGAGCTTCTGCATTGCGCAGAAACGCCTGAGGGCGTCATCGTCAACGATTATGTTGACGTCGCGCACGGGTTTTTCGACGCCAAGGAACCCGGGCTTGTCAACGCCGTGCTGGATCGGTTGGCGAAGAAGATTCGTTCGTGATTTGTATGAACATCGTAGGAGCGGCTTCCAGCCGCGACACTTTGCTCTTACGTCAACAGTCGCGGCTGGAAGCCGCTCCTACGAGAAAGCTTAAAATTTCACGCTCTTGCTCTCATAATGCCGTCCCAGAAACGCTGGTAATTTGCCGCCTGCTTGCGTGCCGGGGAATTGCGCCATGTGGTAGGACGCGTCGGTCTTGGTGCGATAGCTCCACAAGGCGTCGGGATTTTGGTGATAGAAAATATCCGAGGCCGACTGGGTACGCACCCAATCGAGGATTTGCTTGCGATGCATGATCTTCCACACGCCCGCCGAGCCGGAAGGGCGGCGTTCGAAACGGTCGAGATTGCGTCCGCCCATAAACACGTCCTCGCGCCCGATCGGCTTTTCGATGCGGATATGCGCATGGAAATAAGATTCCACCAAAGCCGCGTCGCCTTCCAATTCGACGCGAACATTGCCGATCAAATGGTGCGAGGAACGAATGCCCTGCAAAACGCCAAGAACCCAGCGCACATAATCGCCGCTCGTGCCCTGAAAGACGCCGGGGCCGAGATCGAGCGTGGCGTCGTGGTGCAAAACTGAACGGAGCAGATTTTCGTCGATACGATCAATGCCCCGCGCGAATTTGGTTAGAACGTCCGTGATGTCGCTTTTATCAATCACGGCTTGCAAACGCGGGCTTAACCGCTCGCCGCCACCGGACAATTGCGAAACCAGACTGGGGCGAGGAAATTTTAAAAGCGACAAAGAAGATTTGCTTTTCGCTTTGGGGGAAATCTTTTTGGCCAGAATCTTTTTGGGTTGAGGCGGCGCGGATTTCTTGGCCGCAGGCTTCTTTGACGCCACGGTTTTTTTAGCCGAATTTTTTTTCTTTGCGGCAGTCATCAAACCTCTCCCCTCTTTTTTGCGTTCGTTCGCAACCCACTAAAAACAGCACAATCATCCTGTGAGCGAAACGATTAGCACAGCTTTTGTCTTTTTGCACGAAAAAACAGAGGGTTAGAACAAAAGTCCCCAAAAACGGCTGTTTTTAAAAGAAGTTCGCAGAAAATTAACCCTATCGGCGGCTTTCACTGCTTGAAAAGGGCGAAATAGATCACATAAAGCCAGCTGAACCAGCCGTGGATCAACATCCAGAGAATCGATTTATTAACGCTGTAAGACAGAATCATAGCCGCGACAGCGCCGTAACCGATGCCATATTTGATAAAAGCCGGCCCGAAAGAGCCGAATCCCTGTTCCATAATAACCGTCATTGCCGCCTCCAAGGTTAGAGAAGTTTCGCTGTCTCGTAGGAGCGGCTTCCAGCCACGACCTCTTGTCTTTATGTCAACAGTCGCGGCTGGAAGCCGCTCCTACGAGCAAGTAGGCACAGCAACTTTATATCATAAGTTTGCGCTCTATGCTGCGCAGATATTTACGGCGCGTTTTGTAGTCCGGCATCGCCTGCGCAAGAAAATTCCAAAAACGCGGCGAATGGTTTTTGTGACGCACATGGCAAAGCTCATGCGCCGCGACGTAATCGAGTATCGGCAAAGGCGCGAGCATCAGCTTCCAGTTCAGCCGGATAACATTATCGGCGCTGCAACTGCCCCAACGATGTTCAGGAGCCGTCACCGCCAGTTTTTTATACCGCACGCCCAATCTGCCCGCCCATAAATCGAGCCGCCGCTTCAATTTCACCCGTGCGCGTTTTTTGACCCACAACAAAATTTCAAGCCGCACTTCCTCTCGCAAATTTTCTTGCGACAGGGTTTCATCCGGCACATGGATATGCAAAACATGCGGCGCAAGGCGGCACGATCGTGGCGCATGATCGCCTTGCGTGATCCGCAATGCGCAGCTATGCCCCAGATAGGAAAAAGCCGCGCCGTCGGTGTATTCATGCGCCGGAGCGGCTTTCCGGCGATCCGCCCGTTCGCGCGCAATCCACGCCGCGCGCTTTTGCAGAATTTTCGTAACTGCGCCGAGGCTGACCGAAGCCGGGGCCAACACGCGCAAACCGCCGTCGCGCTCCATCTTAAAAGCGATCGTTCGTTTCCGCTTCTTCGAGCGAGAAACGGAAAAAAGCACCCGCTCGCCACCAAGAGCGACAAGGCCGGATTCGAGAGGGGAGTCCTTATCAATCAAGCTAAACCTTTTTGTGTTTGCGTTAAGGACTCGTCATGAAATAACAGTCATTCGGGTAGCGGGGGGTGCCACCCCCGCGTCCACGCCACAAACACCCTGCGGGCGCGGGGGTGGAACCCCACGCTACCAAACATCGCGATTGTTTCATGTCAAGCCCTAGACACCGTTAACAAAGGTTTTACCTTTACGTGATTCGCTGGAGGCCTCACAACGGAGGCTCTCATGGATCAACGGCTTTACCCCATCACAGAAGAGTATTTTGCGGCAACGATTTTGCCTTTAATCGAGGGCAGTTAT
>JARLJD010000144.1 GCA_031291395.1 Alphaproteobacteria bacterium | reverse complement strand
GCCTGATCACATGCGCCAGTCCCCGCTCTTTTTCGCTCATCTCCAGTACACCTTGCATAGCATGTTCCCTTTCTGTTTCCTTCACAGAAAAGTGACATTTTAAACTTGCAGAAAGGTGACATTCTCATTTTGCGCTAACAGTTTATCGTCGCCACATTGACAACGCCCGTAGCCACTGTCGTTCCGATGTTGTTGATGTTCAGATCGGCGAGATAATTGGTCGAATTACCGAGCGCGCCGGATAATGTTACGCCACCGGCGTTTATGCCCAGCGTGCCTTCTCCGGATGTCCCGCCGCCGTTCGCCCATATTGTATTGCCGACGGCTCCTGTGCCATTAATCTGTAGAGCGGCAGCGGTGGTTAGATAAACGATGCCAGAACCCAGATTCGTACCGTTGCCAACAGCCAGCGTGCCGCTTTCGACAACTATATTGCCACTGAACGATGTGTTGGTGCCGGAAAGTGTGACGGTACCCGTAGTCGTGCCGGTGTTGATGTTCAGGCCGCTGGTTCCGCTGATGTTACCCGAAAACGTATCGGTCATGCCGTTGGCTACGCTAAGCTCGCCACCTGTACCCGCAACAGTTATGGCATTTGAAAACGTCTGGCCTGTGCCGGTTACCGATAATGTGCCGCTATTCAACACGACCGAACTGGAGTTCTCGATATTGAGAACTGAGCTGACTGAAAGCGTGGCCCCCGAGCCAACTGTGGTCGTACCTGAATAAGAGTTGATGCCGGAAAGCGTCAATGTGCCGTTGCCGGTGACGGCGAAATTGCCGCTGCCACTGCTGTCCTCAATATTGCCGCTAAAAGTGCTGCCGTTAACTAAATGATCAGTAAGAGTTGAGCCGTTCACAATAAGCACAGTACCGGCGCCGGACAGATCGGTTACCGTTTGGTTTGATAAGGAGGTTAATTGACCGCCGCTTTCCACAAGGACGGAGGCGGTGGCAAGATCGCTGCTTGCGCCAAAGAACTCCACATTCGCGCCGGTTTGGATATCAAGTTGGCCATTAAACGTATTGACGCCCGTCAATTCCCACCCATAGAAATTTGCATTTCCCGCTGTGACCGTAACATTGCCGGTACCGCTAATAACGCCGGAATATACGCTGCCGTTAACAATGTTGTTTGTCTGCGGCGCGGTCAGGGAGCCTGAGCCGGAAATATCATCCGTCGCCTGCGCCGGATTTGCCAATACGGCAGTCATCGCCAGAATTGAAACACACACAAGAAGAGACTGCTTGGCAGAGCTGCGCATGATGGGATGTCCGTTTGTTTATGGGGTTGAGTCAGAGTGAGGAAGACAGGCTGGGCGAGAAAACTTGTGTTTAGGAGGCGGGAATTCGGAAGCGACAAAGGCTGGCACTTATGCTACTCTTGAAGGACAAAGTAAAGAAAAAACCCAACAAAATGAGTGTTATGCGACCTGCCCTCATTCTTGTTTCCCACGTCTCCGTCGTCTTCCTTGCGCTTCTTGCCGCCTGCGCGACGCGGGGAGACGAGGCTATTGCACTAGCGCAGGGTGCAGGATGGAAATGGGAAACGATGTCGGCAAAAACGTTCGATCTTGCTGCGGCGATTGCCCCCGAACGTCAGGGAAAGACTTTGTGGGTCTATATCGAAGGCGATGGACGCGCGTTTCTTTCGCCGACGCAGCCTTCATCCGATCCGACGCCCGATGATCCCGTCGCGCTGCGGCTTGCGCTTGCTTATCCCCATGACACACCCACGGCCTACTTGGCGCATCCTTGCCAGTACGCTGCGCATGGCCGCAACTGTAAAGCGGCATATTGGACAAACGCGCGCTATGCGCCGGAAGTCGTCGCCAGTCTCAATGAGGCTGTAGACGATTTGAAGGCGCAAACGAAAACCTCGCGCGTCGTGCTGGTCGGGTATTCAGGCGGCGGAGCCTTGGCCGTCCTGATCGCCGCAAGGCGGCAGGATGTTGCGGAAATTATCACCGTTGCAGCTGATCTCGACCTTGCTTATTGGACAAAGCGCGACGGGCTGACGCCGCTAACAGACTCGCTCGATCCAGCGGATTTCGCGGCAGCCGTCGCAAAAATCCCGCAAGTGCATTTTTCCGGAGCTTTGGATACGAGCATCGGTACGGATGTCGCCAACGCTTTCATCAGCCGCCTACCTTCTGATGCCCCCGCCAAACTTATCGAAATCCCCGGCTACACTCACACCTGTTGCTGGCCAGAAAATTGGGCGCGGTTAGACATTTTGGCCTCCCCCAACCCTTGGTCAACAAAACCTTCTACAACCCCAAGATGATTTGTGGGCTGTATTGTGAATCGATGTTTGACATAAACATATAACTAGTTGTTGTATAAATACATTTCATTATTTATTGGCGTGCCGGACAGGATAAATGTGGGCACTGGAAAGTTGTAACTATGATTTAGTGTAGGATGCTTTTCTGGGGAATTTTGAAATCGGGATATTGGCTGGGAATAACACTATCAGCAAAGCAGGTGTTTTCCTTTGGAGCCTCATTAAATCGCCAGAGGGCAACAACGCCAAGGGCTTTTCCAACCTTTTGATAGTCAATATTGTGAAGGCGCATTTCGAGAGAAAACAGATAAAACCCGCAAACAGAGTGAACGCCCTTAATGTTGGGGTCAATTTCAGTAAGATATAAGTCTGCTGCTCCGGGAGTTTTGCTGAGTGATTGTCCTTTTACACCCTCCAAGCCAATGACTGTTTTAGGAAGCTCCTGCTCAGTTCTTGCTATAACTCGTATCTCATCATCGGGGCTATCTGACTTGTCTTTAGGGGCAAGTTTCCATTCGCAACTATAGGGAGAGGGAATAGTTTTTATAACTTTGCGCTTCGTAGCTGTTTCCACTTCCTTATTCTCTAATAAGCTGCAAAATGAAACCTCGTCTAACGAGAAAGTATATTTGGGAAAAGCCCCTGCATTCGCTGAAAGCGGTATAGCGGTGATAAGGATGAGTGTAAGCGCGATACAATTTGCAACGCTAGAGAAACCAATCATGATTTAGTCACCATATTCTGTCGAGTTTATACCACAGAAGGAAACCCTATGAGGGCAGCAGATGTAAAACAAGTTCCCATAGCCTGTTTGGGGTATTTTTTATCTTATTGAATATGTTTAGAAAATATTTGGCGTCCCCTACGGGAGTCGAACCCGTGTTCTCACCGTGAGAGGGTGGTGTCCTAGGCCTCTAGACGAAGGGGACGTGGTTTAGTGGGTAGCGAGCGGGCTTTGGGATGTAGATCAAAACGGTCGCTGGGTATTGTCATTTTTTGCGGAATTTGTCGAGGCTGATGACTTCTCCGCGTTTTTCCTCTCTTTCTGTGTTTTGGCTTGAAGGCGCCTTGCCGGAGTCGTCGTCGGTATTTTCGGCGGCGTCGCTGCTGTCGGCGGCGTTTTGGAATTGCAGGGCGAAGTTGACCGACGGGTCGGCAAAGGTCGTGATCGCATTGATCGGCACGATCAGATCCTCTTTCACATTGTTAAAGCTGAGCGTGACTTTAATGCAATCGTCTTCCAGTTTAAGGCCGAAGAACTGATATTGCAGGACGATCGTCATTTCGTCCGGATATTGCTTGCGCAGATAGTCAGGGACTTTGACGCCGGGAAATTTGGTCAAAAAAGTGATATAGAAATGATGATCGCCGGGCAGGCCGTCGAGCGCGACCGTTTCCACGGTCTCGCGCACGACGTCGCGCAAGGCGGCCTCGATCATCAGGTCATAACGGAGTAAATCTTCGCTCATTTCTCAAACGCAAAAAAGGGTGACGGTTCTAAATAGCAAGCCTTCGATGCTCTGTATAGTCAGAAGACAGAGGACGGACGACAGAAAAACAGAAAAATTTCTGCCCCCTGTCGTCCGTCCTCTGTCTTCTGATAATTGGGGGGCTTCTGTTGCCCGGCGCCCCCCGGGCCGCGTGCATTATGCAACTACCTTGCTTCCGCAATGCGGAGATTAGGCAGCTTGGGCATAAACGCTCATGTCAACATTGTCGTTGGCATTTATAAAAATGACCCGATAACGGCGGTATCATGCCGGGCAAAAACCATGTCTTTACCACGCGCGTCGATCCTGTTTCGCCCCCGTCAGAAGACAGGGATTTGAAAAAATCCCACCCTGTCCTCTGGTGGAGGCGCCGGGTACCGCCCCCGGGTCCGCAGCGTCTATTCCACAAGGCGTTTATCGCCATAGTCGGCAAGCCGACCCTCTCTTTATAACACAAAACGGGTTAATAAAAAGTGATATTTCAAAGGCAGAACGCCAAAAGAGTCAGCTTTCTTTCGCTCGCGGGTGCGCGGCTCTGTAAATATTCGATAAGTGCTGGGCGTCCACCTTCGTATAAAGCTGCGTGGTGGAAAGCGAACTGTGGCCGAGGAGCTCTTGCAGGCTGCGCAAGTCTGCCCCGTCTGCCAGCAGATGCGTGGCGAAGCTGTGGCGCAAGGCGTGGGGCGTGACGCTGTCGGGTAGGCCAAGTTGTCGGCGCAAGGCGCGCAGGCTGCGCTGGGCCACGGCGGGGTTCAGCTTTTCGCCGCGCGCTCCGATGAAAACCGTCTGGTCGGGCTTCAGGGCATAGGGGCATGCGCCGAGATATTTTTCGATCGCCGCGCTGATGAGGGGGAGCAAAGGGACGTTGCGTTGTTTGTTGCCTTTGCCCGTCACGGTGATGCGGTCGCGCCGGGCGATGTCGGCGCGAGTCAGGTTTAGGGCTTCACCGATGCGCAGACCCGCGCCGTAGAGGAGCGTGAACAAGGCTTCGTCGCGCAAGCCGATCCAGCTGTCGTTCAGGGAATCCGCGGCAAGGGCGACGATTTCCTGCGCTTGGTTTTCCGTGACAGGACGCGGGAGGCGGCGCGAGGTTTTCGGCACTTTCAGCAAATCGATCGCGGCGTTGTGCAACTGGCCGCTGCGATCCAGCCAGCGGAAGAAATTACGCGCTCCCGCCACAGCCCGCGCCCGCGACGCCGCGCCGATATTGTCGGCTGCGCTGTGCGCCAACCACGCGCGGAAATCCGTCAGCGTGAGGGAGGCGAGTAATGCAAGATTGATCTGCTTGCCGCGATGCTGCGTCAGGAAATGAAACAGGTTTTGCAGGTCGAAACTGTAGGCTTCTACGGTATTGCTTGCCACGCGCCTTTCATCCAAAAGCCAACCGCGCCAGCGTTCGAGGGCGTCGATGACGTCGGATGCGAGGGGAAGGTTGGCGATGTCGGAGGTCATGCGGTGAGATCGCTTGCGTCACGCATCAATAGGAAATTCCGTTCCTGCCGCTTGTCGACCCCGGCACGAGTTCTATCCGAATCGTCCTTCCAACCGCGCTTGCCGCGCGGCGTAAAGTATCGAGCGTGACCGATGAAACTGAGGGATCGAATAGCCGGTCAAGCTGTCGGCGGCTGGTCTTCATTCGTCCGGCCATTGCGCTTTTGGTAATGCCCTGCTCTTTCATGGCAACCGCCAGCTGATCGGCGATCATTTCCTTGATCGCATGGTCTTCGCACGCTTGCAGCAAACCCTGCTCGGCAAGGAATTCGTCGAATGTTTCGTCGCTTACGCTGCCTTTTTTACGTCCCGTCTTCATGTCACCTCCTGCTTGCGCTTAAGGGCAAGATCAATATCCGCTTGAGGCGTCTTTTGCGTTTTCTTGATAAAACCATGCAGCAAGATCATATGGCCGCTGCTCATGCAAAAAATCACACGCGCAATTCTGTCGCTGTCGAAACTGCTCCGCACTTCCCACAAACCGCGTCCTAGCGGTGCGCAATGAGGACGACCCAACGGCCACCCAAATTCGACTTTTTGAATGTCCTTTCCGATCGTATATCGGTCGATTTCGGGCAATCCCAATATCCACTCGCGAACGGGTTTACGACCAGAAGGACTTACATAAAACCGCGCAGGTAGTTTTTTCGTACGGTCAATCATTTTACACGGAGAGATTGTGTCATAATTGGCACATTTATGCAAGCTTTCTCTTCGCCCTGCCCCCTCACAAAATCTTCTGCCCCGATTTCTTCCAATCCGCGACGAATTGGGCCAAGCCTTTGTCGGTCAAGGGATGCGCGAATAACTGACGAATGACGTTGGGCGGAATGGTGGCGACGTGTGCGCCCATTAAGGCCGCTTGGACGACGTGCTGGGGATGGCGGACGGAGGCGACCAGAACTTCGGTGGTGAAATTCGGATAGGAGGAGAAAATCTGGCAGATGTCGGCGATCAACTGCATGCCGTTTTCGCCGATGTCGTCAAGGCGGCCGACGAAGGGGGAAACGAAGGTCGCGCCCGCCTTGGCGGCGAGAATCGCTTGTGCCGCCGAAAAGCACAGCGTGACGTTAACCATCGTGCCTTGTTCCGACAGATGTTTGCAGACTTTCAGGCCGGCCGGGGTCAAGGGCACTTTGACGGCGATATTTTTGGCGATTTTGGCTAGAAACAACGCTTCTTCCAGCATCGGCGCGTAATCGGTCGCGGCGACTTCGGCGCTGACGGGGCCGGGAACGATCGCGGCGATCTCTTTGATGAGTTCAATAAAATTGGCATGCCCCGATTTCGCCACCAGCGAGGGGTTCGTCGTCACCCCGTCCAGCAAACCGGTTGCGGCGAGGTCTTTAATGTCATTAAGATCGGCGGTATCGACGAAGAATTTCACGAGTCTCTCCTTGGTTTAGTTTGATGAGGTTTTAGATTGTATCGTATTCTTTATGTCATTTAATGCTCAAAACGCCAAAATAGGGATACCATCCAGAGCCTCCCGTTGTTGACGGCGCTCAACTTCTGCAAGCAAAATGTTATACCAAGCAAGCAATTCCCTCTCCTTCTTAATCCTATCCACAAACCGTGAACTGGCGCGGAACTCAAAAATCAGATCCTCAGGGTGCTTGGGCACAATCGGCATAATCAGTACTCCTTTTAGGGCTACAAAATTTTTGGAAAGCTGCGCATAGTCGTTCTATACAATGCTTTGCAGAAGTTTTGTATCTGAAAAACAAGGCGGTTTGATAAAAACCGACCGCGGCTTGTTTTGCGGGCAAAAAAACAAATCGGATTCCGCATAAAATCGCATTTTTTGCAAGAAAGAGCAAAAAAAGCGATTTTTGCGGAATGACAAAGAATAAAATTTATAGCTCATGACGAATCCTTCCTCCCCAAAAACATTGCGCGTCCTGCTGCCTGTGCCGCTGGCGGAAGCCTACGATTATTTGCCGTCGGAGAAGGAAATGCCGCAAAAGGGGGCTTTTGTCGAGGTTCCGTTCGGCGGGCGCAAGATGATCGGCGTTGTTTGGGGCGAAGGGGCGGGCGATGTGCCGGACGCCAAATTAAAGGCGATTATTCGCGCGCTTGATCTACCTTTGACCCCGAAAGTCAGTCGGGATTTTGTCGATTGGGTTGCAGCGTACACGCTGACCCCGGCGGGGGCAGCGTTGAAAATGATGTTCGGGAGCGTAAAAAATCTTGAGGCGAAAAAGAACGACGTTTTCGATTGTCCGGTTTTCGATCCTGATTTTTTTCAGCCTGTGTTGAGTGAGGATCAAGAGAAGGCGGCGGGGGGCTTGCGGGAGAAGGTTGTGGGAAGAGCGACTCCCCCTCCCCTTGAGGGAGGGGGTAGGGGGTGGGAGGGAGAGATAAACACTGAAAGCGGAATAATAGGAAGCACCGTTCACGGTCGATCTCCCCCACCCCCTACCCCCTCCCTCAAGGGGAGGGGGAGTGTAAATGGTTATTCCGCCACCCTCCTCGACGGCGTCACCGGCTCGGGAAAAACAGAAGTTTTCTGCGAAGCGATTGCCGAATGTTTGCGGCAAGGCAAACAAGCTTTGGTCATGCTGCCGGAAATCGCGATGACGGCGGCGTTGATCGACCGTTTTGCCGCCCGCTTTGGCGCAAGGCCGGTTGAATGGCATTCGGGGCTGAGCGACAAGCAACGCCGCCTACATTGGCAAGCCATAGCGAAAGGTGAGGCCAAATTTATTCTTGGCGCGCGGTCGGCTTTATTCCTCCCCTACCCCGCTTTGGGTCTGATCGTCGTCGATGAGGAGCATGAGGCCGCTTACAAGCAGGAAGAAGGCGTTATTTATCACGGGCGCGATATGGCGGTGGCGCGGGCGCATTTGGGCGGCATTCCCGTTATCTTGTCGAGCGCCACGCCCTCGCTGGAAACCCTGTTCAATGTGCAGCAAGGCAAATACTGCCACGTCGTTTTGCGGACGCGCTTTGGCGAGGCGCAGATGCCACACATCGAATTGGTCGATTTGCGCAAATATAAACTTCCTTCGCAAGAATTTATCAGCCCGCCTTTGTTCAAGGGCTTGCAAGAAACAATCGCGTCGGGACAGCAGGCGATGCTGTTTTTGAACCGGCGCGGTTATGCGCCGCTGACTTTGTGCCGCGGTTGTGGGCATCGCCTGCAATGCCCGCATTGCGCCGCGTGGCTGACGGAACATAAAAAATCCGGCCGTCTGCATTGCCATCATTGCGATTATACGATGCGTTTGCCGGATAAATGCCCGTCTTGCCAAGTCGAAGGCCGTTTCGCCGCCTGCGGCCCGGGCGTCGAACGCATCGCCGAAGAAATCAAAAAACGCCTGCCGCAAGCGCGGTTTGCGGTCATGGCCAGCGATACTTTGGACAATCCGCAAGCGGCGCAAGCTTTGGTCGATCAAATGGAACGGCGCGAGCTTGATCTTCTCATCGGCACGCAGATTATGGCCAAGGGCTATCATTTCCCGCGCCTGACTTTGGTCGGCGTGGTGGACGGGGATTTGGGTCTGGCGGGCGGCGATCCCCGCGCTTGCGAACGCACGTTCCAGCTTTTGCAGCAAATGGCGGGGCGCAGCGGACGCGCGGCGGACGCCGGTCGCGTGCTGGTGCAAACGACAGCGCCGGAGCATCCCGTCATGAAGGCGATCATCAAAGGCGACCGCGACGCGTTTATGCAAGCCGAGTTGGAAGAACGCCAAGCCTATCGCTTGCCGCCCTACTGGCGTTTGGCGAGCCTGACCGTTTCGGGCGCTGACGTTCATCAGGTCATAGCCGCCGCGCGGCATCTGGCCGCGACCGCGCCGCAGGATGAAAATTTGCGCATCCTCGGCCCCGCCCCCGCGCCTTTCGCGTTTCTGAGAGGAAAGCATCGGCACAGGCTGATGATTCAGGCTCCGCGCAACGTCAATTTATCGTCGGTTCTGCGGCGCTGGCTGGCGAATGTGAAATTGCCGAGAAATTTGCGGTTGTTGATCGATGTGGATCCATATAGTTTTCTGTAGAAGTGCATGTAGAAATAAGTAGAGTCATTGCGCGATAGTGTTGAGGGCGAGCGGGTTCCGCTGGGGGAAGAGAAGGCTCAGGCGGCGGGGCGATGGTCGTAGGCCCAGTTGGCGAGGCCGGCGACGTTTTTGATGATGATGGTTCGGGTGTTTCTGGGGT
>JARLJD010000143.1 GCA_031291395.1 Alphaproteobacteria bacterium | reverse complement strand
CCCCTAACCCCTCCCTCAAGGGGAGGGGAATCCCTGCGGCGTTTGCGTCTACTTTGTTGCTTTACATATGAACCGATTAATAGAAGTTCTTTCACCCCGCCATCCGCGCAATCGTCCCCGTCGTGCTTTGCCCTTCGACCAATTGCGCCAGCACCACTTTGCCGCCCCAGTTTTGCACGAGATCGGCGCCGACGACTTTATCGACGGTGTAATCCGCGCCTTTGACAAGGACATCGGGACGCACAACCTTAATCAGTTCGAACGGCGTGTCCTCGCCGAAAATAACGACTTGATCGACGTCGGCCAGAGAGGCCAGAACGGCGCTGCGCGAGGCTTCGTTTTGCACGGGGCGCGTCTCGCCTTTCAGCCGTTTGACCGAAGCGTCGCTGTTCAATCCAACGACCAGTTTATCGCAAGCGGCTTTGGCTTGGCGCAAAAGCGAAATATGCCCGGGATGCAGTAAATCGAAACAGCCGTTGGTAAACCCGACCTTCAATCCTTGCTTGCGCCAGCGTTCGGCGACATCCCCTATTGCGGCGAGGTTCACAACTTTATCCTCGCGCAAAAGCAAGTCGCCTTGCAGCAATTCGCGGGCAATCTCCTCGCGCGCGACCGATGCCGTGCCGACTTTGCCGACGACGATAGAACCCGCGATGTTGGCGAGTTCCGCTGCCTCTGCCGCGCCGAATCCGCTTGCCAAGGCCAACGCCAAAGTAGCGGCCACGCTATCGCCCGCGCCGGAAACGTCGAACACCTCGCGCGCTTTGGTGTGCAGATGCAACGCGGGTTGATCCTTGCGCACAAGGCAAACGCCGTCCGCGCCAAGCTTGACCAAAACATTTTCGATATCAAAATCGCGGATCAAATCCCGCGCCGCGGCGTCGGCGTCGTCCACGGTTAAAATCGGTTTGCCAACCGCTTCGGATAATTCCTTGCGGTTTGGCGTAAGATAAGACGCGCCGCGATAGCGTTCGATATCCCGCCCTTTGGGATCGACGATTACGATCTTGCCGGATTGCCTTGCAAGGCGAACCGTCGCGGCGATGACGTTCGGAGTCAAAACGCCCTTGGCATAGTCGGACAGGATAACGGCGTCGATGTTTTTAACGGCATCCGCCACTCGCGCGATAATTTGTTGTTCGATGTCCGGCGCAACCGATTGCGCCTTTTCATAATCGGCGCGCAGCAATTGCTGTCCGTCCGCGACATAGCGCGTTTTTTGTGTTGAGGGACGCGAAGCGTCGCGCAGCATATGCGCCGTCACGCTCGGCAAAGCGTTAAAAGCGTCGGCAATATCCCGCCCCGTTTGGTCGTCGCCCACGACGCCGATAACCTCGACTTTGCCGCCCAGCGCCGCGATATTGCGCACGACATTCCCCGCGCCGCCAAGCGTTGCCGTTTCGCGCTGCGTATGCAAAACGGGAATGGGCGCTTCGGGCGAGATGCGTTCGACCTGTCCATAGACATAACGGTCAAGCATCAAATCCCCGACGCACAAAACGCGACGGCCTGTGAATTGGTCAAGACGGGAAGCGAGGTCGGACATGGGGTTCCTTGTGCATGCATTTTCTCCAATAGACCTGCTTGACTTACATTTGACAAGTGTGTTGATAGAAGCCTGTTGATAGTCGGCGTGAGGAAATAAGTGAATCTGTTTTGACAGTTAAAAAGAACAGCGAAGCGAAAACGGCAGGATTCCCTCCCCCTCTATGGGGGAGGGTTAGGGTGGGGGTGATGTTCGAGAGAATGCGCGAATCGCGCCACAAGATCGTCTTTCATTTCCAAAGATATCTCATGCGTAACCACCACCCCCACCCTAACCCTCCCCCATAGAGGGGGAGGGGATCCCACCGCTTTTATGGCACCGTTGCTTCTAACGCACAAAAACGCTCACTTATTTCTTCACGCCGACATAGAGGCCGTTTCTCAATGGAGGTTCCTAATGTCCCGCGCATTCATATTCCCCGGCCAAGGCAGCCAATCCGTCGGCATGGGGCGTGCTTTGGCGGCAGCTTTCACCGAGGCTCGCGACGTTTTCGAGGAAGTCGATGCGGCCTTGAGCCAACATCTGGCCAAATTGATGTTCGAAGGGCCAGAGGAGGATTTGAAACTGACCGAAAACGCGCAACCGGCTTTGATGGCGGTCAGTCTGGCCGTTATCCGCGTACTGGACAAACAAGGAAATTTCCGCCTGCCGCAAGCGGCGCAGTTCGTTGCGGGGCACAGCCTTGGCGAATATTCGGCTTTGTGCGCCGCTGAAAGTATAACTTTAACCGACGCGGCCAAGCTTTTGAAAAAACGCGGGCAGGCGATGCAGCAGGCCGTTCCCGTCGGCGTCGGCACAATGGCGGCCTTGATCGGCGTCGATGTGCAGGCGGCGCAAGAGATTGCCGCGGCTGCGGCTCAAAGCGAGGTTTGCGTGGGGGCGAACGATAACGCGCCCGGGCAGGTGGTCATCAGCGGGCATGTCGCCGCCGTCGATCGCGCGATTATTATCGCTGCCGAGCGCGGATTTAAACGCAGCGTCAAATTGCCGGTCAGCGCGCCTTTCCATTGTCCCTTGATGCAACCGGCGGCTGAGGTCATGCGCCGCGCTTTGGCGGAAGTTTCGATCAAGTCGCCCTGTGTCCCCCTCGTCGCCAATGTCACGGCCGAGGCCGTCAGCGACGCCGAGGCCATTCGCGATTTGCTGGTGCGGCAAGTGACGGGCTCTGTGCGCTGGCGCGAATCCGTATTGTACATGAAGCTGCAAGGCGTGACGCAGTTGCTCGAATGCGGGGCAGGGGCCGTTCTGGCGGGTATGACGCGACGCATCGACAGGGAAATCGCGGCGACCTCGCTTTCATGCCCCGAAGACATCGAGAATTTTTTGAAGACGTTGGGGTGAGCAAGCCCCCCCCACAGGCGTCATCCCCGCGCATGCGGGGATCCATCTTGGCCGCAAGAAAGCAAGAAAGATGGATCCCCGCATGCGCGGGGATGACGATGGTTTTTTACTTGATCATCTCAGCTTTCCAACAACCTTATTCCCTTTAACCGAACGATGCTTTAATCTCTTTTCTCACTCAATTTACGGAGTTCCCTTTTGCCTCTCATCGCCGAAATCGGCATTGTCGCTTTGCTCATTCTGTTGAATGGGTTTTTTGCCATGTCGGAGCTGGCGATCGTTTCGGCGCGGCGGGCGCGGTTGCGGCAGAAGGCCGAGGACGATCATCCCGGCGCGCAGTTGGCGCTGGACATGGGCGAAAACCCGTCTTCCTTCCTTTCCATCGTTCAGGTCGGCATGACCTTGAACAGCATTTTGGCGGGCGCTTTCAGCGGCGCGACTTTGTCAGGCGAATTAGCGGATTATCTAAACACGTTTTCATGGATCGGACACCGGGGCGAACCGGTCGCCCTTGTTTTGACTGTCGCCAGCGTCACCTATCTGACGCTGGTCATAGGAGAGCTTGCGCCCAAGCGCATCGGGTTGGCCTATGCCGAGGCGATAGCGGTGCGCGTTGCGAAACCGATGCGCGTTTTTTCGATGATTGCCGCGCCGGTGGTGTGGCTTTTAAGCCGTTCGACCGAAGTGATCTTGCGCCTTTTGCGTCTTCATAACCCGCCCGATCAGGGCGTGACCGAAGACGAAATCAAGGACATGATCGCCGAAGGAACGGAATCCGGCGCGTTGAAGCCAGCCGAAAAAGACATGATCGAAGGCGTCATGCGTTTGGCGGATCGCTCGGTTCGGACGATTATGACGCCGCGCATGGATATGGAATGGCTGAACATTGACGATCCGCCGCGCGCGCACAAGAACACGATCCGCTCCAGCGGCTACAGCCGCTTTCCCGTCGCGCGGGGAGATATGGAGGAAATTCTCGGCATCGTGCATGCCAAGGATTTGCTGAACGCCAGCTTCGACGGGCTTTCGGTGTCTTTGAAAACCGTCATGCGCGCGCCCCTCATCGTGCCGGATACGACGCCGGTTTTGCGCCTGCTCGACCAGTTCAAAATAACGCGGCAGCATATAGCGATCGTCGTCGACGAATATGGCAGCGTCGAAGGGCTGGTCACGATTACCGACATCATCGAATCCGTCACCGGCGAATTGCCCGGGCGCGTTAATGAAATGCCGACGCTTCCTGTGCGGCGCAAGGACGGAAGCTGGCTGCTGGACGGCATGATGCCGATCGACGAAGTCGAAGCCGCGACCGGCCTGAAAGACATGCGCGGCGAAGGCGATTTCCAGACAATCGCAGGGTTCATGCTCGATCATCTCGGCTGCATCCCTGCGGTAGGCGATCATTTCGTATGGGAAGGAACGCGGTTCGAAGTCGTGAGGATGGAGGGGCGGCGGGTGGATAAGGTGGCTGTAAGGTTGGAGGAGGAGGAAGAAGGGAATTAGCGGATTGGGGAAAACAGGGGAAACTCCCTATTTCCTTATCCCCCTATTACCCTCTCTTCCCTCTCTTCAATCGGCACCCCTGGCGCATGTTTAACCCGCCGCATCGCGGGCATCGACTTGACGTGCGCGACGTTCGATGCGCTGGACAATTGCGTAGTGACAAACTTCTGGAAGGCTTCCCAATCCTCGGCGACGACCTTCAGCAAATAGTCGGTATCGCCGGTCATCTGATAACTTTCGCGAACCTGAGGCCAGCTTTCGAGTAATTTTGAAAAATGCGCGATGTCGCTTTCGCTGTGATTGGCCAGCGACACCAGCGTAAAGACCGTTATGCCGAAGCCCATTTTGTCGGCCGCTATGTCGGCGTAATAGCCTTTGATGTATCCCGCTTCCTCCAACGCGCGCACGCGCCGCAAACAAGGCGGCGGCGAAATTCCGGCCTTTTTGGACAGAGCGACATTGGTTATGCTGCCGTCGCGCTGCAACTCGCGCAAAATGCGCATATCGGTGCGATCGAGTTTGACGGGTTTCATATCAGCCTCTACAACAGAGGGAACAAGAGGAGAATTATAACTCAATGTCACAAAATAACCAAGTCATCTGCTGGGTCGTCACCGACGGAAAAGCAGGGATGGAAAACCAGTGTTTGGGGTTGGCTGAAGCTTTGGATATGCAACCCATAATCAAACGCATCAAGTTACGCAGCCCTTGGAAGCAGTTAAGCCCGTTTTTGCGCCACGGCCTCGCTTATGCGTTCAGTGATAAAGGCGATCCCGTCGCGCCGCCGTGGCCGGATTTATTAATCGCCACGGGCAGAGCCAGCGTTCCCGCCTCTCTTTATGCGCGCCGCATGTCACGTGAATCCGGATCGCGCGGCACGCTTACCGTGCAGATTCAAAATCCGGTTATCGATCCGTCGCGCTTTGATCTGGTCGTGGTGCCGCGCCACGATTCCTTAACCGGCGCGAACGTTATGACGACGCGCGGGTCGCTGCATCGCGTGACGCCGCGCTTATTGGCAAGCGAGGCGGAAAAATTCTTGCCGCAAGTCGCCGCATTGCCCGCGCCGCGCATCGCCGTTCTGATCGGTGGCAGCAACGCGGTCTATAGCCTGACCCCGCGCGAGATGAAAGTTTTGGCCGCGCAGCTGGCGGCGATCGCGGGACATGACGGAAGTTTGATGATTACCCCCTCGCGCCGCACCGGCACGGAAAATATGGAAATCCTGAAAGAGGCTTTGCGCGGCACGCCGTCCTATATCTGGGACTGGGACGGCCCCGTGGCAAATCCTTATTACGGTATGCTGGGCTTAGCGGAAGTCGTGTTGGCGACTTGCGACAGCGTCGGAATGGTGACCGAGGCGTGCTCGACCGGCAAACCGGTTATGATTATCGACCTGCCCGGCGGCTCCGACAAATTCCGCCGCTTCCACCAGACGATGCGCGACGACGGGTTGACGCGACCTTTTGTCGGAAAGATCGAAAGATGGGCGTGCAAACCGCTGGACGATATGCGGTTGGTGGCGGAGAGGATTAGGGAGATGCTTGCGGCGAGATAAGTTTGGAGGGGGAATGTCCACAAATGTTCAACATCGGCCTTTTCTTTCAGCCGCCGAATACTATGTGCAGTATAGGCCATCCTATAGCTGTGACTTGATCGCGCGGGTGATTGATCTATGCCAAACGTCCCCCTCAATCGCGTTCGATCTAGGGTGTGGGACGGGAGGCATAGCACTGCCGCTCTCGCAAAGAGTGAAAACCGTATACGCTATCGATCCTGAGCCAGCCATGTTAAGTGAGGCGCGGAAAAAAGCTGCCGAAGCTAACGTTAACAACATCGTTTTCATCGAAGGTAAAGCGGAAGAAATGCCTGCCGATCTTCCTGCGCCGCAATTGGTGACGATGGGGCAATGTTTCCATTGGATGGATCGACAGAAAGTTTTGCAGATTTTGGCGGAAAGATTGGATCCTTGCGGCGTGATTGTTCTTGCAACCCAAAATACTTTGGGTTTGATTTTCGATGAAGAACAAGGAAAAGCAAAGCCAGAATGGATAAAAGTCCTGCATAGTCTTTTGCGAGAGTGGTGTGGACAGACGAGATGGAAAGCCCCAGATGATTGGGTTTCTCACGAGGAAATTGCCCGAATCTCCGGTTGGGAAACGGAAAAGCTCTGCCATAGCGAAACTTATCATCGCACTGCGGATGATCTTGTCGGCTTGTGCCTCTCTTTTTCATGGTGTTCTCCGGAAAAGCTGGGAGACAAAAAATCGGCATTTGAATCTGCCCTAAGAGCGGCTTTGCTCGCTGTACAACCGGATAATCATTTCTTTGAAGAAACAGATCGTGAGCTTTTGGTGTTGAGGCGTAAGGGGAAAGAATGAGCAAATCCTTCACCAAAGACACGGATGACGACGAGGCCGTGGAATCCGCCCCAGCTCCGTCCAACGTCAAAAACTATATGACTCCGCAGGGGTTCGCCGCGTTGCAGGAGGAACTGCGCCGCTTGATGCGCGTCGAACGCCCCAAGGTGGTCGAGGTGGTGTCGTGGGCTGCGGGCAACGGCGATCGGTCGGAGAACGGCGATTATATTTATGGCAAAAAACGCCTGCGTGAGATCGACCGCCGTGCGCGTTATCTGACGAAACAACTGGAATCGTCGGTGGTCGTCGATCCCTCGCAGCAGAAGAACCGCGATCAGGTTTTCTTCGGCGCGACAGTGACCTATGTTCGCGAAGATAATACGGAACACACGGTGACTTTGGTCGGCGTCGATGAGGCCGAAATGGCGCAAGGCAAAATCAGCTGGAATTCCCCCATGGCCAAAGCTTTGCTGAAATCCCGCGTCGGCGATGCGGTCGAAGTGCGCACGCCTTCGGGAATCGATACGATAGAAGTTCTGGCTATTCGTTATGAGGAGGAATAACTCTATGAATCAGAATCCCTTCACCGCTGCAATCTTTCAATCCGTGGCCGAACTTATGGTTCAGGCGGCGGATACGATCATTTTGCCGATCTATAACCGCGACGCACAGTACTGGACGCTAGTTGGATAAAGCCCTGAATTGATTCATAAAGGCGCTTCGTTTTCTTGCAAAAAATGGAGCGACCGATGCAAACAGTATTCTTCAAGGCCTTATCCAAGGCGGTATCAAATCATATTGAGCTG
>JARLJD010000142.1 GCA_031291395.1 Alphaproteobacteria bacterium | reverse complement strand
AGCTCAATATGATTTGATACCGCCTTGGATAAGGCCTTGAAGAATACTGTTTGCATCGGTCGCTCCATTTTTTGCAAGAAAACGAAGCGCCTTTATGAATCAATTCAGGGCTTTATCCAACTAGCGTCCAGTACTGTGGGAACAGATAACGATTTTGTCCTTCATCTCAAAAGGCTTGAAGTTGCCAAGTTTGATCGCATTGTTATATGACTTGGCTTCCAGAAGCTGGCACGGCAGGAAAAACTTTTCCTGTAGTTCCTGATGCCACTGTTTTCTAAGATTAGACGGCGTGATGATAAGTATTCTGCGGTTACGCTCTGCCCATTTTTGAGACAGGACAAGTCCGGCCTCAATAGTTTTGCCAAGCCCGACTTCGTCTGCCAGCAAAGCCCCCTTTGATAGTGGGGAGCGAAAAGCAAAAAGAGCGGCTTCGACTTGGTGCGGGTTCAGATCAACCTGCGCATCGACAAGCGCACCGGATAGCTTTTCAGGGCTATCCGAAGGAAATCTTCTGCCCAATTCGTGGGCGTAGTACTTGGCCTGAAATTGGGTTATCAAGTGAACCACCGGTTGAGCTTCTGTCTTCCCTGAAAGATATATGATTTTTACGATAAAACGACAAAAAAGACAGGGGGTTTGGCTCCGCCTCGGATTCTCGTCTTATGATCTGAAAAATGGGAAATCGGGGGCTGAAATAAATTTCGGGGTCAATTTCGGGGTCAACGCCGATTTTGCTTCACTCTGACCGCTTCTAACTATATGTATTCCTTGATAAGCGCCCGTAGCTCAGCTGGATAGAGCATCGGTTTCCTAAACCGGGGGTCGTGGGTTCAAATCCCGCCGGGCGCACCACCGACCATGCGGTCGGAATCATTTTAAGGCTTTGCCTTTATTTTCTAGGACGTTGCAACTCGTTCTAAAATTTCAGAAATTTGCGATTTAGGATAGCGTGTTTTTATTTTTTCTATGTGCTACAAGGAATTAAGCGGTTCAATTCCATTTAAGTCGTTTTGTTGCAAGGACAGGGTTAAACATATGCCAGTTTCAGAGAAAATAGGAGCTTATCACTCACATAGGCCTTTTCGTGGCGTTGCTGAAACCTATGCAATGTATAGAAAACCTTGGCCAAATGATTTTTTGGCAGAGATAGCGGCAGTCTGCCGTTTTGACAAAACAGGAAGCCTGCTTGATCTAGGTTGCGGAACAGGCCAGTTAGCAGTTCCTTTTTCTATCTGGTTCTCGCATGTGTTTGCACTGGACTTAGAAAAAGAAATGCTGGTGCACGCAGAAAACTATGCAATGGAAACCGGCGTTAAAAACATTTCGTTTCTTGAAAGTGCGGCAGAAGATTTTTCAGAAGATTTACCAAACATCAAGGCGGTTACCATTGCTCAGGCTTTCCATTGGATGAAAAGAGAGATTCTTTTATCCAAACTTGAGAGATTTTTACCAGAAGATGCCGTGCTCATTCTGCTTAATGAAGCGCGCCCTGAGCTTGAACCCTCCTCCGATTCTGTACACTCGGCTTGGCGGTCTTCTTTGAAAGAGGCGATGAATAAATGGATCGGAGATTCTGATCCCACCCTTCATCCTATATACACAAGGAAAACTCACCAAAAAGCAATTGACGCGTCTAACTTTACGACTACAGATCGCGTTATCCATCAGATAGAAAGGACGCTAACTGTAGATGAAGTCATTGGACGTTGTCTTTCTATAACCTTTTGCGGCCCAGATTATTTGAAAGACAGAAACGCTTTCGTCGAAGACTTGCGCCAGGTTCTTTCTCCTCATGCTGCACAGACAGGAAAGTTATCGGAAACCGTAGAAATGGAAGCCCTTATTCTGAGACCGAAAAAGAAAATCACCGCTTCTTCTAATGTAACCCCTTCTCACAAGTAGGATGTTCCTGAAGATTACTTAAGGTTATACCCCATTCAACCATCGTGTTTATGACTTCGTGGTCGCCCAAAAGGTTCAAAGTAGCTCCATTTGGGCGCACCAGTCAGATATGGATTTGAACGCTCAGGCATTAAGGTCGATTGAACTGCTGGCGGATACTTTTGCGAACGGCAAGCATCTGGCTCGTCGCTCCATACAACCAGATCTCCTTCAAAGGATGAAATTGCTGACGCGCAAAAGTTTGCTTTTGAATATCCCCATGCAACAGATATACTTCGCGCCCAGCGCGCGGCCATAACGAATGAAACGCACATGCTCCTTCTCATCGACAACTATGACAGCTTCACCTACAACCTCGCGCATTATCTGGGCGCGTGGGGGGCAGAGATAGGGGTCAGGCGCAACGATGCTTTAACGGCACAGGAAGCCTTGGCCTTAAACCCGACGCATGTCATTCTCTCGCCCGGGCCGTGCGGGCCGGAACAGGCTGGCATTTGCCTCGACCTCATCAAGCTGGCGCATGAAAGAAAGGTTCCCCTGCTCGGCGTATGCCTCGGCCACCAAAGCATCGGCCACGCCTTCGGCGGCGACGTTATCCGCGCCCCCATCCCCATGCACGGCAAAACAGATTCCATTCATCACAAAGGCGACAGCGTCTTCCGCAACCTTCCCTCGCCGATCACCGCGACCCGTTATCACTCGCTGATCGTCAAACGCGAAACGATGCCCGCGGATTTGATCGTCACAGCCGAAACGCGGGACGGCCTCGTCATGGGCCTGCGCCACGCCACCAGCCCCATCCACGGCGTCCAATTCCACCCCGAAAGCATCGCAACGGAACACGGCCATGCGATGATAAAGAATTTCCTTGATATGGCGTAAGATCACAGCTTGAGAAAACAAAAAGAGGATCAAAAAAACATGCAAATTTTGACAAATTTTTAGCGAAGCGTTCTCGTGAAAGTATTTTAACCATATTCTTTATGATAAAATGCATAAACCTGAGGGTTAGCCATGTATTCAATCACACTCGCCTACGCAAGCTCGAACCGAAGCGCGCAACAACAAAACCGCGAAAACCGCGCTTTCTACATCCCCTATCTGAAAAAACTCATCGAGATAGCGGATCCTTCCATTCATACGAACTTGTATGGTCACGGCTACACAATCATGCGGGCTCCCGGATTTGTTCGTGTCGTCGATTTTGGCTCCAAGAAAACGGGGGACAACGTTCGTGTAAAGGAAACGCGGATAAATGCATCGGTTCTAAATTCAGGCTACGCAAATGTTCCGTCCCTATTGAAATTATTGGCCGCGGCTAAAATCTCGCCCTTGCAAAATCGCTATGAAGGCGAGGTGCGAGATGGAGGCAAGACATATCCCCCTTCTTATGTCCTAGCCGGCCTGACAGCCTCGGTCACCGAGGAAGAGTTCGAAAATGCGCTTCTTTACATCAACGCAAAGGAAAAAAACCCGCCGAGCCTTACTCTGCTTTATTCGAATTGCCTCGCTTTCGCCATAGAGACGGCCAAACAAGCAGGGTTTGACCTTTTCCGCTACGCTGAAAAACGCAATCCGCTCATGCCCTATGGTTATCTCGCCACGTTTCTCAGTCTCGCAGAAGGATTGAACCAAGTCGCAGAAAATAGTTGGGAAGGCAGTAAAGATGGCCGACGGCTTGAAGTTACATTCCGTGACCGTCAGTTGCTTGCAGAGGTATTCAATCTAAGGAAAGAGGAATCCCAGCGAGGCGTTTTTTTGAAAAGAGCAACATCGCCGAAGAGAAGTCCTGCCTAACGATCCCTTGGCCGCAACACTGAGGCTCAACCAAACAATCAGCTCATAACCATGTCCCTAGCCCCTGCCCTTCACAAACTCCGCGACAAACAAAACCTCACCGTTGCCGAAACGCGGGAAATCTTCGACGCGATCTTCTCCGGAACCGTTCCCGAAGAACATATCGCCGCGTTCCTGCTGGCGCTGCGCGGCAAGGGCGAAACTGCGGAGGAAATCCTCGGCGCGGCAACCTCGATGCGCGCCAAAGCCATAACGATCGAGGCTCCTCCCAACGCCATCGACATCGTCGGAACGGGCGGCGATTCCAAAGGCACGCTGAACATCTCGACCGCAACGGCTCTGGTCGTCGCCTCCTGCGGCGTCCCCGTCGCCAAGCACGGCAACCGCGCCGCGACCAGCCAATCGGGATCCTCCGACGTTCTGGCCGCGCTGGGCGTCAATCTCGAACCATCGCTCGCCGTTCTGGAACGCTGCCTGAGAGAAGCCAATCTGTGCTTTCTGTTCGCCCCGCGTCATCATCCCGCGATGCGCCACGTCGCCGCGATCCGCAAAAAACTCGGCGTGCGCACGATATTCAACCTGCTCGGCCCCCTCACCAACCCCGCCAATGTCAAACGCCATCTGATCGGCGTTTTCTCCCAAGACTGGCTCCTTCCTATGGCCAAAGTCCTGCAAGACCTCGGCAGCGAATCCGCGTGGCTGACGCACGGCCAAGACGGCATGGACGAAATCACCACCACAGCGCCGAGCGATATCGTCGCGATGCAAGGCGATGAAATCCGGCAATTCACTTTATTCCCCCAAGACACCGGAATAACCCCGCCCACGCCGGAACAATTACTAGGCGGCGATGCCTCCGTTAACGCCGAGGCGATAAAAAAACTGCTAGCAGGCGAAAAAACCCCCTACCGCGACATCGTAACCCTAAACGCCGCTGCCGCACTGGTAGTCGCAGAAAAAACGGCAGATATTCGCCAAGGCGTCACTCTGGCCGCCGAGAATCTGGACAGCGGCGCGACGTGCGCCACGCTGCACAAAGTGATCGAGGTAACAAACAGGAACTGAAGCGTAATTCCCAAGCCTCTACAAATTCTTCGTCATTCCGCAAAATTCGCTTTTTTGCTCTTCCTTGCAAAAATGCGAATTTATCCGGAATCCCATTTCTTTCTAAAATTGACGGGCGGTAAGCATCGCAGCGGATGTCCGGGACAAAGCGCTTTTGGGGGATTTTGAAAAGAAAACGGTGAGTTAACCACAACATCTTGTTCTGAAACTATTTAATAAAAGCTATACTGCCAAATATCTTCAACGAACTTTATATTAGCCACATAGGAAAAAAGACATGCCATACGAAATGCGGTCTCCGGCAGACAACGACGTTATAAAAGATGTCACTGAATTGATGCGGCTATTTGCTAAAGCCGCCAGAGTTGATTTTAGAAACGATTCTCCCCTTCGTATTTCAAGCGATGGGTTTATTCAGGTTACAGAGGAAGGCACAACCATTATTACGGATCAAATATCTGTCAAAGAGAATTATATTAACGATCTGGTATCGCCGTGGTCAAAAATGGTCGAAGCTTCGATAAGAAAGCCGCTCGAAAATATTTCTGATGCGACCAAGCTACAAGAGGGGTGGTTCGAGGAGGATCATATTAATGAAATAGTTTTGAGACGAAAGCTATGTATGAAAGAAATCCTTATTGGAGATGCTGCAACAAAGCTGTGGGAGCTTGCCGGGGAAATAGAGGCCCATGAAAAAATTACAAACAGCGCGGTAGAGTTTACTTTTATTCAAAGGGATGACGCCTCTTTTCAAATAACGGTTAGCAACAACTGCATTTCATCTGCCCTTGATTATTTACAAACGAAGCTGGCTGACGATGAAACGATTTCAGAAGCTATTGCAAACTCGGCGGGGGTGTCGCCTGAAGAACGACCACATTTCATTGCTGGATTGTTTGCGAAAAGATCGCTCAATATGTAACCAACCGCATAACGAAAGAACTTCATCCTTCGCCCTCAACAAGGCAATATTCCCACAAAGATAGAATTTATGTGATTTTTCCCTTGACGCTTCCTATCCCGCCTACTATAACACCCCCACGTTCGCAAGAACGCGTTTGTTTCTCCTCCGTGCCCACAGGCGGCCGACTGTGGGGTATCGCCGGAGCCGGAACGAACAGGTTGCATGCCGCCCCTCGCTTCGGCGAGGTCTGCGGAGAGCGCGCTCTCTATTTTTAAGGATTGGATAGGAGAAAACATGAAAAAAGAGAGGAAAACCAGATAAAAATGCTATAGTCCGCCCGCTTGAAAAGCCGGAAAAAGAGAGATCGTCATTCCGGAAAATTTTGCGCCCCCACCGCCTTTGCGTGTGCAAACCGGCCGTTGTAGCGCAAAATTTATCCGGAATCCCATTTGCTTTCTTTCTTTTTTCCGGTCTCATTCAAACGGAGTGTATAAGACGCCTATGAACGATATTCTTGAAAAAATCTGCGCCGACAAACGCGCGCATGTGAAAGCCGCAAGGCTTTTGAAGCCGCTCGACATCCTGCATCGCGAAGCCCTGCGCGCCCCGCCGCCGCGCGGCTTTGCCTATGCCCTGCGCGTGGCCGCCGAACACGCGGGCGTCAGCTTCATCGCCGAAATCAAAAAAGCGTCGCCCTCAGCGGGATTAATCCGCCCCAAATTCTCTCCCGCGCAGCTCGCGAAAGCCTACGCCGACGCCGGAGCCGCCTGTCTTTCGGTTCTGACCGACGAGCCTTATTTTCAAGGCCGCAATCAGGATCTGATCGAAGCCCGCGCCGCCTGCGACCTGCCGGTGTTGCGCAAGGATTTCATGCTCGACGTCTGGCAAGTGTCCGAAGCGCGCGCGATCGGCGCCGACTGCATTCTGCTGATTATGGCCGCGCTAAGTGATGAAACCGCGGCGGAATTGCATCAAGCCGCCACAGGTTACGGCATGGACGTGCTGATCGAAGTCCACGACCGCGAAGAATTGACCCGCGCCCTCAAACTCCCCTCGCGCCTGATCGGCGTCAACAGCCGCAACCTGAAAACGCTCAAAATCAATCTTCACAACGCGGCCGAACTCGTCCGCTCCATCCCGCCCGAACGCCTCGCCGTCAGCGAAAGCGGCATCCGCGCACGAAACGACGTCCTCCTGATGCAAGCCGCAGGCGCGCGAAGTTTTCTGGTCGGGGAGTCTTTGCTGAAAGAAGAAGATGTAGGGGCAGCGCTGGGACGGCTGCGCGGGTGACAGCAGATAGTTTTGAAAGGCTATTTCAGAAAACAACAACTAGAGTCATTGCGCGATAGTGTTGAGGGCGAGCGGGTTCCGCTGGGGGAAGAGAAGGCTCAGGCGGCGGGGCGATGGTCGTAGGCCCAGTTGGCGAGGCCGGCGACGTTTTTGATGATGATGGTTCGGGTGTTTCTGGGGT
>JARLJD010000141.1 GCA_031291395.1 Alphaproteobacteria bacterium | reverse complement strand
CATCCTCGATTCCTACAACGACATCGTCGACGCTTGCTGCAACGCTTGGCAAGCTTTAACCAACGAAGCCACCCGCATCACCTCCATCGCTTCTCGCGATTGGCTGTCGCGGGTCAGTTCATAGTGGGATTGGTATAACTCTCCTTTGGCGGCGCGTGTTCCCCTGACATAAATGATCGAAGGCCGGTTTTCGATGTGTCCTTGTTCGGCGTAAATTTCCGCTGTCGTGCTTCGCAGATAATTGTTCTTCATCAGGTAAGCAAGCAAGGCGCTGTTGCCGACGCCGCAAGCGGGGTCTTCCATTCCCTCGCGCGGGCAAATATTGCGCGTATGCAGGCTGAGCGAGGGATCATAGGTTTGAGAGCAGAAAATCTGCGCCTCCGACGCGCCGAATTCTTTGCAAAGCTCTTTAAGCGGTTCGATGTTCCGCCTCACTTTCATCAGCGCGGCGAGGGTAGCAACGCCGAACACGATATGGCCGAGACCCGTATCGACCGATTCCACAGGTAATTCCGGCAGCAAATCTTCCTCGCCGAGGGAGAAGATCTTAGCCACCCTGCCTCTATCTTTAATTTCTCCTCTAAACTGGGGCGAAGCCTGTTGCATCAGCACACGAATATTTCCTCGATCGACTTCCAAAGCAATTTCCTGAATCCCGTTTTGGGTCTGTTGGCGATAACGGTCTTTTCGCTTTGGATCGGCCATCCCGACAAAGGCCAACACGACCCATGCTGCGATTGTCGGATGTCCGGCAATAGGAAGTTCCTTTTCAGGCGTAAAATAACGCAGCCGAAAATCGGCGCTGTCCAAACTCGGCGGCAGAACAAATACGGTTTCGACAAGGTTAAGCTGCTTCGCAATCGCCAGCATCTGCTCCTCGCTCAGCCCCTCGGCGCAAGGAAAAACGCCAGCAGGATTCCCGCCAAACGCCGCAGGAGCGAAAGCATTGGCGACGTAATATATATAAGGTTCGGACATCATATCACTCCACCACCACTCCCGTCTTCCCATCCCCAAACTCAATCCGCAACCTGTCCCCCGTTTTTGTTTGCTGCGCGCTAACGATCACGTTTCCTTTAACATCCTGCACCAAGGCATAGCCGCGCCCCAAAACCGCGCGGGGGGAAAGGTGCCGCAAAACGCCCGAGAGATTTTCCAGACGGTGGACTTTGCGCGAAAACAGCTCGCGCCACGCAAACCCCATTTTCTGCTCGGCATTGGCCAGACGCTGCGCCGCCAGCCGCACGACGTCGCGAGGGTGGCGCAAACGCCCGCCCGCTTCGCTCACTCGCCCCGAACGCCTGTCGTAAAAACCGCGCCACGCCAAAACCAGCCGCTCGGTCTTTTCGTCGAGCCGCTGCGCCAAAGGTTCTATCGCCCGCGCCGGATCGCCTAGGGCGCGCTGCGTCAAATGCAACCGCTCGCGCAGGTCTTGCATCAGGCGCATGACGGCCTGAAACAGGCGCGCGCCGTCGTCTTCGACCTGATACAGCAAATTCTCGCGCACCGGCACGGCTTTCTCCGCCGCCGCAGTCGGAGTCGGCGCGCGCAAGTCCGAGGCAAAGTCGACCAACGTCGTGTCGGTTTCATGCCCGACCGCAGAGATCACCGGAATCTTGCTTTCCGCCACCGCGCGGACGACATTTTCTTCATTGAACGGCATCAGATCTTCGACGCTGCCGCCGCCGCGGGCGATAATCAGAACATCGGGGCGCGAAACACCACCGGTCAGAGGCAACGCGTTGAACCCGTTTATCGCCGCCGTGATTTGCTCGGCCGCGCCCTCGCCCTGAACGGCCACAGGCCATACCAGAACCGGACGCGGAAAACGTTCGGCCAACCGATGCAAAATATCGCGGATCACGGCGCCCGTCGGCGAAGTGATGACGCCGATCACGCGCGGCAGATAAGGCAAATCCCGTTTGCGCGACGCGTCGAACAAGCCCTCGGCGGCCAGTTTTTTCTTGCGCTCCTCCAGCATCTTCAAAAGCGCGCCGACGCCGGCCAGCGCCATAGAGTCGATCACCAACTGGTATTTCGATTGCCCTGCAAAAGTTGTCAGCCGCCCCGTGCAAACAACCTCCATCCCCACCGCAGGCGTGATCCCCAGCCGCCCCACCTGCCCGCGCCAGCAGACCGAGGCCAGCACGGCGGTCCCCTCCTTTAACGTCAAATACATATGCCCGCTGGAATGCAGCTTGCAGTCAGAAATCTCGCCGCGCACGCGCACAAGGCCGAAAGTTTCCTCGACCGTTTTTTTAACAAGATTCGACAGCTCGCTGACGCTGAATTCAGGCGCGTTGACTCCCGCGCGCGGCGCATCGAGCAGAGAAGGTTGGTTTTGGGATAGTGGCATAAAGTAAAACATAGACCTAATGTCTTGAATTAACCATATATTTTATACTCAACAGCGATGAAAATATTGCAAGACACTCGATGTATCCGTATAATGCAATATAATCAAAAAATTAAAGGGTGGAATTATGGTTAAATCTAAAACATCGGCGTTGTTTTTTTCTTTTTTACTAGTGGCACGCATTTTCATCCCTTGTGCAGCCAGCGCTGACGATACATGCCACGGCTACTCAGCCATCCCGGGCACGACTCCTGAGCATTGCGCAGTTGGAACAGACACTGCCGAATACATGGGGATAGATGCTCAAGGAAACGTATATATTCTTCAAACTGGCTATAAGCCGACGCTTACGACAGATGAAGCCGATCCGGATTTTCACGCGCTGTATGTCAAATCCGGATCAAAGGAAAAATATATACTGCATTTCAAGGATGCCATAATTTCAATCAAACAAGCTGGAAAAAACAAAGAGGCGGATATCGAGGTGGATAAAGCTCTAAAGGTAAAGGCTTTTCACTGCCAAAATGTTGATCTTGGTGATTTATCCACAGTGAAAAAATGCGTACCGATTAAACCTTTTGTCAATCTCCAGAAATCGGAAAAAGACGACGCTATGCTTGGCAAAGTCAGCGTAGAGCTTGTGAAAAATGCAGCTAAGACCGAACTATTCAAAAATTGGAAAGTTGCTTTCGGTCAGTTACATCATGCGCCAGATCGTCAAGAACGGTTCAGTATAATCAATGGATTTCTAAAAGCTCTTGGCTTTTGAAATTAACCGATATCCGCCGAATCTGGCGTGTTTATCTTTAGATATTGGATAGCTCAATAACGCGAAATTCCGGGGCGTTGACTCCCGTGAGCTGCGTATCGATCAGAGAAGATTTGTTTTTGGATATTGGCATAAAGACAGCATGTCGAAAGCGTCAACAAAAGGCAAATAACAGGCATGTTACCTCTCCGTAGAATATCTGTTTGCCAAAGTAGAATAAATTTGTTCGGGGGTATACTGCGGTGGCTCCGGAGCGTAATCGAGCACGCGTTTTGCTTTTGTAATATCAATATGAGAAACGTCGTCAACGATAGAAAATGGTTCATACCAAAATTCGTCAGGGCTGTTCAAAACGAGCGAGATTGCTTGAGCAGCGTTAGCGTCACTAACAGATGTTCCCAAAAAAACCTTTCCTATCGGGCCGAAACGCAAACTAACCGTCTGGATTTTGCGGTTTAGGCCATACCAAGCCAGCATTTGTTCTGCCATTACCTTGCTGAAATGATATGATAGATCGCATTCGCGGCAGTTCAATTTATCGGCAACGGCATATTGGAAAAGAACGGGTTGCGATTCGGTTATAGGCGTTTGAAAGGGGATGCCGCCCTCTATGCCATAAACAGTTGTCGAACTCGCATAAACGACCCGCTTGACCCCTGCCCTAACGGCAGCAGCAAGAACGTTCTCCGTTCCCCTGACATTAACGGCCAGATAGTCGCCCAATGATTTATCTTCAACTGGTTTAGGGATTGCGGCAAGATGAACAACCTGATCGCAACCACGCATTGCGAGCGCCAAAGAATCGGCATCGGCAATATCAAATCCATCCAACAAATCGAATCCGACAATGTCGTAGTCACGGCCATACCGGGCTAAAAACTCCTGCCCCAAATATCCCTTATGTCCTGTGATCAATATTTTCATGTATACTCCGTCTCATTGAAAATCCGAAAAAAGAGAGATCGTCATTCCGGAAAATTTTGCGCCCTAACCAACTTTGTGGCTAGAAACTAACCGTTGGGGCGCAAAATTTATCCGGAATCCCATTTGTTTGCTTTCTTGCTTT
>JARLJD010000018.1 GCA_031291395.1 Alphaproteobacteria bacterium | reverse complement strand
GTGCGGTTTAATAAAAGATTGTTGGAATATCTGCAGGCTGATATTTTTTGTCATATAAACACAAACACGGTTAAGGTTAACTAAAACTGGTAACATCAAGCGGCGCAATCCCCTCCCCCATAGAGGGGAAGGGAATCCCGCTTTTGCTTTGCCGATATTTTTAACCGTCAAGTAGAGTCACCGATTTCCTCGCGCTTGCTCAAAATAACTCGATATCCCCCTCAACCAGCTTCGTTATCATCTGTCTGGTATACCGCGCTTCTTCCTCCACAATCGCTTTGTCCTCCCTGCGGCGCAGCTGGCGCAGCATGACTTTGCCGGTGTCGGGAAAGTAATGAACGCGGCGCGGATAATCGCCTTCCAAATCCTCGGACGTTATGCGAAAGCCTTCTCGGCGCAGAAAAGCGCGAATAAATTCGGCGTTGCGCGAGCCGATGAGGGTTGAATTGTTAATGACGTTGCCGCCGCCGAACACCTTGATCTCAAAACGATCCTTGCGCCCTCCGGCATTCAGGATTCCGTTGATCAAGCTTTCCATGGCGAAAACGCCGTAACGCGCCGAGTCGCTCACTTGACTGTCCAAACCGTCTTCCCCGGGCAGCAGAAAATGATTCATGCCGCCAACGCCAAGGACGGGATCGCGAATGCAAGCGGAAACGCAAGAGCCGAGAATAGTCGTGATCATTTCGTTTCCCTGCGTGGACACATGCCAATCGCCAGAAAATATTTTCACGATGGAAATCTTTTCCGCCGCGTCGAAAAAACGTTTTTCGCCGCGAAAATAGTCGGCGACTTGCACATCGTTCGCCGAGCGCCTGTCGATCATCGGCCTGTCCAGCATGTCACCGCGCCTTGCGATACGTCGTGCGCCCGACCAGATCGAAGCGATCACAGACTTTGTAAAGATTCTCGGAATGGCCGATGTAAAGCCAGCCTTTTGGCTTGATCAGATCAGCGAGGCGCGAGAACAGTTCGGCCTGCGTCGGCTTATCGAAATAAATCACGACATTGCGGCAAAACACCGCGTCGAACAACCCACGCATCGGCCAGTCGTCCAATAGATTAAGCGGTTTGAACGTGACCAACGCTTTCAGCTCGTCCGACACGCGGATGCGGCTTTGGTCTTTCGCGCGCACTATGTCGTCTCGATACATATCGGGAATGTTGTCGTACTGCGCGGCCTCATATTCCCCATCCTTGCCGGTTTGCAGCATGTTGGTGTCGATGTCGGTGGCAAGAATCCGCGCGTCCCATGTTTTGATATCCTTCAACGCGGCTTTGACGGTCATCGCGATCGAATAAGGCTCCATCCCCGACGAGCATGCCGCCGACCATATACGCAATCGTTTGTGCGTCTGCGGCTGCGCCACAAGAGGGGCAAGCACATGATCGCGCAGATGTTCAAAATGATGATTTTCGCGAAAGAAACTCGTCAGATTTGTGGTGATGGCGTTGACGAGATTACCTGTTTCCGCCAGCCCCGCTTCGCTTTGAATCAAATCGCAATAATCGGCGAAGCTTCCCAGTTTCAAAGCCCGCACGCGCCGCACCAGCCGCGAATAAACCATGTCTTTCTTATGCTCGGCAAGCACAATGCCGGTGCGTTCGTTCACAAGATCGACCAGAAACCGAAATTCCCGATCGCTGAAATCAAATTCGCGGTCGTTAGGTTGAAGAAGGGCGGTTTCCATGAAGCGGTTCCTTAATCTATTTGACGACTAGAAAATAACGCTGGAGCAAAAACGGCAGGATTCCCTCTCCCCCCACAGGGGGGAGAGGGTTAGGGAGAGGGGGGACGCGGGATTCACAAACCGCAACCTCCACCCCCTCTCCCTCCAGTGGAGGGAGAGGGGCTTTGCCGCCGCTTCTTGTGTCAGATTAAAACTCTTTCCACTCCTTATCGTAATTGGCGTTTTCTTTCGGCACCGCTTTGGCGGACGCATGAGCCGCCGCCGCATGATGAGACGCCGTAGGCTTCGGCTTATTGCCAACGGAAGACGCGGACTTAACTGCACTTCTTGCCGATGCAACCGGCTTCCTGCCCGCATCCATCGCCACGATGTTGGAATGCGCCACCATGCCTTCCTCCTGCTCGTTCAGGGTGAAGAAGCTCATCAATCTTTCAAGCGATTGCGCTTGCTCCACCATTGACTGAGCCGCCGCCGTGTTTTCTTCCACCAAGGCGGCGTTTTGTTGCGTAACCTCGTCCATCTGCGTGATCGCAGTGTTGATCTCGTCGATGCCGTTGGCCTGTTCCTGACTGGCGCGCGCGATTTCGGAAACGATCGTCGAGACCTGCTTGACCGAGCTGACGATGTTCTTCAGCGTATCGCCCGCCTGATTGACCAAAGTCGCGCCCGTCCTGACTTGCTGCGCGCTTTCGTTGATCAGGGTCTTGATCTCCTTCGAGGCCGAAGCCGACCGCCCCGCCAGCGAGCGCACTTCGGAAGCCACGACCGCAAACCCCTTTCCGGCATCCCCTGCCCTAGCCGCTTCCACGGCGGCATTCAAAGCCAGCAAATTCGTCTGGAACGCGATCTCGTCGATGACGCCGATGATGTCGGAAATCTTCTGCGAGGATTTCTCGATGCTGCCCATCGCCGACACCGCGTCTTCCACCACTTTGCCGCCGTCGCTCGCCACCTGATTGGCCTTGCCGGAAAGTTCATTGGCGTTGGCGGCGTTGCTGGAGTTCTGCTTGACCGTGCCCGTTATCTCCTCCATCGACGCGGCGGTTTCCTCAAGCGAAGACGCTTGTTCTTCCGTGCGTTGGGACAAGTCGGTGCTGCCGGATGCGATCTCGCTGGCGGCGGAATTGACCGACTGCGCCGCGACGATGATGTTCTTGACCATATCGTAAAGCCGATCGACCGTCGCGTTCACCGCTTTCTTGATGTCGGCAAACGTTCCTTTGTAATCCAACGTCATCTTCTCCGTCAGATTTCCTGCCGCGACTCCCGTCAGCACCTTCACAGCCTCGTTCATGCCCATTTCGTTTTCGATGCGCGTCACCACCATCTGCGTAACGTCGGTCGCGTATTTCACGACTTTGAACGGCTTGCCGTTCAGATCCATAATGGGATTATATGAAGCCTGAATCCAAACTTCCTTGCCGCCCTTGCCGATGCGTTTGTATTCCGCCGCCTGATATTCGCCGCGATTCAGGTTTTCCCAAAACTGCTTGTAATCGACGCTGTTCCGATAGGCGGGATCGACGAACAGGCTGTGATGCTTGCCCCTGATTTCCTCCAGCGTGTAGCCAAGCGCGTTCAGGAAATTTGGGTTAGCGTCGATCACTGTGCCGTCCATGTTAAACGAAATAACGGCCTGCGCCTTGCCGATCGCCGCGATCTGCGCAGCGTGGTCGGCGTTCTGCATTTTCTGTTTGGTGGTGTCGGTCGCGTATTTCACGACCTTGAACGGCTTGCCGCTCAAATCCAGAATAGGATTATAGGACGCCTGAATCCAAACTTCCTTGCCGCCCTTGCCGATGCGCTTGTATTCCGCCGCCTGATATTCGCCGCGATTAAGTTTGGCCCAGAATTCGGAATATTCGATGCTTGCGCGGTAAGCCGGATCGACGAACATGCTGTGATGCTTGCCCATAATTTCATCCAGCGTATAGCCCAGCGCGTTCAGAAAATTCGGATTGGCGTTAAGAACGGCGCCTTCCATATTAAATTCAATCACCGCCTGAGATTTTTGAATAGCGGCGATCTGCCCTGCAATACATAAATAGGCTGCGATCTTCTTCAATTTCTTGTTGGCATCAAACACAGGGGCATAGACCACTTGAAACCAGACTTCCTTACCGTTTTTACCGATACGCTTGCCTTCCGAGGTTACAATGTCTCCCTTCAACTGCCTTTCCAGGGATCGTTTGTATTCCGCGCTCGCGGCATAGACGGGGTCGATAAGGATGCTTTGGTGTTTGCCCAAAACCTCCTCAAGCCTGTAGCCCATAGCGTCAAGGTAAACCTGATTCATACCGATAATGTGGCCGGTCAGATCGTATTCGACATAACCGAGCGCGCTGTGCATCGTCGCCAGCGCCGCTTTGTCTTCCTTGGCTTCGGTCATAAAATTCAACATGGCGGTTTCTCCTGATAAGGTTGGGGGGTTAGGCGGCTTCGGCGATCGCTTTTTCGATGTGCTGCATGTCGAACAGATGCTCGACGGCAAGCAGCACGACCATTCGGCTTTCCAGCGAAATCAATCCGCTGATGAAACCGGCATCGACTTGCGTATCGACGGTTGGCGCGGGCTTGATCTGGTCGGCGCTGACATCCAAAATGTCGGAAACGGCATCGACCAGAATGCCGATGTTGCGTTCGCCCACGGCCAAAATAATCACGACATGCTTGGCCGTCGCCTCGGTCATGCCCAGATGCAAGCGCGTGCGCATGTCGAAGATAGGAATGATCAGGCCGCGCAAATTCATCACGCCGCGCATGAATTCCGGCGCGTTAGGCAAGCGGGTCGTTTCCGTCCAGCCCTTGATCTCGCGCACCGTCATAATGTCGACGCCGTATTCCTCATGATCGACCGTGAACGTCAGGAACTGCCGCGCCTTCTGCTCGGCCTCCGCCTTGTCAATCGCGCGAGTCTTGTCGAAGTTATCTGCCATATCGGTTTCTCCTTCCTTTGTGTAACCTTGATTTGCTTGCATAACTTAGCGAGGCAACTGCTGACGCAAACGCGATAGAATCCCCTCCCCCTCTATGGGGGAGGGTTAGGGTGGGGGTGGTGTTTCCAAGCGAACGATTCATGAAAATCAAAAACAGCTTTTGCGGCACGATCACCCCCACCCTACCCCTCCCCCATAGAGGGGGAGGGAATCCCGCCGCTTTTGCTTCACTATTTTTTTTACCGTCGAACAGTTCATTTTTTCTCCTAGGCCGCCAGTTCCCTGCTTAGGTTTTCAGACTTCCCCTCTCCAATCTGATCCAACTCATTCACCTCAAGTATCAGCGACACCCTGCCGTCCCCCAAAATCGTCGCGCCGGAAACGCCCTTGACGGGGTCGGCGTTCGCTTCGAGGCTTTTAATCACCACCTGCTGCTGCCCGATCAATTCATCGACGACCAAGCCGATTTTGTGGCGGTTGCTTTCGACCAGAACCACCAAAGCCTTGCTGGGATCGCGCTCGGCGTCCTGAATGTTGAACGTGCGATGCAGATAAATGACCGAGACAAATTCGCCGCGCACATTGATCACGTCGCTATGCCCCTCGACATGCCGCACTTCGTCGGCTTTAGGCCGCAGCGTTTCGAGAATGTTAGTAATCGGAATAATGTAATGCTCCGCCCCCACGCGCACGATCATGCCGTCCAGAATCGCGAGCGTCAGAGGCAAAGACACCGTGAACACCGACCCCCTGCCCGGTTCGTTCGTCACGCGCACAGTCCCGCCCAGACTTTCGATGTTGCGCTTGACAACATCCATGCCCACGCCGCGGCCAGAGACATTCGTGACCTGCTCAGCCGTCGAAAAACCCGCCATAAAAACGATGTTGTCGATTTCCTCGTCGCTCGGCGCGACCTCCGCCGGAACAAGCCCCTTCTCGCGCGCTTTGGCCAGAACGCGCGCGCGGTCGATGCCCGCGCCGTCGTCGCGCACTTCGATCATGATGCGGCCGCCGCGATGATAGGCGGAAAGAACGATCACGCCCTGAGCCGGTTTGCCGCGGTCGCCCCGCTCTTCCGGCATCTCAATGCCGTGGTCACAGGAATTGCGGATCATATGCGTCAAAGGATCGGCGAGTTGCTCAATCACGGTCTTGTCAACTTCGGTGTTCTCGCCCTCCATCTCCAACCGGATATTCTTGCCGAGTTGTTCCGCGATATCTCGCACGATGCGCGGCATGCGCGCGAACACCGATTTGACCGGCTGCATGCGCACGGACATGACGGCTTCCTGCAATTCGCGCGTATGCTGCGCCAATTCGTCGATGCCGCGCAGAAGCCCCGCGAATTTCTCGACCGCGAAGCCGCGCGTCTGGGCATGCAGCATCGCCTCGGTAATCACCAGTTCGCCGACCATATTGACAAGGCGATCGACCTTTTCCAGATCAACCCGGATCGACGTCGTTTGCCCGACACGCGCGGCTTGTACTTCCGCGACCGAGGATTCCCCCTTCTTGGGAAGATTCTTCGTGCCCCCTAAGTCGTTGGGACTCCCTCTCCCCCCCCTTGGGGGGAGAGGGGCGGGGTGAGGGGGGAAGTTGAAAGTTTGTTTTGACTCCCCACAGCCCCCCTCACCCCAACCCCTCTCCCCCCAATGGGGGGGAGAGGGGCTTCCAGCGGCTTGCGTGTCGATAATTTTCAAATCGCAATAATCTTCGACAAATTCAAACGCTTCGCGGATCGCGGACAAAGGCGCGGCGGTGCGCAACCGAAGCGACCAGCCGATAAAACACGCCGTCGCGTCCAACCCGTCTATCGGCGGCACGCGCGAGGTTACAGCCGAAACCTCCATCGCCCCCAACCGCCCCAATTCTCTTAGAATCAAAAGCGGTTCGTTGCCGGTAGAAAAAAGCGTTTGATGCGGCGTGAAATCAATGCGCCATTGGCGTTCGCCTTCCGAGGCTTCAATCGGCTCAGCCGCGACCGGAACGCAGGGCGCGTCCGCGCCGTTCGCAAATTTCTCCAACAGAGCTTTAATCTCCGCGCCAAAATTATCCTGCGGACGACCGCCGTCGCTGGCGGCATCGACCATTTGCGCGACGATGTCCGTGGCCTTCAACAAAACGTCGACGACCTCGCGCGTCGGCAAAACCTTGCCCTCGCGCAGAGAATCGAGCAGCGCCTCCAGCGCATGCGTGAAGTTCGTGATGAAATCGAAACCGAACGCGCCGGATCCGCCCTTGATCGAATGCGCGCAACGAAAAATGGCGTTCAATTCTTCATTGTCTGGCGCATCGACGTTCAGCGCCAGCAAGCGCTCCTCCATCTCGTCCAGAAGCTCAAGGCACTCGGTAATATAAGTCTGCCTGAATTGGTCAAGATCGGTCATAAAGCCCCCGGACAAACTTTTTTCACGACCTCGACCAGCTTGTCCGGATTGAACGGCTTCACGATCCAGCCTGTCGCTCCAGCAGCCTTGCCCTCCTCTTTCTTGCCGCTGTCGCCTTCGGTCGTCAGCATCAGAATGGGGGTAAATTTGTGCGCCGGATTGGCGCGTAAAGCGCGGATCAAGCCGAACCCGTTCAGATTGGGCATGTTCAGATCGGTAATGACGACATCCACGCGGCCGCCGTCGAGGGTTTTAAGCGCAACCTGCCCGTCCTCCGCTTCCACCACGTCGTATCCCGCGCTTTTCAGCGTGAAGGAAACCATCTCGCGCATGGTTTTTGAATCGTCGACCGCCAGCACCTTCTTCGCCATGTCCTTCTCCTCTCACGATGATTGAGCCAGCAGCCTTTGAAGCCCCATATCCGCCAGCGCGCGCGTAAAAGCCTCGCGCCCGCCGACGACGGCAAGCGAACCGCCTCGCGCCGCCAGCGCCTTCTCCAACGACAAAATAATTTGCGCCCCAGGCGTCGTCAGGCTTTCGACCTGCGAAGCATCGAGCGTCAGAATTGTTTTTTCGAGAATTGGCAATTCCCTGAATATCCCCGCCAAGGCCTCCGCCGTTTCGATCGTCATCACAGGCGGCAAGGCAAGCGACAGGCCTCTTGGTTCAAGACAACCCCAGGTTGATGATTGAGTTGCAATTCTTTCTTCCGTCACCCGATTCTCCTTTCCCTCTCTGGTTGTGTTTCTTACGCAGTGATAATTAATAAACAATTAAAATCTTGATTTAGGCGTTGCCCATAAATAACCGCTTCAAACAAATCGAGCGTCATCCCCGCGCATGCGGGGATGACGACATTGGGTTGATTCACTTATTTGTAGACGAGCCTTTAATAAGAACAGTTGCTCTTTTTGCGTGTGCTCGTCTGCCGCCATTAAGAAATCAGCGACTCTCCTTAAAGTAGAAGATCAAAAATTTACATAAGGCGGTAAAACAAGACATGCGACGTTTTTTCCCGTCATTGCCACGAAAAAAACACGGCTTTGTTTTACAAACATAGGTGGCGTGAAGGAATCAGTGAATCCATTTTTGCGCGCTGGGAACAGTGGTGCCGCAAAAACGATGGAATCCCCTCCCCCTCTATGGGGGAGGGTTAGGGTGGGGGTGGTGTTTAGGCATAAGCTGTCTCTGAAATTATAAAGACAGTTTTCGCGGCGCGATCACCCCCACCCTAACCCTCCCCCATAGAGGAGGAGGGAATCCTGCCGCTTTTGTTTCACCGTTATTTCTAACCACCAAACATGGTCATTTATTCACTCATGCCGCCGTAAACGGGGGTTGAATCCCCCAAAAACAAACGAGGACTGTCATCGGAATTTAACCGTCAAGGGAGAAAACCTATGGAACGTCGAAATCTTCTTGTGGTGTTTTTAACAGCCATTCTGGGCGCCGCGCTTGGCGCTGGCCTAAGCCTTACCGCCTTACGCCAAGGTTCTATAGAAAGCGCAACGCGCAACGCGCCGCCTCCGGCGCTATCTTCTCCCGCGCCGGAAGCGGCAAAAATGCCGGCGTTGAACATTCCCACGCTGGCCCCGATCCTGAAAACGGCATTGCCCGCCGTAGTCAATATCGCCGCTTCCGGCAGCACGACCGTGGAAACCAACCCCTTGTTCAACAGCCCATTCTTCCGGCATTTCTTTGGGCAATTCGGCCTTCCCGCCCCTAACCAACCGGTGACGGAGCGCACGCAAAGCATCGGCTCTGGCGTGATCGTCGATGCGGAAAAAGGCTATGTGCTGACCAACCAGCATATGGTCAACAATGCGAATGAGATTTACGTCATCCTTCAAGACGGCCGCAAAATCAAAGCCAAAGTCATAGGCGCCGACCCCGAAACGGATATCGCGGTGCTGCAGATCGACGCGAATAACCTGACCGCCATGCCCATCGGCGATTCCGATACGGTGCAGGTAGGGGATTTCGTTATGGCCATCGGCAATCCCTTCGGATTAGGCGATACGGCGACTTTCGGCATCGTCAGCGCGCTGGGCCGCACGGGGCTTGGCATCGAAGGCTATGAGAATTTCATTCAAACCGACGCCTCGATCAACCCCGGAAATTCCGGCGGCGCGCTTATCAACTTGCAAGGGCAGATGATCGGAATCAACACCGCCATCCTTTCAGGCGGCGGCGGCAATGTCGGCATCGGCTTTGCCATCCCCATCGATATGGCGCATCAGGTCATGGATCAACTGATCGCGCACGGCAAGGTAAGCCACGGCGAACTGGGCGTGCAGATTCAAAACGTGACGCCGGAGCTCAAAAACGCGCTCGGCCTCGACATCGGCACGGGGGCGATCGTCACTAAAGTGCTGAAAGACAGCCCTGCCGAGCAAGCAGGGATCGAGCAAGGCGACGTTATCATTCGCCTTGACGGCAAAAACGTCATCAGCGCCGCCGAACTCCGCGTCATGGTGGGGCTGAAATCCATCGGCGACAAGGTAGAGCTTGGGCTGATCCGCAAAGGCGAATACAAAACCGTCACGGCAACGATCGGCAAGCCCGAAGTTTCCGGGGAGGCTACGGTGGAAGGCAGCGACCTGCTTAAGGGCGCGACCTTCTCCGCCATACCGCAGGATAACCCCGCCTACGGCAAAACACAGGGCGTCTTGGTGGTCAAAGTCGATCCCGACAGCCCCGCAGCAATGGCAGGATTGCAAGAAGGCGACATCGTCCTCTCCATCAACCAAAAGCCCGTAACCAATCTGGACGCGCTAACCGAAGCCGCAAAATCGCGCCAAGGCAGCGTACTGCTGAACATCCAGCGCGGGGACATGGCTCTGTTCATCGCGATTAAATAAGGCAATCCTGCCGCGTCACAAAGAAATTGATCAAGAACGCTTGCAGCAAACCGGCATAATCCCCTCCCCCTCCATGGGGGAGGGTTAGGGTTGGGGTGATGTCGCCAAAGCCTCCGCCTGCAAAGCCGTCAACTCCGCGATTCCCTTTTGCGCCAGCCGCAGCAAGGACTGAAACTGGGATTCGGAAAAGGGCGCCTGTTCCGCCGTGCCTTGAATCTCAACAATGCCCCCTGCCCCCGTCAGGACAAAGTTGGCGTCGGCCTCGGCGTTTGAATCTTCAGCGTAATCGAGGTCGAGCACCGCCTCGCCTTTGTATAATCCACAGGAAATCGCGGCGACTGAAGCCGTCAGGGGATTGGCCGTTAATTTGCCGGTTTTCATCAAATACCGGCAAGCCTGGCCTAGCGCAACATAACCGCCGGTAATCGAGGCCGTGCGCGTGCCGCCGTCGGCTTGCAAAACGTCGCAATCGATCTTGATCTGAATTTCGCCGAGAATTTTCCGATCCACCACGGCGCGCAGACTGCGCCCGATCAGGCGCTGGATTTCCTGCGTGCGTCCGGTTTGCTTGCCTCTGGCAGCCTCGCGGTCGGTGCGCTCGGCCGTCGCGCGCGGCAACATGCCATATTCCGCCGTCACCCAGCCAAGGCCGGTGTTGCGCAAAAAAGGCGGCACTTTCGCATCGACGCTGGCCGTACACAGCACATGCGTATCCCCCATTTTCACAAGGCACGACCCCTCGGCATATTTGGCAAAGCCGGGAATAAGGGAAACGGAACGGAGTTGGTCGAAGGAGCGGGCGGAGGGGCGCATGGGGAACTGGGGGGGCAGGGGTTGACTTGTCACGAAACAATCGCGTTGTTTGGTAGCGCGGGGTTCCACCCCCGCGTACGATCTAGCGCGCGGGGAAGAACCCCGCGCTACCAAACAACGCTGTTATTTCATGATGAACGCTGACCCCTGAATGCGCCCTCACGGCCCGACCGTCAAGCAACTCTTCCCCCGTTGCGTAAGATAGGAACATACGCTTTGCGCGGTGTTTTTATCGAGCGACATCAGGCGCGCGCGGTACATGGTCGTTCCTCCCCCCGCCGATATTTTCTGCACTTGCGGATCGGCGTTGGCCAGATAGCCGGGCATGCTGGATGCCAGCGCGGACAAAGCTTGCTTGCCAATATCGGGATTGCTGTAAGCGCCGATCTGAACGCCCCAGCCGCCGCGCGCGACTGACTTTTCGACGACAGGATGCTGCGCCACGGCCAGATGCATAACATGTTTTGGATTCTGCTGCGGTTCCTGAACGGCTTCCTGCGCGCGCGGGGGCGAGGCGGTTGCAACTTCGCCGTGCGGCGGGAAAACCGCAGCGATCTTGGCGGGCAGCGTAACATAACCTTCGCTGCCGTCGTCGCTGCTATCGCCTTCGCCCTTTGCGGACGCCACGCGCCCGATGCGCGCGTCCTTCTGCGCTTCCGCAAAGCTTTGGTCGAGCAAATGCGCCATACGATTATCGCGCGCCACTGCGCTGCGCCCGCCAAACATCGCGGCGATCAGGCGCAAGTTTCCGCGCTTGACCGAGGCGACAAGATTAAATCCCGACGCGCGGATATAACCGGTTTTGATCCCGTCCATACCGGCATAACGATCCATCAGGTGGTTATGGTTATGATGAAAAACCCCTGCGTAAGTAAAGCCTTCTGTGTGAAAATAGGGATAAAATTGCGGATAATGCTCGATCAAGGCCGCGCCCAATATCGCCATGTCATGCGCCGTCGTGACCTGTGCGGGATCGGGCAAACCGGTCGGATTATCAAAGCGTGTCTGCGTCATGCCCATCGCGCGCGCCTGACGAGTCATAAGCTGGGCAAACCCCTGCTCGCTGCCGCCCAAAGCCTCGCCCATAACCATAGCCGCGTCATTGGCGGATTCCGTCACGATGCCCAAGATCGCATCTTGAACGCGGATACGCTGCCCCGCGCGCAAGCCAAGCTTTGTCGGTTCCTGATAAGACGCGTTTTCCGACACGGGCAGATAGTCTCCCAAACTCAAACGCCCCGTCTCCAGCGCCTGAAACGTCAGATAAAGCGTCATCATCTTGGTCAGGGAGGCCGGGTGGCGCAGAGAGTCGGCGTTCGTTGCATGAATGATCCGCCCCGTCTCGGCGTCGATCACTATATCGGCATAACCCGCGCCCCGATCAACGCCTGCGCAAACATGATGATGTTTGGGGCGCGCGTGATGCGCCGTGTGGTGATGCTTTTTGGCCAGCGCCGCATGAGGGCACAAAACAAGCGCCAACATAAGGATAAACAGGAAGATTTTCTGGATTTTCATGCCGGAACGCCACGTTATTTTGTCGATTCGCGAGTTTCATCTATAAGAATCCTTATCCGCTTCGGAATGCAAGCAAGAATTATTTGACTCCGCGTTAACCATAGTTTACATCGGTTAATCATAAGTCGATTCTCTTCCTGTCCCTTCACTGAAAATCCTCAAACGGAGCATTCTCATGTCCACACCCCCTAATGGCATCAACGATATCCCGGCTACTGTCACAAAGGCATTTGAAGACATTAACGCCGCGGTTTCGACCTATATCAGCGCCGTGACCAAATCCAGCGCCGCTTTGTGGCAAGGCATTGAGGAAATTACGCGCAGCGTTAGCGGCTTGTCGCAGGAATCTTTCGCCCGCGCCGTCAACGCCTATACCTCGATGACGTCGGCCAAAACGCCGCAAGAAGCGATCGAAACCCACACGGATTTCGTCAAAGACAGCATCGACAGCGCCATTGCCGGCGGCAGCAAGGTTTCCGAAATCTCCGTTCGCGCCGCGCAAGACGCGATCAATCCGTTGGCAGAGCATGCCAACGAAGCGATCAACTGCGCGATGAAGAAAGCCAAATCCTTGTGATTTGAGGCGATCTTTCAGCGACAGGAACCTTTAGCCCGATTGTTTGCGCCGGTTTGATTCGGTGCGAATAATCGGGTTTTTGTTATGTTTTTGTTGCCCTAATTTACGGCCTCTTTACCTAAATGCTTTATAACGGACTTTATGAACGAAGGGCAGATCAATGGGGTTCTAAGTTGGCTCGGCGACATTCTGTTGGCGCGGCGTAATCACATGACCAAACTGTTGCTGCGTCTAAGGGATATCGGCGCGCGCGCAGGAAACAGCCTCGCCCTGCACAGAAAGTTTTTGCGCCTGATGGAGCAAGTGGCCTTCGACCGCGAGAAAGAGATGGATATTATCCATGAAATCGAATCGGTCGAAAAACGCCATAGAGAAATGCGGGAACGCAAACTGTTACGCCAAGCCGACGTCAGACTCGCCCCCAAGGCAAGCCCCTGCCCCGATACAAGGCCGGATGAGGAAGACGACGAGGACGAGCCTTCCCGCTTCAGTCTTTGGAAAATTTTTGGCCTGCTTTTTCTGTTTTCGTCGCGTCCGACCAAGCCAAAAGATGAAGAACCAAAGGTCAGTTAACCCGTCATGCGCATCGCCACATGGAACATCAACTCGGTCAGATTGCGTATCGGCCTGATCGAACGGCTGATCGACGAAGAAAAGCCGGACATCATTTGCCTGCAGGAAACCAAGGCGATCGACGACGCGTTTCCGCGCGCGGCTTTTGCGGCCAAGGGGTTTGCGCATCTGCATATTCTCGGCATGAAAAGCTATAACGGCGTGGCGATTGCTTCGCGTGTGCCGTTGCATGACGTCGGGCATCGCGACTGGCAAGGGCGCGAGGATTGCCGCCATGTTTTCGCCAGCCTTCCCGACGAGACCGAATTGCATTGCGTTTACGTCCCCGCGGGCGGCGACGTTCCCGATCCCGCGGCCAATCCGAAATTCGCGCACAAACTCGGCTTTCTGGACGAATGCGCGGCGTGGTGGAAAAGCCGCGCGGACGGTAAGTCGAAAATCCTCGTCGGCGATTTCAACGTTGCGCCTTTGGAAAACGACGTCTGGTCGCACAAGCAAATGCTGGACATCGTTTCGCACACGCCGATCGAGGTCGAAAAACTGACCGCATGGCAGAAGTCCCATCCTTGGGTCGATGCCGTGCGCCATTTCGTGCCGCCGCAGGAAAAGCTTTATTCATGGTGGAGCTACCGCGCGCAAGATTGGAATGCATCCGACCGAGGCCGCCGCCTCGACCACATCTGGGTCACGCCGGATTTAACGCCCGCGCTGAAAGGATATCGCATCCTGCGCGAAGCGCGCGGCTGGGATCCGAAGCCGAGCGATCATGTGCCGGTGATGGTGGATGTGGGATGATGCGCGTTTTTCTGCTAGACTTGGCAATATGTTAACAATAATGTCGTTTTTGTCGGATCCATTGGGGCAAGGCTATGAAATTCCTCCACGTCCTGTTGGTTGTCGCCCTGTCGGTTGCAACGACCTTGGCGACGGCGCATTTTATGGCAACGCTTGCGCCGAAGAACAATGAGGCGAATCATGAAACCGCCTATGATCGCGTCTTGCAAACGGGGGTGCTGCGGTGTGGCTATGCCGACTGGCCGCCTTACGTTTTCACAAAAGATCCCACAACAGGACAGGTTTCGGGAATACTTGCCGATGTTACAAAGGCAGTGGCCGCAAAACTAAACTTGAAAGTCGATTGGGCGGAGAATACGGGGTGGGGCAGCTATATTGAAAGCCTTCGCAGCCATCGCATTGATGCTTTCTGCTCGGGAGTCTGGCGACAGGGCGAGCGCGGCCGATATATCGGCTATGGCCTGCCGATCTTTTTTAGCGCCACTTATCCTTATGTAGCGATGAACGACCATCGTTTTGATAAGGATTTATCGGCTATAAACCACCCTGACATACGCATTTCGGCAATGGACGGCGAACAATCCGACATTATCGCCAAAGATTCCTTTCCAAAAGCTAATACCAATCCCTGAACACGCTGAATCGAAGTGGATTCACAAAGAGATGAAAATGTGATTCCCTAAAGCCACAACCGGAACGGAGGTGGCGATGAAAGGGCAAGAGATCAGCAAGGAAGAAGGCAGGAGGATCGAGAAGGCGTTGCAGGCGGCCAAGGGCGATGAAGAACTTTACCGTCGCATTC
>JARLJD010000140.1 GCA_031291395.1 Alphaproteobacteria bacterium | reverse complement strand
TGCGTTCTCTGATATCGCTGTTCAAAGCCGGCCTGCGCTTCCTGCGCCGATGTCTGGTTTTCCTCGCCCCCATCCCCAGACTCTGGGTCGTTTGGAATGAGGCCAATCTATGGGATTAGAGAAATTGACGGGTGCTAAGCCGCAGAAATTTCCCGCTTTACATCGCACCTGAAATTTTGATAGCTTCTGCGCATGCGCAACATCGACGCACATGCCCGCCTGAACAATGCCGCTTTTGCGGTGCGGGTTTCTGTGTCTGCGATTATCATTATTCCTGCCTAAGGCAGGAAAACACGCGCTTCTCACCCCCACTGCTGTTCTTTTCATTTCAAACAGAGAGAAGCCATGTCTGCGCAAAATTACGTTACGCTTTTCGACACCACTTTACGCGACGGCGCGCAAACGCGCGGAGTCGATCTTTCGGTCAAGGATAAAAACTTTATCGCCACACTTCTGGACGAAATCGGAGTCGATTATATCGAGGGCGGCTGGCCGGGCGCGAATCCGACCGACGACGCTTTCTTTGCCGCGCCCCCTCCTCTGCGCGCGCGTTTCACCGCGTTCGGCATGACGCATCGCGGGCGCAAGGCGGAAGACGATCCATTGCTGCAAACCGTCCTGAACGCCGCCGATCATGTTTGCCTTTTCGGCAAGAATTGGGATCGCCATGTCAGCGAGGCTTTGCGGATTTCGCTTGAGGAAAACCTTGGCGTTATCGCCGCCAGCGTCGCTCTTGGCGTCAAGCGCGGCAAGGAAGTTTTGTACGACGCCGAACATTTCTTCGACGGCTACAAAGCCGATCCCGCTTACGCCGTGCGCTGCCTACGCGCCGCGTTTGAGGCGGGCGCAAACTGGCTTGTCTTATGCGACACAAACGGCGGGTGCCTACCGCATGAAGTCTTTCGCATCGTCGGCGAGGTCAAAACATTGCTGCCGAACGCTCCATTGGGCATCCACGCCCACAACGATTGCGGATGCGCCGTCGCCAACAGCCTCGAAGCCGTTCGGGCGGGATGCAGAATGGTTCAAGGAACGCTGAACGGATTGGGCGAACGTTGCGGAAATGCCGATATGATGACGCTGATCCCGCTGCTTGAGAAAATGGGCTATCAAACGGGCGTTTCGCCGCAGCAAAGAAGCAAGCTGACGCAAGCCAGCCGCGCTTTGGACGAATTACTGGATCGCTCGCCGAACGACGCGCAGCCCTTTGTCGGGCGCAGAGCTTTCGCGCACAAAGCGGGCATGCATGTTTCCGCGATCGCCAAAAATCCAGAACTTTACGAACACGCGCCGCCGGAAAGCGTAGGCAACGAACGCGAAATCGTCATGTCCGATCAAGCGGGGCGGGCGAACGCCGCGATGCGCCTGCGCGAGTTGGGCGTTGACGTCGACGACAAAGACCCGCGCCTCGCGACCGTCGTCGAACGCGTCAAGGAACGCGAAGCGCGCGGCTATTCCTACGGCAACGCGCCCGAAAGTTTCGCTTTGCTGGCGAAGAATGTTTTCGATCCCGCGGCACAGCCCCCCTTCGGCATCGACGGTTTTTACACCGCCAACGCCGTCGCCCTTGGCGGCGAGGAAGCAAAATCCGAGGCCGAAGCGAGAGTAGCCGTGCGCGTGGGCGATGCCGTCACATCGCAATCCGCCACCGGCAACGGCCCCGTCAATGCGCTCGATCTGGCCTTGCGCAAAGCATTGCTTCCCTTTTTCCCCGTTTTGGAAAACGTGCGCTTGTCGGACTATCACGTCCGCATCCTCGACACCAAATCCGCCACAGCCGCCACCACGCGCGTTTGCCTTGAAATGGAGGACATGCGGAGCGGAAAAACATGGCGAACGGTCGGGGTTTCCCCCAACATCGTCACAGCGTCGGTCGAGGCGTTAAGGGAGGGGTATGCGTATTGTTGCGCGTCCTTAAACCAAGGGAAGAATTGACGATGTTTTTACAAAAACCTCTTTTAATCCCCCGCCCAACCTCTATATTCCGCTCATGCAAACGCCTCCCGTCATTCTTTTAATCGAGCCGCAGCTGGTGGAAAACATCGGCATGACGGCGCGCGCGATGATGAATACGGGGCTGCGTGAGTTGCGCCTCGTCACGCCGCGCGACCCGTGGCCTTTGGGCGAAGTTCATCAAAAACGCATGGCGGCGGCGTCTTCCGGCGCGGATGAAATTCTGGAAAACGCTAAAGTCTTCGCCTCGGTCGAGGAAGCCATCGCCGATCTGAACTATCTTTACGCCACTACCGCGCGCACGCACGATATGGTCAACCGCATCATGACCCCGCGCGCGGCAGTCCCCGATATGATCGCCCGCGCAGGGCGCGGCGAGAAAACCGGCGTGATGTTCGGCCGCGAACGCACGGGGCTGATTAACGATTATATCGTTCTGGCCAACGCGAAAATCACGATCCCGCTGAACCCCGAATTTTCCTCGCTTAATCTGGCGCAAGCGGTTTTGCTGATCGGCTATGAATGGTATCAAACGCAAGACCAAACGCCCGCCGACATCCTTTACACGGGAGGCAGCGTCCCTGCCACGCGCGAGGAATATCTGAATTTTTATCACCGCCTCGAATCCGCGCTCGACGAAGCCGGTTTTTTCCCGACCGAAGACATGCGCCCCTCTATGATACGCAGCCTGCAAAACACCCTCCAACGCGCCGCCATGACCGAGCAGGAGATTAGGACTTGGCACGGGGTATTGTCGGCGTTGGTGGGGATTCCGAGGAGGAATCAACACTCATGACCGGCTGGATCCTCATCACCGGCGCGGCGAAACGCATTGGCCGCGCGATCGCGCTCGATCTCGCCGCGCAGGGGTGGAATATTATTGTGCATTACCACCACTCGGCGGCCGAGGCGCAGGAGGTTGCCGAGGAAATTCGCAAACTGGGACGCGAGGCTTGTTTGGCCGAAATCGATCTTGCCAATCCCAAACTGGCGGAAAAACTGATCCCCTCACTGGCCGAGGAACTTGGCATGATCGACGCGCTCGTTAACAACGCGGCTTTGTTCGAGCGCGACGCGGATGATCCCGACGGGTCGCGCCACTGGGCCGTCAATGCCGACGCGCCGCGACTTCTCAGCAAAGCCTTCCGCGCGCATTTGCCGCCGCGCGAAAAGGGCGTGATCGTCAATCTGCTCGACGCGACGCCCCCGCCGCATTTCGCCGCCTATACGCGCAGCAAGCAATTTTTGGCCGAGATGACGTTAAACATGGCGAAATCCTTTGCGCCGCGCGTGCGCGTGAACGGCGTCGCCCCCGCCTTTGTCTTGCCTGGCCCGCGGCAAAGCGAAGAGGCTTTCCGAAAAATGGCCGGAGGGAAGATTGTGACGCCGCAACAAGTTGCAGAGGCCGTCCGCCGCTTGATCGAAACGCCGACGCTGACGGGGGAAATCGCAACTCTAGTCTGAAATCCGCGATAAACCGGCGCAGATAGGATTCTCTCCCCCCTCTCTTGGGGGAGAGGGTTAGGGTGAGGGGGAACTCGGGGATTTATATCCTGCCCCCCCTCACCCCGACCCTCTCCCCCCAAGAGGGGGGAGAGGGAGCCACCTTCCCGCTGGGGAGTTATAACAAAACAAGCGCGGAACACACCGGCATGCCGCCGTCAACTAACAAATTTTGGTAGATAAGGAAAATTTCATCTTGACTCGTTCCCGCAGAAGTCGCAGCGAAACCTTATGTTGTTCACACCCGTCTCACGTTAAACATATTTCCATCAAAAAACGGCTTTAAAGCCCCTCTTTCCTCACTTACGCCACAAATATATTCATTAAAAACAATAAGTTAGTTTGTCGTGCCTGTTTTTTAGGCAGAGGGAAGAAAATTGCGGTTTTATAGGCGAAAATCCGTGGCAACATGAAATTATCGACAGACTTATCCACAGATTTCGGGGATAAGAGAGTGAAGGAAGAGAATACAAGAAGGTGATTCAGTAAAAAGGCGGTCGTCATTCCGGCGAAAGCCGGAATGACGATTGATTAGAATTACGACCTATGATCCACCCAACCAGATCGCCCCGCCCCCCCACTCGCCCCACCAGCTTCGATGCCGGTGCCGTGTTATTGCGCGAGCAAATCAGAACCTTGCCCGATCAGCCCGGCGTTTACCGGATGATCGGCAAAAAGGGGACGCCGCTTTATGTCGGCAAGGCTAAGAATTTGAAAAAACGCGTGGCGGCTTATACGCAGCGCGCGCGGTTGCCCGTGCGACTGCAGCGTATGGTCGCGCAGACGCAAAGCCTTGAAATTACCACGACGCGCACAGAGGCAGAGGCTTTGCTGCTGGAGGCCAGTTTTATCCAGCGTTTCATGCCGCCCTTCAACGTCCTGCTGCGCGACGATAAAAGCTATCCTTATATTCTGATCACCCGTGATCGCGATTTTCCGCAGATGTTCAAGCATCGCGGCGCGAAGGAACGCAAGGGGTGGTATTTCGGGCCTTTTGCCTCCGGCGGCGCGGTGACAGAGACGCTGACGCTTTTGCAACGCGGGTTTATGCTGCGCAATTGCAGCGACAGCTTTTTTGCCAACCGTTCGCGTCCTTGCCTACAATATCACATCAAACGCTGCACCGCGCCGTGCGTCGGCTTTGTCAGCCAAGAGGATTACGCGCAGCAAGTCGCGGATGCGGTCGATTTCCTGAAAGGCAAAAATCAGGACATCCAGAAAAAACTCGCGGCGCAGATGCAGGCCGCCAGCGATGCGTTGGATTTTGAAAATGCCGCGAAATTGCGCGACCGAATCAAAGTTTTGACCGGCATCCAATCGCGCCAAAGCATTCACGTCGCGGGCATTGACGACGCCGACGTCATCGCGATGCACCAAAGCGGCGGCAAAACCGCCGTGCAGGTGTTTTTCTTCCGCCAAAGCCGCAATTACGGCGCGCGTTTGTTTTATCCCAGCCACGCGCGGGAACAGCAACCCGCGGAAATTCTTTCCGCCTTTATCGCGCAATTTTACGCCGACAAACCCGCGCCGCCCTTGCTGCTGGTGGACAGGACGCCTGAAGACAGCGCGTTGCTGGCCGAGGCTTTGTCGGCGCAATCCCCACATAAAGTTCGGATTTTCACGCCGCAGACGGGCGAGAAAAAACGCCTTGTCGATATGGCGCAAAGAAACGCGCAGGAACAGCTGGCGCGCAATCTGGCGGAACAAAAGGAACAGGCGCGGTTGCTGGCACGTGTCGCTGAAATCTTCGCCTTGCCCTCTTCGCCGAAACGCATCGAGGTCTACGACAACTCGCACATTTCCGGAAGCTTTGCCGTGGGCGCGATGATCGCCGCGGGGCCGGAGGGTTTTTTGAAAAAGACCTATCGCAAATTCAACATCCGCGACGCGCGAACCGACGACGATTTCGGCATGATGCGCGAAGTTTTGACTCGCCGTTTTCAACGTCTGCAAAACGAAGATCCCGAACGCGCCTCCGGCCTGTGGCCGGATTTGCTGTTGATCGACGGCGGCGCGGGGCAAGTGAACAAAGTCGTCGCCGTGATGAACGAACTCGGCGCAAGCGACATCGCCGTCGTCGGCATCGCCAAAGGCCCCGACCGCAATGCCGGACGCGAACGGTTTTTCTTGCCGAACCGCGAGCCGATCAGCCTGCCGCACGACGACTCCGCCCTTTATTACCTGCAGCGCCTGCGCGACGAAGCGCACCGTTTCGCCATAGGTACTCACCGTACCCGCCGCGCCAAAGCTATTGGCCAATCGCGCCTAGACGAAATCCCCGGCATTGGAGCTTTGCGAAAAAAGTCCCTGTTGCATCATTTCGGCTCGGCGCAGGCGGTGGGAGAGGCTGATTTGGACGAATTGTCGCGTGTGCCGGGAATCAGCCGCGGGACGGCAAAGAAGGTTTATGATTATTTCAGAACGTAAAAACGGTCGTCATTCCGGCGAAAGCCGGAATGACGACCGTTTTTGCACAAATCACCCAACTAATCTACAGTGGATTTTGGGCTGTTGCATACTGACGAACAGATGGCTATAAGACCCCCTTCCACGGTTCGGAGAGTAGCTCAGCCTGGTAGAGCACTGCCTTCGGGAGGCAGGGGCCGGAGGTTCAAATCCTCTCTCTCCGACCAGATTATATAGTATTATCAATTAGTTATAATTTTGTTTGTATTAATAACTTACACTACGGCTTAAAAATAAAATTTGGGTGTCATGAGACGATTTGGGACTATGATTATCGTCTTCATCTCTTGCATGATTGAGCTTTGTCAATAGACCGTGATCCATGAACGCCTTTTCCCAAACGGCTACCTACGCCACCAATGCCGCGCAATCGCGGGGCCGTCTTGTTTCCGAAACGCCGAGCGCCACGCGCACCGCATTTCAACGCGACCGTGACCGCATTGTTCATTCGGGCGCGTTTCGCAAAATGCGCAATAAGACTCAGGTATTTATCGAAAGCGAGGGCGATTATTACCGCACGCGGCTGACGCATTCTTTGGAAGTCGCGCAAATCGCGCGCTCGATCAGCCGCGCTTTGGGGCTGGACGAGGATCTGACCGAGACGATCGCCTTGGCGCACGATCTCGGCCACCCCTGTTTTGGGCATGCGGGCGCGGACGGCCTTGCCGCAGCGATGGAGCCTTATGGCGGCTTTAACCACAACGAGCAGACTTTCCGCATCCTGGTCGAACTGGAAAAACGCTATGCGCGTTTCGACGGACTGAACCTGACGTGGGAAACGCTGGAAGGCGTCGTCAAACATAACGGCCCCCTTGATCCCCACGCGATCCCGCCGACCCTGCTTGAATTTAACGGCACATGGGATCTGGAGCTGACCAGTTTCGCCAGCGCCGAGGCGCAAGTCGCGGCTTTGTCGGACGATATCGCCTATAACACGCACGACATCGACGACGGGCATCGCGCCGGTTTTTTTCGGCTAGAGGATTTAAGCGCGCTGCCTCTGTTCGGCTCCGCGCTGGAGAAAATGCGCAAGCTTTATCCCGACACCGATCGCGAAAGATTGATGTACGAGGCTGTGCGCGACGTCATAGGGCTTATCGTCGACGACGTTCTGGCGGCGACGCAGCGCAATCTGGATATCATGAAGCCGCAATCGGCGGAGGAAATCCGCTACGCCGCGCAGCCCACCGTTGTTTTTAGCGAGGGCATGACGGCGCATATAGACGTCCTGCGCCGTTTTCTGCGCGAGAACATGTATCGGCACAGCCGCATCAACCGCATCTGCGCCAAGGCGCAGAAAATCGTGCGCGACCTGTTCGATTTTTTCATGCAGCACCCCAACTGCCTACCAGCCTCGTGGTTCGACGCGGTCAAAGCCTGCGCGAGCGAAGACAATGCCAAAGCGCGAATTATCGCCGATTACATAGCGGGCATGACAGACAGATTTGCCGTGCAGGAACACAAGAAAGTGTTTTCGACAGAGGCGATGATTTAGCCTTTTGCTTTTCAATTTTTTTCGTCAAGCAAGAGCGCATTTTATCGCAAGGAAGGATCTCAAGACGCGGTTTCAACCCCAAGCAGAGTTTCCGATATGCAAGAATCCCCCTTCACCTCGGATCTTCTCGACCGTTTGCCGGAAGCGCGCGGCAGACTTGTTGCGAACGCGCCTCTTGCCGAGCAGACATGGTTTCGCGTCGGCGGGTCTGCCGAGGTTTTGTACAGGCCTGCCGACGAGGAAGATCTTTCTTATTTTCTGGCGCATTGCCCTGCCGATATTCCGGTGACGGTGATTGGCGCGGCGTCGAACTTGTTGATCCGCGACGGCGGCATTCCGGGGGTCGTCATTCGCCTTGGCCCCAGTTTCGCGCTGCTGAAAATCGAGAACGAGGAAATCAGAGCTGGGGCGGCGTCGATCGACCTGAACGTCGCCCGCGCGGCGCAGAACGCGGGCATTACGGGATTGGAATTCCTGTGCGGCATACCGGGGACGATCGGCGGAAATTTGCGCATGAACGCCGGATCTTATGGCCGTGAATTCAAAGACATCGTCGTGGCCGCAGATGTTATCGCGCGCGACGGCGCGCGCCGCACCATGACTCCGGCGGAGATCGGTTTTTCCTATCGGCACGTTGCCGTTCCGGCGGATACGGTTTTTGTTTCGGCGCTTTTGCAGGGCGATGAAGGCGATCCGCAAGAAATTCTGCGCCGCATGCAGGAAATCCAGAAAGCGCGCGCCGACTCTCAGCCGATACGCGAGAGAACCGGCGGTTCGACTTTTGCCAATCCAGATGACGATCCGCAAAGGCGCAAAAGCTGGCAGTTGATCGAGGCCGCAGGGTGCAGAGGCTTGAAAATCGGGCATGCCAAGGTATCGGAAAAGCACTGTAATTTTCTGATCAATACCGGCTTAGCGACGGCCGCCGAGATCGAGAATCTTGGCGAAGAAGTCCGCAGCCGCGTGCGCGAGAAATTTGGTATTGATCTGCGCTGGGAGATTAAACGGATCGGGGTGGAAAAGAGGCAGTAGGACAGATTGCCACGCGATGATTCCCGCAACTTTCCAGCGGCGCGACATAAATTGCGATTCGTCGTCGGAACAGCTTCCAGCTGCAAAAGCTGTTAAAACAGAAAGATCGCGGCTGGAAGCCGCTCCTACGAAAAGTCTCAAATTGTGATGATTAATAACGCATCCAGCTGGATATGCTGCGCCTGCTAAGTGTTTTCATGCAACACCCCCGAACAATAGCGCGCTAATCGGTACATCCTACATTGACGTAACACTTGGTTAATGTTTGTCATGCTACCCGAAGTCAGGCGTTCTCTATGAGTCTCTCCAACAAAACTTACAAAAGGGGTATCCGATGAAGAAAGTCGTGTGTGCTGCATTAGCCGCTACAATCGTGCTGGGCGCTGGAAGCGCATTTGCTGAAGAGCTGTGGAATCCCGCCCTTCGCGGCGTCGATGAAGGCCTGGCGGCCGGCGCGCTGCCGCCGCAGGGCGTTTACGCCATTAACGACCTTTATATGGGGCAGTGGAAATATTACAATGGGAGCGGAAATGCTAACGGCACGAAGCTTGATGTGGCCGTCGACGTTCCGATCTTGCTGTGGAACCCGGGAATCAAAATTCTCGGCGCGGATTATGCCGTCGCTATCGCCCAGCCGTTCGATTATACGAATGTCTATTCGAATGCAACCTCAGGAACCGGCCACACGGGTACTTTCAACACAGTTGTCGTTCCGGGCATGTTGTCGTGGGCGCTGCCTATGGACTTCCATGTCAAGACGGGGCTTACGGTTTTTGTGGATGACGCAAGCTCGTCCGCAGCGCATCCGCCCGCCGCTGGCGGCGCAGGGGCTGGCAACAGCTTCTGGACGCTTGCTCCTGATGTGGGCGTGAGCTGGCTGCACAACGGCTGGAATCTCAGTGCTGATCTGCAGTACGACTACAACTTTGAAGACAGCTCAACCGACTACGATTCGGGCAATATGATCGCCGTCAATTACACGGCGACCAAGGCGATCGGCAAGTGGACGGTTGGTCTCGGCGCCTATCAGGAAAACCAGCTTGAGAAAGATCAGTCGCATGGCGTGGATGTGAACTCGACGCGTGAGACCTATGGCATGGGGCCGATCGTCGGTTATGACTTCGGGCCGGTTAATCTGTCGGCGACCTATAACGCCAATCTTATGACGCACAACGATTTTGGCGGAGACTTCCTTAATGTCCGTCTGATCGCGCCGCTGTACTAAGGGTTAAATAAGTTCAAGACGCAATCGCCAAGGCGTGTTTTCAAATCCTGCATTTGAAAGCACGTCCTTGGCGTTGTCGTTTTAGAAAGATGTATGTCGGCCTGTTATCCGTATCTTTTTTTGGCACAACGAGTGCCTTAACGGCGACCTTACTGGCCAATCATTTGGCCACTTGGCATCATGTCGTCGGAAGGCGGCGTACCGTGCGCCTTCTTATATTCCTTGCGTCTGCATTCGCCTTGCTTGGAACCTTGACAATAATTTTGCATAAAACCTTTGCAGGCCAAATCTTTGGTGGTTTGGTATTTTTTAAAAAACCCGCAGATAGCTATGTGTTCGCAGTCAGACATGATGTGCTCCAATCAAGAATGTTTCCAAGTAGGCATGATACTCGAAAAACATTAAACACCGATTAATCCGCGTCTACATGCGCACGCAGTAAGCTAATGCAGCGATCTTATTTCAGGGCATTCAGCCGCGACTGGATTTCCGCGATTTGCGTTTCAAGCGAGGCGATTTCTTCGTCTCGCGACAAAACTTCCGGGGTTCGCCCCTTATGCGCACAACAGCCGCGACTGCGGCCGAAACCTTTGCCGCGGCCATGACAACGTTGTTCTTGCGGGCCGCGAAAAAGTTCGCCTGATTGTCGGCATCCGCCGCGACCGCTGCCGTTTGGCCCTGTCCCCAAGGGTCCCGTTTTGTCCATTGATGGCATGATTCGTTCCTTTCCTGTTTAAGCCGGTCGGCGCGTTTTGTTATGAACGTTGGTTCATAATTAACTTACAAGGCCGGCTTCTATTGTCAAGAACATTATGAACATGGGTTCATTACTGTCTTTAGCGGTTAACCCAATAAGAAAGAAAAATGGAATTTTGGATGCTTTTTATTACACGTTGAAAGCGTCAGGACTTAACTCATGGCGTATTTGTCAAGAAAATTTGACGGGAGGTAAGTTTCTGCGGGAAATTTCTACCCCTCTTTTTCAGTTGCGCCGCGCCGTTGGAATCGGCATAGTGTCATCCCGTTTGAGCAACGGTTTCCGAAAAAGCTGAGGACTATGACAAATCCTTCTCCACAGGACTGCGCCTTTTTGCGCGCAACCAAGGCTAATAACGCCACTGGCGTTCTCGTTCTTTCCGACGGATCGGTGTTTTGGGGCAGGGGGCTGGGAACCGAAAGCTCAGCTGTTGGCGAGCTGTGTTTCAATACCTCGATGACCGGCTATCAGGAAATAACCACCGATCCCAGCTATGCCGGACAGATCATCACCTTTACCTTCCCGCATATCGGCAATACCGGCATCAACATGCAGGATGTCGAGACGCAAAAACCGTCGGTGCGCGGCGTAGTGTTGCGCGAACAGATCACGCCGCCGTCTAGCTGGCGCGCGGCGGGGCATTTGGAAGACTGGCTCGAACGCAGCAATCTGATCGGGCTTTCCGGCCTCGATACCCGCGCTTTGACGATCCGCATCCGCGATCTGGGCGCGCCCAATGCCGTCATCGCGCACAACCGCCAAGGCCGGTTCGATATCGAATCCTTGCAAGCCCGAGCGCGCGACTGGCCCGGGCTGGAAGGGATGGATTTGGCCAAGGAAGTCACCTGTCCCCGCGCCTATGAATGGAGCGAAGGCGCATGGAAATGGTATCCGCAAGGCCACGCCGCCTATGCCAAACCCAACGGCGCCAAGCATCACGTCGTCGCCATCGACTATGGCGCCAAACATAATATCCTGCGCTGTCTGGTCAGCGCCGGTTGCCGCGTCACCGTGGTTCCGGCCACGACGTCGGCCGAGGAAATATTCGCCCTTGCCCCCGACGGCGTGTTTCTGTCGAACGGCCCGGGCGATCCCGCCGCAACGGGCGTTTATGCCGTGCCAGTCATTCAAGCGGTTTTGGATCGCGGCTTGCCTTTGTTCGGCATTTGCCTCGGCCACCAGATGCTGGGGCTGGCTTTGGGCGGCAAAACCGCCAAACTCCCCCGCGGGCATCGCGGAGCCAATCATCCGGTCAAAGATCTGCTGTCGGGCAAAGTCGATATCACCAGCCAAAACCACGGGTTTCACGTATTGCCCGAAACATTGCCCGCCACGGCGGAAGTCACGCACGTCAGTTTGTTCGACGGAACGAACGAGGGGTTGAGGTTAAGGGATAGACCCGCGTTTTCGGTGCAGTATCACCCGGAGGCATCGCCCGGCCCGCATGACTCGCATTATTTGTTCAAGCGTTTCGTGGAGATGATCGAGGCGCATAAGGGCGCGAGGAGGGCGGCGTGAAAAGAGTTGACGAAATATGGTAATTTTGCCATAATTCCGAATGGAAGGAAGTTCTAATGATGCGGGATGTCTTTTGGGTTGGGCGCAGTAAAAAAGATTTATCCGAGATGTCGCATTTCATAAAAAATTCCTTTGGCTATCAGTTGGCAAGAGTCCAAATGGGAAAAACGCCGCATGATATGAAAATGTTGCCGCAATTAGGGCGTGGCGTTTGCGAACTGCGGGAAAGCTTTGATGCGAATGCCTATCGGTTGATGTATGTGGCGTTCCTGAAAAAGGGAATTTACGTTTTGGATGTCTTTATGAAGAAATCAAAATCCGGCATTGGTTTGCCCAAGCCGGATGTCCAAAGAATTCAGGCAAGGTTAAAACAAGCGCTTCTAATGGACGAGGAAAAACAATGAATGACGATCTTTCTATTACGCGTGGCAGCGGCAATGTTTTTCTCGACATCGGCTTTTCGGAGGAGGAGGCTGCGGAGCTGCTCGTAAAAAGCAAACTGATCATCGCGATCGATGAAACGATCGAAAAACGTCAGTTGAGCCAAAAAAAGGCCGCTGAAATATGTCACACCGATCAGCCAACACTTTCCAAGGTTCTGCGCGGACGCATGGAAAGCGTGACGATCGATCGCCTCGCCTCGTGGCTGACTTTGCTTGGTCGTTCGGTAGAAATTCATGTAAGCCCTTACAAGGCTCGAACGAAAAGAGGTAGATTGATCGCGTTTCCCAACGTAAAGAAACGCGCCGCTTCCAAAACCTCAAAGAGAATCGCCTGATGCCCAAACGCACTGACCTCAAATCCATTCTCATCATCGGCGCTGGCCCTATTGTCATAGGCCAGGCTTGCGAATTCGATTATTCCGGCGTGCAGGCGTGCAAGGCGCTGCGGCAGGAGGGGTATCGGATTATTTTGGTCAATTCCAATCCGGCGACGATCATGACTGATCCGGAAATCGCCGATGCGACTTATATTGAACCGATCACGCCCGCGATCGTCGCCAAAATCCTCGAACGCGAAAAGCCCGACGCCCTATTGCCGACGATGGGGGGGCAGACTGCACTGAATACGGCTATGGCTCTGGCCAAAGACGGTACGCTGGAGCGGCTCGGCATCGAGCTGATTGGCGCGAACCGCGCGGCGATTGAGAAAGCCGAGGATCGCGCCAAATTCCGCAATGCTATGGAACGCATCGGCTTGACTTGCCCGCGCAGCCATCTCGTCAAAAACAGCGAGGAGGCCGAGAAGGCGCTGGCCGATGTCGGCTTGCCCGCGATCATCCGGCCAAGTTTTACGCTCGGCGGCACAGGCGGCGGCATCGCCTATAACCGCGACGAATTCGCCGAGATCACGGCCAGCGGCCTTGCCGCCAGCCCCGTGCATGAAGTTCTGGTCGAAGAATCCGTCCTCGGCTGGAAAGAATATGAAATGGAAGTGGTGCGCGACAAGAAAGACAATTGCGTCATCATCTGCTCGATCGAAAACGTCGATCCGATGGGCATCCATACGGGCGACAGCATCACGGTCGCGCCCGCGCTGACGCTGACGGACAAGGAATATCAGATCATGCGCGACGCTTCGATCGCGGTGTTGCGCGAGATCGGCGTCGATACCGGCGGCTCGAACGTGCAATTCGCGATCAGCCCCGAAGACGGGCGTATGGTCGTGATCGAAATGAACCCGCGCGTCAGCCGGTCCTCGGCCTTGGCTAGCAAAGCGACGGGTTTTCCGATCGCTAAAATCGCGGCGAAACTCGCGGTCGGCTATACGCTCGACGAACTCAAAAACGACATCACCGGCGACACGCCCGCGGCGTTCGAGCCGACGATTGATTACATCGTCACCAAAATCCCGCGCTTCGCGTTTGAAAAATTCCCCGGAACGGATCCCTTGCTGACCACGGCGATGAAATCGGTGGGCGAGGTTATGGCGATTGGCCGCAACTGGCATGAATCGATGCAAAAAGCCCTGCGTGGCTTGGAAATCGGCCTGACCGGTTTCAACGAAATGCGCCAACTCAAACATGCCGACATCAAGGACATTCACGCGGCCTTGGCGCGTCCGACTTCGGATCGCATTCTGGTTATTGCCGAAGCGCTGCGGCGCGGCATGACGACGGCTCAGGTCGCGGCGATTTGCAAATTCGATGTTTGGTTCCTCGACCGCATCGCCGAGATTCTTGTCGTGGAAGCGGACGTTCGTGCGAAAGGCTTGCCGCAAGACGCGCAAGGCTGGCAGAGCCTCAAGCAAATGGGCTTCAGCGACGCGCGGCTGGCGCAACTTGCCTATGGAAATGCAATAGATCCTGCCACAAAGTATGACTTGTTTTGGGGAGTAAAAGAAGCTGAAGTCGCGGCTGCGCGCCGCGCGTTGAACGTCGTTCCCGTGTTCAAACGCATCGACACCTGCGCCGCGGAATTCGCGTCGCATACGCCGTATCTTTATTCGACGTATGAAGGCAACGGCCTTTCAACGCCGCAATGTGAAGCCGACGTTTCCGACCGCAAAAAAGTCGTCATCCTCGGCGGCGGGCCGAACCGCATCGGGCAGGGGATCGAATTCGATTATTGCTGCGTCCACGCGGTTATGGCTCTGCGCGAAGCGGGGTTTGAGACGATTATGATCAACTGCAATCCCGAAACCGTTTCGACGGATTACGACACCTCCGACCGTTTGTATTTCGAGCCTTTGACCGCCGAAGACGTGATCGAAATCATCCGCAAGGAACAAACGCGCGGGCAGGTTTTGGGCGTCATCGTCCAGTTCGGCGGGCAAACGCCGCTGAAGCTCGCCCACGCGTTGCAAGCGGCGAACATCCCCATTCTCGGCACGTCGCCCGACGCGATCGATCTGGCCGAAGACCGCGAGCGTTTTCAGTCCTTGCTGCAAAAACTGAATCTCAAGCAACCCGCCAACGGCCTCGCCCGCAACGTCGCCGAAGCCGAACGCGTGGCGGAAAGCATCGGCTATCCCGTCGTCGTGCGCCCGTCCTATGTGCTGGGCGGCAGGGCGATGGAAATCACCCACGACGTCGAAGCCTTGCGCCGCTATATGCAAAAAGCGATGTATGTGTCGAACGGCAATCCGATTTTGATCGATTATTATCTACAAGACGCGATCGAAGTCGATGTCGATGTCGTGGCCGATGCTTCCGATACGTTTGTCGCGGGCGTTATGGAACATATCGAAGAAGCGGGCGTTCATTCCGGCGACAGTTCCTGCGCTTTGCCGCCGCATTCCCTGCCGCCGGAGATCGTGCAAGAAATCTCGCGTCAGGCGGAACTGCTGGCGCGCGAAATCGGCGTTGTCGGCCTGATGAACGTGCAATTCGCGGTCAAGGACGGCGAGATTTACATCCTCGAAGTCAACCCCCGCGCCAGCCGCACGGTGCCCTTCGTCGCCAAAGCCGTCGGCCTTCCCATCGCCAAAATCGCCGCGCGGATTATGGCAGGCGAACGGCTGAAAGATATAGACACAAGCGACCACACCCAGCCGCATCTGTCCGTCAAAACCCCCGTGTTTCCCTTCGCGCGTTTTCCGGGCGTCGATGTCGTCCTCGGCCCCGAAATGAAATCGACCGGCGAGGTCATGGGCGTCGACCGCAACTTCGCCCGCGCCTATGCCAAAGCGCAAATGGGCGCGGGAATCCATCTGCCTTTGAAAGGCACATGCTTCGTCTCGGTCAAGGATCGCGACAAGGCGGCCGCTATTCTTCTGGCGTGGCAACTGGTCAATCTAGGCTTCGATCTGGTGGCGACGGCGGGAACGGCAGCGGCGTTGCAGGCGGCGGGCGTGCCGGTGCGCCGCATCAACAAAGTCTACGAAGGCCAGCCGCATATCGTCGACGCGTTGATCAACGGCGACGTGCATATGATGATCAACACGACGGCCAGCGGCTCGCAAATGCTCGCCGACAGCTTCAGCCTCCGCCGCACAGGCCTCATGCGCGGAATCCCGAATTACACGACGATTCCGGGCGCGCGGGCCGCTATCGAGGCGATCGCCGCGTTGCAAACAGACAGTCTTGAAGTCTCGCCGATTCAGGCTTATTTGAACGCGTCATAACCGCCGGGAATTTTATGCGTCGCAATATTCGCTTGCTGTATTGGCATAATTTCCTGACCTGTTTCAGATTTCAGCAAGCCTATACCGCCATTTTCTTTAGCCAGATTTTGGGATCCTACACCGCAGGGATGATGATTTTGGCAATTGAGAATGTTAGCTCGGCAATACTTGATATTCCGACAGGGATCATGTCCGACAAAATCGGGCGCACGAAAACGATCGCGCTCGGTTCTTTGTGCATGACGCTTGGCGTCGCCTGTTACGCAGCGGCGCATGCAGCGGCTTTGTTGGCGCTCGGCGCGGTCTTGTGCGGGTGCAGTTCCTGTTTGTTCAACGGGAACAATACGGCGATGCTTTACGAAACGTTGCAGTTCGACCAAAGCGAAGGGCATTTTCACCATTTCCACGGCAAGACCGGCAGCATGACGCAACTGGCTTTGGGCGTTTCCGCCATTTGCAGTTGTTTTATGACGCCTTATGGCTTGCGGCTGATTTTTATCGCCGGGATCATCCCGCAAATGCTGGCGACAGGGGTCAGCTTCGGATTTGTCGATCCGCCGCGGCGCAGCAATCAACGACACGAAACTTTGCTGCATCTGAGGGAAGCGCTGGCGCAGATCAAAGGCAATCCGAAATTATTGCTCGTCATGATCGGGCAGGCTTTCAGTTTCGGCGCGGGCGAAGCGTCTTTTCATTTCAGGAATGTGTTCATCAGCCAACTGTGGCCCATGTGGGCGCTTGGCATTTACCGCAGCGTCAACAATGCAGGAGGCGTTCTTGGCTTCTGGTTCTCCGGCAAATTGATCGACCGTTTGAAAGCGCCCTTTCTCCTCGTGATTTCAGAAGCTTTTTGGACGGTTACGCATGTTATTGCCGCTCTTATTGCTAACGTTTTTTCGCCCGCTATTTTCATGACCGGCTGTTTGTTTTACGGGCTTTCGGTGGTTGCGACCGATAAATTGATGCAGGACGAATTCACGGATGCGCAGCGCGCCACGATGGGTTCCGTCGCGACTTTCGTGGGCAGCATCCTGTACGCGATAACAGCCCTTGTCATTGGGGCCGTTTCCGACCATTTTGGCGTGGCGCGCGCCGTTCTTTTCGGCGTTTTGTTCGGATCGTTGGGTCTGCCTGCCTATTGGCTGGTTTTCCGCCCGCGGAAAAAGCTTGCCGTCCAGCCTTGAAGTTTTCCCGATTCAGGCATAGTTTCAAGACGCTCGTCATTTCGGCGAAAGCCGGAATGACGATTGTTTTTGCTAAAAATGAGGTCTCTATGAACGATAAAGTCCCCATGACCAAATCTGGCTATGATCGGCTTGAGGAGGAATTGAAGAAGCTGAAGAACGTCGAACGCCACGCGGTCGTCAAGGCGATCGCCGAGGCGCGCGAACATGGCGACTTGTCGGAAAACGCCGAATACACGGCGGCGCGCGAACGCCAAAGCTTCATCGAAGGCCGCATTCAGGAACTGGAAGACAAAATAGGCCGCGCCGAAATTATCGACGTCTCCAGCATGTCCGGCAACGCCATTAAATTCGGCGCGACCGTCACGCTGATCGACGACGACACCGAGGAAGAAGTGACCTATCAAATCGTAGGCGACGATGAATCCAACGTCAAACTCGGCCTATTGTCGATCTCCTCCCCCCTCGCGCGCGCGCTGATCAACAAAACCATCGGCGACACGGTCGAGGTTGCGACGCCCAAAGGCGGGAAGGGGTATGAGGTGAAGAAGGTTGCGTATAAGTAGAGGGTGGCATGCCGCATTCAGGGATGTGCCGAAGCTGTCCTTCTTCCTGAATTCTGACCCCTGATCCTGATGCACGACATCCGCCTCCTCATCCACCACCACGGAGACCTGATCTACCTTATCACCTTCCTTTGGACGGTGCTGGAGGGCGAGACTTTTGTGATTTTCGCGGGCCTCGCGGCTCAGAAGGGAATGCTAAATGTCTGGCTCCTGTTTCTGGCGTCGTGGAGCGGGTCTTTTTGCGGCGATCAATTCTTCTTCTTCCTTGGCCGCCGCTATGGCTTGCGCATCCTCGATCATCTGCCCAAAATGAAACCGGCGATCGACCGTTCGCTGGGTTGGCTCGAAAGGCACGCCGCCGCTTTTATCCTTGCCTATCGCTTTATGTACGGCGTGCGCAATATCAGCGGCCTTGCGATCGGCATGAGCCATTTATCGGCGCGGAAATTCATGTACTGGAACGCATTGGCGGCCTTTATCTGGGCGGCGGCTTTTACCGGCTTTGGCTTTCTTTTCGGTGACGTTATCGCCCATATGCACCACAAAAACACGGTCGTCGAAGGAAGCGTCCGCCAGATCACACTTTCGATGCTGGGGCTTTTCCTGCTGATCGTCTGTTTCCGGTTGTTGGTTGTTTGGTATCAGAACAGGAAGAAAAAGTAACTGCGCTTTTTTCGTAGGAGCGGCTTCCAGCCGCGACCTCTTGTTTTTAAGGCAACAGTCGCGGC
>JARLJD010000139.1 GCA_031291395.1 Alphaproteobacteria bacterium | reverse complement strand
TCGCCTCTCCAAAAAAAACGCCCCATCCCGACTTCATATTTCTTCTGCATATCTATTTTAAATTACGTTAATAATTAGTCAGAACATGGCCATTTTTTAAAATAGACATGGCCGTATCTTGATGCAGCAAAAAAAACAACGTGATTTAACAAGTTTTGGCGTCAAGCCTCGTGGGTGAGGCTGAGCGCTCGCCGGTTCCGACGCTCGTCGACATTATAGCTATAGCGGTTCGCTGCCGCCCTGACAATTTAGCTAAAATGCGCATACCGGGTGCGCCGTTCGGCCGCAAACAGCCACGCTTGCATTGCAGGAAACTCTTACCTTCGCGCCGAAGCGGGCGTTCAGTTCTCTTGCAATGAAAAGCTGGCGGCGTCGGTTGCAACGGCTCCGAAAATCCGCCGCCAGCCGCCGCGATCGATATCGTCGGGCGCCTTCGATGACCTCGGCTGTCAGACGCATCCGCGCGCTCGTAGCAAAGGATATTTCAGGTCGGAAAAGTTCAGATTGTTCAAATCGACGAGGCTTGAGTCCGTTCTGCGTCAATCAAGCCGCGATTCTGAAAACATAAAGTGATAGTACGGCTTATTTTACAGAATAAAAACGCAAAAATGATGTTAAAGTTCCACATTTCGGTATGTGTATGCAGGCGCCACATCGCCTCAGTGAGGCGCGTCGAGCTTTTCTTGTTTGGAATGACATATTTCGGATGTAACATGAATGCGAAAAGCTATTCATAAGTGAAGGATAGGGCTATCTCGTGGCACTCATGAAGCGCAGGGATTTCGGCAGGCTTTGCATCGCGACGGCAGCGAACAGCTTCGGGTTAGCCGCCGGCGCAGCCGCTCAGCCGGAGACCATCGAACCGGACACGTCGCTGAAAAGAATTGGCGAAAAATCAGGAATTCTGTTCGGACTTTGCGAGCCGGGCGGCCGGCTTGGCGAGGAGAGGCCCTATTTTGATCGGCTCGCGGTCGAGTGCAGCCTTCTCTCTCCCGGCAACGACTTCAATTGGGCTGCCGTTCAGCCGAGCGCCCCCAGCGAATATCGCTATGCTTCCCTCGATGCCGCGGCTGCTTTTTGTCGCGCTCAACGCCTTGGCATGATCGGGCATACGCTGGCCTGGTACTATTCAGTTCCCGCCTGGGCGAAGGTCGCCGAGCCGAATGATTTTGTGGCGGCCCTTGGCGCTTATGTCACGAAGACCGTTCAACGCTATGCCGATGTCGTCAAGCGATGGGATGTCGTGAACGAGCCTGTTCACCCCCGCAGCCCGCGGCCCGACGGATTGCGAGAATCGCCGTTTCTTGAAAAGGCCGGCCCCAACTTCATCCGCGACGCCTTTATCAATGCGCGCCGTGCTGCGCCCGGCAGCCTTCTTTGTCTGAATGAATATGGGTTCGAGTACGACGATCCGGACCAAAAGAAAAAACGAGCGTTGTTCCTCGGGCTGATACGCACGCTTCGGGAGGCTGGCGCTCCCATAGACGTGATCGGCCTGCAATCGCATCTCGACGCCTCCAAGCGTTTGGACTTGTCTGGTCTGGAGGCCATGCTGCGGGACATCAAGGCGCTCGGGCTGCGCGTCGCCGTGACGGAGCTCGACGTGAACGACCAGAAACTGCCCGGCGATCCG
>JARLJD010000138.1 GCA_031291395.1 Alphaproteobacteria bacterium | reverse complement strand
GGGGATGTTTCCGTTTAAAATCATCCTCAATGGCTTTCACCAATGCGTCCGACCTGCCCATCAGAACCTCCAAAATTTGTGGAGAATCCTTGAATCACATCCGATTCTTGTGCGTCAAGAAAATTTGACGGGTGGTAAGCGCGATTTTATTGGGGCGGCACAGGCGTATAGGAAGCGGCAATACACAAACAAACGGGGAAGTCGATCTAAACGACCGGATATAAACACTTGCGAAATTGTTGCAGATGGTAATGGATTCTTTCAGGGATCGAGGGTTTAGGCATACTTATCGCCATTTTGCGTCGCCTGACTTGTTCTGGTTCATCACTAGAATTGGCCAAGAAAATGCGAAGAGCTTGTCCGCGGTCGCCCATCCATGCATCAAATTGTGCCGCCCATTTTTCATCATAAGTTGGCCTTTGATCGCCTACAACTTTTGACCGTGTGTATACATAATTTAAACGCGCAAGAATAGTCATTTGGGTGCAAAACTTTTTCCCGGAAACTCGCTTGCCTAGCCTAGCTTCAACAAGACGCCACAACTCCAGCACATTTATTGAGGGCTGCTGTCCATTGGTATCGCTTCTGCCAAGGAGGGCGAGCGCTCCAAGAACGGCACGAGCAAAGTCTACCTCTACCTGATACCTGCTCATTAATTTTCCTCCTGATGCTTATTCTTTATCAAAATATCCATTATGGAATATATTTGAAATAATACTTTCGTACAAGCTTGTTTTTACAGCGGTTTTATTAGCGGGGAATGTCTTAGCCCCTCGCTTCACCTCCCATTAACCATTTCATGCTACAACGCAGCAATTCCTCTTGAACAGAAAGGGTCAGCCCCTATGACCGATAAGACACCCGCATTCTCCGGTGAAGATCCTCCCGAAATTCAGGTTCATACGCATGACCGGTATCATACGGTGATGAATGCCTGCGCCGCTTTGCCCCCTGTCGCCACCGCCGTGGTGCATCCGGTCGACGAACTGTCGTTAAAGGCTGCTTTGAACGCCGCGCAGGAAAACCTGATCACGCCGGTTCTGGTCGGCCCTGCCGAGCGAATCAAAAAAGTCGCCGCTGAAATCGACGTTGATATATCGGCTTGGCAAATCGTCGATACCGAATACAGCCACGCCTCCGCCGACAAGGCCGCCGAACTGGCCGCGTCCGGCGACGTGCAAGCGATTATGAAAGGCTCTTTGCACACCGACGAAGTGCTTTACCCCATCGTCACGAATAAGGGGCTGCGCACAGGGCGGCGCTTGTCGCATTCCTATGTCATGGATACGGCGGGCTATCACAAATGGCTGATTATCACCGACGCGGTCGTTAACATCGCGCCCGATCTGGGAACCAAGGCCGATATTTGCCAGAACGCCTGCGACGTTTGGCGTTCGCTGACGAAAGAAGACCGTCTGCCGAAAATCGCGGTGCTGGCCGCCGTCGAGGTTGTTAACGCGAAAATGCAGGCGACTTTGGACGCCGCGGCTTTGTGCAAAATGGCTGAACGTCGGCAAATCCCCGATTGCCTTATCGACGGGCCTTTGGCCTTCGACAACGCGATCAGCAAGGATGCGGCGGCTGAAAAAAAGATCACATCGTCTGTCGCGGGCGATCCCGATATTTTGCTGGCGCCGGATATCGAAGCGGCCAACATTCTGGCCAAGCAACTGACGTTCATCAACCACGCCGATGCCGCGGGCATCGTTATGGGCGCGCGCGTGCCGGTCATCCTGACCAGCCGCGCCGATAACCTGCGCACGCGGCTTCTGTCCTGCGCGCTGGCGGTTTTGGTGGCGCAGGCTCGTAGAGAGGGGCGGTTGAAATAAGAGGGACTGGGGGGTGAGGGGGAGAGAGTGGTTTATATTCTCCACGTCCCCCCTCACCCTAACCCTCTCCCCCCAAGTGGGGTGAGAGGGAATCTTTTCTCCGGCTTGGGAGTCAAATCTCACCATATTGGGAGTTACAAATGATCAACACCATCCTCGTTCTCAACGCCGGTTCGTCGAGCGTTAAGTTTCAGCTTTTCGGATGCGACAAGGACCTGCCGCGCCTCGCGACCGGCAGCGTGACCGGTATCGGAAGCCATCCGATTTTCGTCGCCGAGCGCGACGAAACCAGCGAAAAAGTCACGACGCCGTTGCATCCCAAAGCCTTGCTGCGGCGCGCCAAACGCAAGATCGCTGACGAACTGCACTATTTCGTCGCATCGCGCGCCGGGGTTGATCAGAAAATCTCGATGGCGATGCCGCCGGAATCTTTGCAAAAAGACGCGGTGCGCAAGATTATCGGCTGGATTCACAGCCTCGACGCGGGATGGAAAATTACCGCCGTCGCGCATCGCTTTGTGCATGGCGGCGAGGAATTTCTGGAGCCGACGATCATAACGTCGGAAATTTTCCATAAGCTGAAAAAGCTTATCCCCCTCGCGCCGTTGCATCAGCCGCATCATCTGGCCGCCGTCGGCATCGTCAACCGTTTTTTGCCGATGCTTCCGCAAGTCGCCTGTTTCGACACCGCCTTCCACGCGCATCGCGATCCCAAGCTCACCAATTTCGCCATTCCCAAGGAACTTACGGATAAAGGCGTGCGTCGTTACGGTTTTCACGGCCTGTCTTATGACTGGTCGGCGCAGACGCTGAAAAAGGATTATCCCGATCTGGCCGCGGGGCGCGTCGTTATCGCGCATCTGGGCAACGGGTCGAGCTTGTGCGCGATCAAGAACGGCAAAAGCGTCGACACCACGATGAGCCTGTCCGTTCTGGACGGCTTGCCGATGGGCACGCGCTGCGGTGCGATCGATCCGGGCGTTATTTTCTATCTGGTGCGCGCGCTCGGCATGAAACTCGACGATGTCGAGGATATGTTTTACAGGAAGTCCGGGCTTAAAGGCATGTCTTGCGTCAGCAACGATGTCAAAGAGCTTTTGGACAGTTCAGACCCTCAGGCCAAATATGCGCTGGATTATTTCGCGCTTTATATCGCCAAGTTTATCGCGTCGACGGCGGTTTCCATCGGCGGGATTGATGGTCTGGTCTTCACCGGCGGCATCGGCGAACACGCGAAGCCCGTGCGCGAAGCCATTCTGGAACACCTTAAATTCCTGAACATCCCCCGAGTCCTGATCATCCCCGCCAACGAAGAACGGTTAATGGCGACGCAAGCCACGGCGTGTCTGGCAAGCAAGGGAGAAGGAATGAGAGCGACGGGGAGTTAGAACCTTATATGGGACGGTTTGAGTCAAGTCCTAAATCAATCGCTTCATCCATTTTCGCGGGGCCGCAAAGCGCCGCTTCTATTGCTAGCCCCGGCAGGACGGCATCGCCGTGCGACAAACGCGCCTTCGCGCGGTTCTTCCTTATTCCAGTCATTTTCGTTCCCATTCCGTACTCGTTTAGGGACCTTATATCACTGGTCTAAATTTTGGGGGGCAGCTCACACCCCTTCCTGTTACAACAGGAATTAATTCTGATCACAAACGGAAAGAATGCAACGATGGATAAATCTGATTATTTAGGTGTTGCCGATGCAAGCAAACATTGGGTCAAGCGTGTTTCTCCTGCTGGGCAGTATTTTGAATTGATCAAACAAGTACATGCAGAAACTGACGGCAAGAAGCTCCTTGATGTGGGATGCGCAGAAGGAATTGAAGTGGTCAATTTTACGAAACTAGGATTTAAGGCAGAAGGCGTTGATGTTGATGGAGGATTTATTCAAGCAGCGAAGACAACCTTTCCAAACCTGAATTTCACAATGGGCGATGCTGAAGCCTTGCCATATAAGGATGAATCTTTTCATGTGGTTTTTTCCATAAATACCCTGTTTTACACTGACATTAATAAAAGCATTCCTGAGTTTATCAGAGTCTTAGAAACAGGGGGCATCGGAGTAGTGGGTTTCGATATAAGGATTGAGGATCTGGACAAAAAAACGACATTTCATCAAGAATCGCGGGAACACTTGAAAGATGTATTGAAAAGAAATGGTGCTCAAATAATCTTGTTAGGAAAAGAAGAAAGCAGGGTGGACGAAACACCGTTTCGACATGAGCATACGTTTTACAAAGTCGTTTTCCAAAAACAGCCTATCCATTTTGGATAGGGCTGGCGGAGAGGAAGGGATTCGAACCCTTGATAGGCATAGACCTATAACGGTTTTCGAGACCGCCGCATTCGACCGCTCTGCCACCTCTCCGGTCATTGAAATTGTTATAGAAATTTCCTTGTGCTTTCTCTACAGCCAATTCCAAAGGCTGGTCTTTATAGCAGAACGTAAATCAAAGTCGAGATTTTTGGAAAGCCCTTTCAGGGCAAAAGCTTTAGCGGCTTGTTGCTTAAAACCTGTAGTTAAATCCGACCCGCACAATGTCGTTGCTCGACCCGCCGGTGACGGCTGTGTCCTGAATCGTTGCGGTCTGATTGGGAACGTCGACATGGAGATATTCGATGCGGCCGATCACGCGCGGCGAAAGCGAAAGGTCGAGGCCGCCGCCGATCGCAAGACCGGCATCGAGATCCTCATGCGACCTTGCGCCGGACTGCAGTTCCGACACGGTATTGGTCCACGCCACCCCCGATGTGAAGTAAGGCATAAGGCGCCCCACATCGTACCCTGCGCGCCCACGAATAGACGCCATCCATGTTTCGTGGGTGACGACTCCGTTCGATTGCGAATTGATGAAAAGTCCGGCGCCATCGCCTTCGATGCCAAATACCAGCCGGTTCGTTTCCCAGTTCACGCCAATGTCGCCGCCGCTGATGAGCGAATCGCCGCTGCCGGACGGCCCCAAAACGCCTGATTGATTGGTGAAACTCGCCGATGCGTTGCCAACCGAGAGGCCGAGATAACCGCCCCTCCAATTCCCGGACAGCGAGTCAAAGGCCAACGCGGGGTACGAGACGAGGCAACAAACAATAAGGCTTAAACCAAGGCATGCCTTGAAAGAAAATGACATTTTCATAAATTGCTCCTATTCTGAAGATCGCGAGGCATCGTAAAACATGAAAGATTGGAAATCAATATGTTATCCTTGGTTAATCTGGAGAACTTATGAAAAACCTTGGCTTTTGCCTGTTTCTTGTCGTTCTGGCCGGATGCCAGCCGGAACAGAAAACCTATAACGGCTATGTCGAAGGCGAATATGTTTACATCGCGCCGACAACGCCGGGCGTTCTGGATGTTTTGTCCGTTGCGCGGGGACAGTCGGTCGTTAAAGGCGACAAGCTGTTTGCTTTGGATCTTACTAACCTTAACGCGTCGCTGGCCTCGAACCTGAACGAGGTCGCGCAGACCAAAGCCGCCCTTGCGGCCGCGCGCGACGAATTTAGGCGCGCAAAGACTCTGGTCGATCCCGGAGGGATGAGTAAGGCCGATCTGGAGGCTAAAAAAGCTTCTTTTGAATCGGACGAAGCTGCTGTTCACATGGCGGAACAAAAAGTCATTCAGATGAAAAAACAAATTCAGGAAGCAGAACCCCTCGCGCCAGCGGCGGGACGCATTGAGGATACCTATTATCGCAGCGGCGAATATGTGAAAGAGGGCGATCCCATCGTCAGTTTGTTGCCGCCGGAAAATGTCAAAATCCGTTTCTTCGTTCCGCAGGCCGAGCTGTCGCGCTTTCCGCTCGGCCAAGTCATCGCTGTGCATTGCGACGGGTGCGCGCCCTCGATCAAGGCGAAGATCAGCTATATCGCGTCGCAAAGCGAATATTCGCCGCCGGTTATTTACAGCGTGGAATCGCGCGACAAGCTGGTCTTCATGCTTGAAGCGAAGCCGGAGGTTTTCGATCCCGCCCTTCGCCCGGGCTTGCCGGTCGATATTACGCTCACGCAGCCATGAACGATTCCGCCTTTGCCATAGACGTTCGCGGCTTGACTAAACGTTACGGGGACAAGACTGTCGTCGATCATGTCAGTCTGCGCGTGCCGCGCGGAAAAATTTATGGGTTTCTGGGGCCGAACGGCAGCGGCAAGACCACGACCATCCGCATGATCTGCGGACTGCTTACGCCCGACGCGGGCGAAGGCTCCTGTCTGGGGCTCGATCTTCTGACGGAATCGGACAAGATCAAGCGCCGCACGGGGTATATGACCCAGAAATTCAGTTATTGGGAAGATCTGAGCGTTTACGAAAACCTCGCTTTCGTCGCGGAAATGTTCGATCTGAACAACCCTAAAGAGCGCATCGAACAGGTTCTGAAAAGCATGCATCTGGACGCGCGCCGGACGCAACTGGCGGGACGATTGTCGGGAGGGTGGAAACAGCGGCTGGCTTTGGCGGCCTGTATTTTGCATGAGCCTGAACTTTTGCTGCTGGACGAACCCACGGCGGGGGTCGATCCTCAGGCGCGGCGCGATTTTTGGGATCGGATTCACGAATTGGCGGATCGCGGCCTGACCGTTCTTGTCAGCACCCATTACATGGACGAGGCCGAACGTTGCCATGCCATTTTTTACATCGCCTATGGGCATCTGATGGTGGAAGGCACGGTGGAGGAAGTTGTGGCGCATGCGGGGCTGACGACATGGACGGTGCGCGGCGCTGGTCTCGTCAAGTTGATGCGCGAGATCGAAGACAATCCCGCCGTCGCAACCATTGCCCCTTTCGGCGAAACGCTTCATATCAGCGGCACGGACGGCGCGGCGCTGGAGGCTGTGCTAGCGCCCTATTGCAGAAAGAAAGGGTTGGTATGGACGAAGGCGGAACCGTCTTTGGAAGACGCCTTTATCCATTATATGAACAGATTTGGCGGGAAGGATGAGGGGTGAAGTTTATCCTCTCGCAGGCACGGCTTCCAGCCGCGACTGTTGACGCAAACACAAAAAGGTCGCGGCTGGAAGCCGTGCCTGCGAAAAAAGCGCCGTATTTCTTTCCTAAACCTCCAGCGAATACGGCACCCGTATTTCAAATCTGGTTCCGCGATAAAGTTCGGAGAAGACCTCGATCGTGCCGCCCAAGGCCTTAACCTCGCGCTCGACAACTTCCATCCCAACGCCGCGGCCCGACAGCTCAGTTGCGCAGTCGCGGGTTGAGAAACCGAACGAGAAAACGTTCTGGATCACGGCGTGATCGTCCTGTTCGCGCCACGCGCCGTTAGGCGACACGGCGGAAAGTTTGGCGCGTACGCGCGCCGGATCGATGCCGCAGCCATCGTCGGCAATCGACAACGCCAGCCATTTCTTATCGCTCCCCTCGCTTGTCACAACATCGGTGGTAACTGTTACCAATCCGGCGGGATCCTTGTTGCGCGCCAATCTGGTTACGGCAGGTTCGATGCCGTGATCGATGATGTTGCGGGAGATGTGCGTCAAGGAGAAAAGCAGCGCCTGAAAATTGCGCGTAAGGATCGGCGGATTGGAGCCGCAAAACCTGACCGGCTTCAGCTGTTTGCCGGTAATTTCGGCAAGGTCAACCAATTCACGCTCAAACTGGCGGATGCAATCCTCGATCGGCCGCGCGACGATAAAGCGCATATAGTGATCAATGACATCGGATTTGACGCCCGCCACGCCCATGACCAGAGCAAAGCTGTACAAAGCGCTTTCCTCGATTTCGTGCGTATTGCCGCGCCGTTCGTAATCCTGCCCGATCAAATCCTTGATGTTTTCAAGAACGTCGGACAGTTCCTTGCCGATGCATCGGCGTCCCGCCTCCATCACCTGCATAAACTGTTCGTCGGAGGTTATGGCCTCGCTGCGCAATTCGGATTCCAGCGTGTGCACCGTTTCGGCAAGGTCTTTGAGATGAAAATGCTTCACCGCCGCCTTCAAGGTGTGCAACAGGCGCATGATCGACGTCGATTCCTCGCGCGACACGGGGATGGCCGCTTGCTCCAGAAACGTGCGCACATGCGTGATCGTGGCCAAGAACTGGTTGCGCTCGCGGAAGATGCGGCAAATCATATCGGCAAAGTCCTGCCGCTGCTTGGCCAATTGCTGCGCTTCATGTTCTTCGGTTTCGTCGGTCGCGATTAAAACCACACGTTCCAGAACGCGGGGTCTGGAATAAATCGGCCTGTATACGAGGGTCACGCGGCGCTTTTCGGGATGCGGAAAAAATTGCGGCAGAAAATTAACGACATCCTGAAAACCAAGCGCATGATCGGGCATGAACAATACATCGAGCCAATCCCTGAAATCCTGGCGTCCTTCTTCCGGTACGCGCAACACATCCATGATGTTTTTGCCGGACGGCGCCTCTTCCAGCAAATCGAGGCACGCCTGCGAATAAACATCGTCGCATACGCCGTCCGGCCCGAACGACAGAAAGCCCTGCCCCAGACTGTTGACAAGCACCTCGTTCAGGCGGTCGTGGTCGCTGACCAGCTTGTAAACCGTGTAGTTAAGGTAATAGAGATACGCGATGCCGCCGAACGTCGTCGCCGCGATAATGTAAAAGCTGCCTTTGCCCGTCACCGGCGCATAACCGAAAACCGGCAGCGCGACAGCCAGCATCAGGACAATGACAATCGCCGTCATCCCCATAAGAGAGGTATGCAGGACGTCCACCTGACGCGCCGCCGCGTTAAGGACGGAACGACGACGCCCCACAGGCGGTTTCGGCTGAGCCGTCGCCTCGACGATGATCGTGGACAGGTCACTCATTTCGGACATAAAAATCTTTCAATCTGAATATGTGCGGCAGGCGAGCCGTAAGGCGATCCGCTAATCCTCGCTGGCGACCGCCGCAGGCTTCTCATGCAAAGCGACGTAGACCTGAAACAACTGCCCATCAAGATGGAACGGGATAATCATGTATTTGCCGCGATGGAACTGGCAGACAAAGTGCCCCTTACCGGTCACGACGCAAGGAATACCTAGCTTGATCTGATATTCACGCTGGTTCAGCTCGTTTTTGACCTGACCGAAGATCATATTCGTCAATTCGCCGACGGCATCGACCGCCATTTCATGCGTTACCGTCACAGATTTGCCGACGACTTGCGGCAATATGTCGCGCACCGTCTCGAACGTCATGCAAAGCAGCAACGTGCCTTCAAGCTGCTTCTGCACCATGCCGATGATGCCGGAAATATCGCCGACGAGAGACACCATGCCGTCGCCGAATTCGGGGACGCCCGCAATGACGTCGATGGCGAAAGTCTCGCGCAGCGAGCGAATGACGGCGAGGGTGATATCCTTTGCCAGAACCTCGTCAAGGGAAAGCTGTTTTTGCGGATGGGACATGCGGGAGATCCCCTTAACCGAAAATGCCGCCGGAAACCTGGCGCTTGCGTTTAAGCCATTCGTTGATTTCGAACAACTTCTTGCCGAGATCGGCGGGGGAAACCGGCTTAACGATGTAAGAAGTCGCACCGGCCTTGATCGCCTTCATGATGTTTTGCTGTTCGGATTCCGCAGTCAACATGACGAAAGCCGTGTCCGCATATTCAGGCTTGGCGCGGAAATAACTCAAAACCTCAAGCCCGGAAATCGTCGGCATGTTCCAATCAAGGAAAACGATGTCGTAAGGCTGTCCTGCCTGACGGGATTTTTGCACAAGGTCGATCGCCTCGTTGCCGTCAGCCGCCGTCTGAACGTTCTCGATTTTCGATTCTTTCAGCGTATTGCGGACAAATTGCCGGATCAAAAAATGGTCGTCGGCAATCAGAACTCTCAGGGTGGACAATTGACTCACGTTTGTCTCCTTTTGTGGGTCTTCTCTTCAAGATACGCGCCTTGTCGATGCGTGTTGTAGATTTTCTTCTTTGGCGCTCTCGCTGAAATCCGCTTTCGCAAGAACCATCATTCGTGCTGTGCTGCAGCATTGTTAAGAAAATAACGCAGGATCTGCAAACAAAGCTTCCGATTCTTGCCACAAAAACCTTGATGCAAGGTTAAGATGCAGAAAGTTAAAAACTTTCCCCGTCTCGACCGCAACCGGCGCCGCAGATCATGCCTGCAACATATTGATTTGCATATAAATTCAACTGTTCTCTTCATTGACGAGCCGGAATTTCTCGATAGGCGTAGGGATGGTTTCTCCACGGCACGGGCCTTATTAAGACGTTCGGCTCTCCTGTCGGAAGTTTCCTCATCGGGTACGGCTCGTGGTTTGGTGAGCTGTGTATAAAGCGAACAGCCCCTCCTCCGCAAAGAAGGCATTCAGCCAACATCTGTGGTCATTGCGATTTCTGATTTTGCCCCGTTATCGCACTCCCCTCGCCTTTCCTGCTTCGAATCGGTTATAACGTGATTCGACCTCCCCAAACGGTGAATCATGCAAATCACAGGTTATCTCATCCTCACCTTGTTCCTCGGCTTGATTTTCGGCGCTGCAGCCGTTTGGCTGGCGACGCGCGCACGGGCAGGAAATGAGACGCAATGGGGGGACAGGTTCCGCTCGATCGCAGCCGAGACGTTGCGCCAGAGCCACGAAAGCTTTCTGCAACTGGCCGAAAGCCGATTGAAGCAGAGTGAGCTGGCGGCGGCCGCGACCCTCGACAAAAAATCCGTCGCGATCGATGAGCTGATCAAGCCTGTTAAGGAAACACTGAGCAAGATGGACGCGCAGCTTAAGGAACTGGAAGTCGCGCGTCACGGGGCTTACAAGGAATTGATGCAGGCGGTCTCGCTGTCGAACGAATCCCAGCAAAAGCTGCGCGACGAAACGGGGCAACTGCTGCAGGCTTTGCGCACGCCTACCACGCGGGGACGCTGGGGGGAAATTCAGGTGCGGCGCATTTTGGAAATGACCGGCATGGCGGAACATGCCAACGATTTTTCCGCGCAGCATCACATCAATGGCGAAGACGGCGCTTTGCGCCCCGATTATGTTATCCGGATGCCGGGCGACCGCTGTGTGATTATCGACAGCAAGGTTCCGCTCGCCGCCTACCTCGACGGCGCGCAGAGCAACGACAACGATTTCAAACGCGCGGCGATGGAAAAACACGCGCGGCAGGTGCGCGAGCATATCCGCGCTTTAAGCGCCAAAGCCTATTGGGATCAGATTGACGGCTCGGCGGATTTCGTGGTGCTGTTCGTGCCGGGCGATCATTTTCTGGCGGGCGCTTTGGATTGCGATCCTGATTTGATCGAATATGGCGTGACGCATAACGTCGTGCTGGCGACGCCGATGACCTTGGTCGCCCTGCTGCGCACGGTGGCGCTAAGCTGGCGGCAGGAAAATTTGCGCGAGAACGCTCAAAAACTCGGCGATCTGGGCGGGGAGCTTTACGCGGCAATCACGACGATGACCGATCATGTGTGCGATATGGGCAGAAAACTTTCAGGCACGCTCGACAGCTATAACCGCATGATCGGGAGCCTTGAGAGAAATGTGCTAAGCAAGGCGCGGCGCTTGCGCGATTTTGGGGCGCATAAGGAGGGCAAGGAACTGGTGGAGGCGATTGATCCGATTGATACGAGGCCGAGGGGGTTGCAAGTGGTTGATTCGGTTGAGAAAGATGACGCGGCGTGACTTCTCTATTCCGACCTCTTTTTTCAATGGGGCAGACCTTTCGCCGGAAGAACGCTTGTCGTATATTATAACCATTCTAATCCAATAAAGGTTTTCAATGTCTCATCTCACCATACGCATCATCCCCGCCGAAGTCCTGCGCCAAGTCGCGCAGCCGGTGACGGATATTGACAAGCGCGTCGCCAAATTCATGGAAGATTTGGCTGAGACGATGTACAAAGGCAACGGCATCGGGCTTGCGGCCAATCAGGTCGGTTCTTTGGAACGCATCATCGCGGTCGACGTGTCGGAGGAGCGCAACGGCAAGGGCGCTTTGCTTATGGCCAATCCGGAAGTGATCTGGAGCGATCCGGTCGAGACCTTTACCTATAACGAAGGCTGCCTGTCCATTCCCGGGCATTACGCCAACGTCACACGCCCCAAGCGCATTCGCATGACCTATCTTGATCCGCGCGGAAAGAAGCAGGAACTGGAAGCCGAAGATTTGCTGAGCCAGTGCATCCAGCACGAAATCGACCACCTGAACGGCGTGCTGTTCATCGACCATCTTTCCAAACTGAAACGCGACATGATTTTGAAGAAGATTGAGAAGGAGAGGAAAGAGGAAGAAGGGCATATTTTGTGATGTTGACGCTATGACCCCCCCTCCTCTCCGCATCGCCTTTATGGGCACGCCTGATTTTGCGGTTACTGCGCTGACGGCTTTGCATCAGGCGCAATACGACATTGCCGCCGTTTATTGCCAGCCGCCGAAACCTGTTGGGCGCGGGCATCAGGTGCAGAAAACTCCGGCGCATTGCGCGGCGGAAGCTTTGGGGATCGAGGTGCGCACGCCGAAAACTTTGCGCGATCCGCTGGAACAAGAAAAATTCGCGGCGCTCAATCTCGATGTCGCGGTGGTTGCGGCTTATGGGCTGATTTTGCCGCGGGCGATCTTATCGGCGCCGAAGTATGGTTGCCTCAACATTCACGGCTCGCTTCTGCCGCGCTGGCGCGGCGCAGCGCCTATTCAACGCGCCATTCTGGCGGGCGACGCGGAAAGCGGCATCACGATTATGCAAATGGATGCGGGGCTGGATACGGGCGCGATGCTGCTGAAAGAAAGCGTGCCGATTACGGATCAGACGACAGCGCAAAGCCTGCATGACGCTTTGGCAGAGGTGGGGGCGCATTTGATCGTGCGCGCGTTGGACGATTTGACAGCAGGACGCTTACACCCCACGCCCCAGCCGGAAACCGGCGCGACTTATGCCACCAAATTGACGCGTGAGGACGGCAAAATCGACTGGAACAAACCGGCTGTTGAAATCGAACGGAAGTTGCGGGCGTTGCATCCTTGGCCCGGATGTTTCTTTTTGCTGAATGGCGAGACGGTGAAACTGTTGGCGGCGGAAATCGTCGAGGGGCAAACGGGAGAGCCGGGGACTTTGCTCGACGACACATTTACTATCGCCTGCGGCAACGGAGCCTTGCGTCTTTTGTCGGTACAGAGGGCGGGCGGGAAGGCGACGGCGGGAGATGCGATGCTGCGCGGATTGAGGTTGAAGGTGGGAACGCGCCTTCCGTCTTATCCAAACAGTTCGCTATGAGAGCCAAGCCGAACCAATTCCAATGTTTCGCTGTCCGGTTTGCGATAAATCAGAAGCAAATCAGGTTTAATATGGCATTCTCGACACCCGTGCCAATGACCGCCTAAAGCGTGGTCGCGTTGATGCGGTTCCAACGGAACATCCGTTGCCAACGCCGCCAGAACCGACGCAAGGTTAGCGTCAAGATTGGCTCTGTGCTTTCCCTTTGCCTCGCGCTTAAAATCTCTCTTGAAAGAGATCGGCCGATTAATCGTCCGCATGCAAATCTGCCATTAAAGCTTCAACGCTGGTAAAGCCCTTCGCCTTTCCGGCATCCAGTTCCGAAAGGGCGCGACGCGTTGCGGCATTGGGCGCCTTGACTTCAAACGGCAATCGCTTTTCGTCAGCTATCCGCAACATCAAGAGGCGAATGGCGTCCGATACGGAAAGCCCCATTTTTCCGAGCGCGGCGGCGGCTTTGTTCTTTGTTCCCGCGTCGATGCGCGCGCGAACATAGGTGTCTGCAATGACGTTCATGATCTTTCCCCTCTTCAGTTGCTGTTATTGTAGTCCCATTGTGACTACAACGCAAGCTTTTTCCTTGCCTTTTTCCTTGCCTTGCAGCCTGACGGACAAGATCGTAAACAGGTTCGGCGTTCAAAAATTGACTTTGGCCTTTCCCTATGCCCCGCTGGAAACTAACGATCGAATATGACGGCTCCGGATTCTGCGGGTGGCAGAGGCAGACGAATGCGGGTTCCGTTCAGCAGACGCTTGAAGAAGCGATTGCGAAGTTTTCCGGAGAAATCGTTACGCTGCATGTCGCGGGGCGGACGGACGCGGGTGTGCATGCGCGGGCGCAGGTGGCGCATTTCGATCTGAATAAGGAAACCAGCGGCGACATCATTCGCGACGCGCTGAATTTTTATTTGCGCCCGAACAAAATCGCGATCCTGAACGCCGCACCGGTCGATGAGAATTTCCACGCGCGGTTCGATGCCTTAAAGCGCAGCTATCGGTATCGCATCATCAATCGCCGCGCGCCTTTGGCTCTGCACTATCAGTATGCGTGGCATGTGGCGCATGAGCTGGATATTGGCGCAATGCAGCAAGCAGCGGATGTTCTGATCGGTCATCACGATTTCTCGACCTTCCGCGCCCGGAATTGCCAAGCTAATTCGCCAGTCAAGACTTTGGATCGATGCGATCTGACGCGAGACGGCGAGGAAATCATCGTCACGGTCGAAGCGCGTTCGTTCCTTTATCATCAGGTGCGCAATATGGCCGGCACGTTGTGTCTTGTCGGAACAGGTCGCCTGACGCTGGACGATTTCAAAACCGCTTTCGCCGCCTGCGACCGCGCCAAGGGCGGCCCGACGGCTCCGGCGCAGGGTTTATGTTTGTGGAGCGTGAGTTATCCCCACGCCAATGACAGCGCAGGCTCATAAATGCCGCCAATCGTTTGCTCAGCCAAGTTTGGCGCGCAAATCCTCTTTCACATGAGACAAATCGTCTCCCCACATATTTCTTGCCGGTGACAAAACAATCGGTTCTTGGGTCGTGCCGTCTTCGCTCTTTCGTTCAATCGTTTCGCCGCAAATGACTTTTTGAATAATCCCAACCCCATAATCATAGATAGCGCGCGCCAGCCCCCCTCTCCTCTTATCGGCCTTGATGCCAAACAAAGGGCCGCGCATGGGGTTGGTTGTGTAAAATTGAAGCGAAAGAACATTATCTCCGGCGATAACGACTTGCGCAGGCAGCCTCGAATGACCCAACAATTTATTGCGTTCCATGCACGCTTGTTTTTGATCTTCGGGCGTCCCCTTCACAACCGGCGCCATGATCTCTTGAAGGCGTTTAACCATCCAGTTAGAATCATTTTTCTGTAATTCCGTTGTTTTGTAAGGATCCATCGTCGCAACAGAAGCCATGTTCGGGCTTAGATGATCCACGGCAACCAGCGTTGTTGTTTGATCGGGATTGCTGAATCTCTGCACCCATTCAGCTTTACGAACCTGCGCGAGCGTGTAAAAATCTTTGCTCAACATCCAGAAATCTTTTTGAGACGCCAGAAACTGCGGGTCTATATTGTCCAGATAACCGATTTTTATACCGAATGCCCACCATAAGATGCGGTTGGACAGGGAGTTTTCCTGTGCCTGCTTTGTGAAAAATTGTCCTGACATGATGTTTTCCTTTCACGAAAGGGATTGCAAACAAGAAGGGTATATATCTTTTCTCCCCTATTTTTCTTCCTTTTCTAATTGAAACATTACACTTGTCGCAAATAAATTTGACACACACCCGTATTTTGTAATAAAAGTTCGCGCTTCCTCGTTATGGTTAACTTTTTGTTAATTCCCATGAAGCTGCGGCTTCTTCCTCATCTGATACTTTTAATTCTGTCCCTGTTGATCGTGCAAGGCTGCACGCCGTCGGCGGGGCTTTTGACAACTGGCAATATCGACCCTACGGGCGGATTGAGCCGCGAAGATTATATGGCTTTGCGCAACCGCCAGAAGCCCAATACGGCCGAAGCCGAAAAAAAAACCTCCATCCCCCCCATTCCCAAAATGCCGGAAGAGGAATCCGATGCGGTTGGATCAAATCCGCTTTTGGATAAACGGGTCAGCGTGACCGTCACGGACACCGTCCCCGTGCGCGACGTGTTGATGGAGCTGGTGCGCAAAACGGGCGCGAACCTTGAGCTCGACCCGCGCGTGCAAGGCAGCGTCATCCTTACCGCGCACGATCAGCCTTTCGGGCAAATCCTGAAACGCGTCTGCACTATGGCGAATTTGCGTTACACGATCGACGGCGCGTTCATCCATATCGAACCGGACGATCCTTATCAGAAATCCTATCGCCTCGATTACCTTAGCCTCGCGCGGAAAACATCCAGCAATACCTCTATTGCCACCAATGTGTTCGATGTCGATGTCGGCGCGAACGGCACGACATCAGGCGCGTCGGGTAACGGCAATCTCGGCTCGACCTCGACCGAGAACAATTCGACCGCCAAAGTTTCCGGCACGTCCGACGCCGATTTCTGGGCGGAAACGGAAAAATCGATCGCACAGATTTTGGGCGCGGGGGAGAGCAAATCGAACGGAAAAGCCAATTTCAGCATCGATAAGCAAGCGGGCATGGTCACCGTTTACGGCACTCAGAAGCAACAGCAAGCTATCGAAAAATATTTCGTGGAATTGCGCCGTAAGGCCGACGCGCAAGTCTTGATCGACGCGCGGATCATCGAGGTCGAGCTGGATGACGGCTATCAATCGGGCATCGATTGGAATGGGGTATTCAAAAACACGGTCGGCATCGCTTCCAATTTCGGCACGCAGGCGGCGTTGAACGCGAACGGCGTTTTTACCGCCAGCGTCACGGGAACCAGTTTCAACAGCATGATCAATCTGGTTCAGACTTTCGGCACGACGCGGGTTTTGTCTGCGCCACGGATCACCGTTTTGAACAATCAAACCGCCGTGATGAAAGTCGCCACCAATCAGGTTTATTTCGTCACGCAGGCGCAATTCACGACCACGACCAACGCCAGCGGCGCGTCGATCACTACCAATCCGATTTACACCAGCACCCCGCGCACGGTTCCGGTCGGGCTTGTGATGACGGTGCAGCCTTCCATCGACGCGGAACACAATCGGGTGACAATGACGTTGCGCCCGACAATTTCGCGCGTGGTAGGGGAAGTCAATGATCCGTCGATTAGCCTCAACGCGGCCGTCGCGGGCGTGACGACTTCCGTCCAATCGCAAATTCCGGTTCTGGCGGTGCGCGAGATGGATTCCGTGATCCAGCTTCACTCGGGCGAGATCGCGATCATGGGCGGTTTGATGCAAGACAGCTCGATCAACACGGATCAGGGCGTGCCGGGCATGGCGGACATTCCCTATGCCGGAAATCTGTTCAAGTCGCGCGACAACGAAGGCAAGACCAGCGAGCTTGTCATCCTGCTGCGCGCCACGATCGCGGATCAACCCGCGCCCGACAAAGCCGATAGCGAACTTTACCAGCATTACAACAACGATCCAAGGCCGATGGAGATTCCCAGCGCTCCAGCCAAACCTTCCGCCAATGATAACGACGACGATTCCGATTCCACCCTCTAGACGGAGAAAACAGATGATAAGGAAAAAGCAACGCAATGCCGGTTTTACGCTGGTCGAGCTTTCGATCGTTCTCGTCATCATCGGCCTGATCATCGGCGGCGTTCTGACCGGCAGGCAGATCATGCAAAACGCGCAGGTCACGAACGTGATCAATTCCATTCAGGCTTATGAAGCGCAGTTCCAAACCTATACGCAAAACTATGGCGCGATGCCGGGCGACGACGCGCTTGCTTCGACGACACGTTTTCCGAGTGCCGGCATACCCGCAAGCGGAAATGGCAACGGCACTCTTGAAGGCTCCTTCGACAATACGCCAACAACAAGTGGCACAGAAAATTACGCAGAAACCAATTTGTTGTGGGCGGATTTACGCGCCGCAGGACTTGTCAAAGGCGCGGGAACCGACGCCAGCCAGCCAGTTAATCCGTTTGGAGGTATTTATGGATTCCAGCACGGCGCTTTCAACGGAGTTTTTACAACCAACGTCTTATGCCTCAACGGTGTGCCAGGGGATGCGGCGTCAGCCATTGACTCGCGCCTTGATGACGGAGTTAGCAACAGTGGATCGATTCAAGCGATGATTTCAACGGGTACTGTCGGCGAAGCTGTAAATGGCACCGTCGCCGCTACTTATGACTCCTCAAAGACTTATACGATGTGCATGCAGATGTAAGGAAGGCAAAGGCTGGAAAAACAATTATGGAAAGCCCCCTGCTCTTCAACAACGGAAACGGCGCTGATAACCCCTCTCCGCCCGCGCTTGCGGGGGGAGAGGGGAGGGACAGAACGCGGGACAAGAGCGGCAGAACGAAAGGGGTGAGGTGGGTTCCGAAGATTATTCACGCCCTCGACCACCCACCTCACCCCATTCAACCTTTTGCTCTTGCTCGAACGTCGGCATCTCCCCTCTCCCCCCGCAAGGGCGGGCGGAGAGGGGCTATGACCGTCGTTTTTTGTTCCAAAGACGATACATCGCGCTCTGGCTTCACCCTCGTCGAAATGGCCGTGGTTTTGGTCGTTATGGGGCTTGTGATGCTGACGGTTCTACCTGCGCTGAACACAGTCCGTTCCGCCAACCAACTGTCCCTGACGCAAAGCAACCTGCGCAGCCTGATGCTGGCGACCGCGGCTTATGTTCAGGCCAACGGCTGCCTCCCCTGCCCCGCCGCTACGAGCGGAACCGGTTTTGGGACAGAAACAAGTTACATAATAAATACCAGCGGCAAACCGACGCCAAATGCCTGCGGCATCTGCTCGTCGCCCGAAGGCATTCCGCCTTATGTCTCCCTCGGCCTTCCCGCATCGACCGCGCATGACGGCTGGGGACACTGGATCACGATGCGAGTTGATCCGGCGCTGACAAACCCCGCGAATTGCGGGACTGCGAGCAACTCCTGTTCCAATTATATATTTATTCCTCCAACCGCCCTTTGCACAACCGCCGATTACAGCAGCGGGTACTGTGCGGCGCAAAGCGGTTCGCCGGTCGGATATTCGGATAAAGGGCTATGCAAATACAATCTTAGCGCGGCCAGCAACGCCGTACCTATCACTGTATCGACGCCAAACGGCACATCGCAGAAAGCCGCTGTCATTTTCGTCAGTTATGGTTCGACCGGCTACGGTTCTTATGTTGCAAGTCTCCAACAAGGGTGGCAAATGCCGTTTCCATCGCCACCAAACAATCCATCATCTGCAACCTACAACCCTTGCAGCGCCTATAGCGGTTATCCTAAATGTAACGCCGCAGGCACGGCGAATTTCGTCGACGCTATGACCGTCGTAGGAGATACCGATCCTTACGACGACGTCCTCGCCTACGCCGACCGCAACGCGCTGGTCAGCATGTTCGGGAACGGCGCATGCAATACGACGTGGTGACGCATGAGCAAAGTCGCCGCTCTGCGCAACGACAGCGATAAAAACAAGCCCCTTCGCCTCGGCGAACGTCTACTGCGCGGCGATTTCATCACGCAGGACGAACTGCAAATCGCCCTGCATGAGCAGCGGCGCGGGGGAGAACGGTTGGGCGCGACTTTGGTCAAGCTGGGCTTCATCAACGACGAAATTCTGGCGAACGCGCTTGCCGCGCATACGGGGCGCGACGCCGTCGAACTGAAGAATATCGACATTGATCCCGAGGCGATGCGCCGCTTGCCGCGCCTTGTGGCCGAGCGGTGCCGCGCCGCGCCGGTCGCGTTCGACGGAAACGTCTTGCATCTGGCGATGGCCGACCCGCACGACATCAAGGCGCTGGACGAAGTGCGGCGTTATTTTCCGCGCCAGATCGAGATCGTCCCGCTGATCGCCGCCGAAACGGCTATTCTGGACGCGATCGACGCGCACGCGCGCACGAACGTCGATTTCGACGCTATTTTGTCGGAACTGGAAGGCGTCGCAGCGACGCTGGCGCAAGAAGGCGAGGCGTGGCAACACCCCGTCATTCGCCTCGTCAACAACATCCTGACGGACGCCGTGCGCGAAGGGGCTTCGGACATTCATTTGGAGCCTGAAAATTCCTTTGTGCGCCTGCGTGTGCGCGTGGACGGGGTTTTGAGGCAGAAACACGCTTTGCACCGCTCGCACTGGCCGGAATTGTCGCATCGGCTGAAAATTATGGCGGGCATGAACATCGCCGATACGCGCAGCATGCAAGACGGGCGTTTCCACATGCAAATCGGCAGCGCGGACATCGATTTCCGTATGGCGGTGATGCCGACGGTTCAGGGCGAAAATATTGTTATCCGCATCCTCGATCACCGCCGCGCTTTGCTGCCTTTGGAAAAGCTGGGCTATGACGCAAAGGCTTTGACGCAACTTGACGGGATTCTGGAACGGCCTGAAGGCGTTGTTTTGGTTACGGGGCCGACCGGCAGCGGCAAGACGACGACGCTTTACGCGATGCTGAAACGGCTCAGCACCGTCGAAGTCAACATCATGACGTTGGAAGAGCCGGTCGAATATCAATTCGAGATGATCCGCCAAACCGCCATTCAGGAGCAGCAAGGGCTGACCTTTGCCGAAGGCGTGCGCGGCATTTTGCGGCAAGCGCCTGACATTATTTTTGTCGGCGAAGTGCGTGACGACGATACGGCGCGAATGGCGCTGCGCGCGGCGATGACGGGGCATCAGGTTTTCACGACGTTGCACTGCAACGATGTTTTCGGCGCGCTGCCGCGGTTAAACGATTTGGGTTTGTCCTCACGTATCATGGCAGAGAATATCAGCGGCATTGTGGCGCAACGGCTGGTGCGCAAGCTATGCCCGAAATGCAAACGCGCGCGAACGGCGACGGTTCAGGAAATGGAGATTTTGCGCGGAGCAAAGACCTCTCCCCCCACCGGGGGGAGAAGGTTGGGTGAGGGGGGCGATTGTGGTTATATCCCTCACCCCCCCCTCACCCCGACCCTCTCCCCCCAAGAAGGGGGAGAGGGAGTCCGTGCGGCTCTTTGCAACAAGGAATTTGCTGAGGCGCAAATATCAATCGACGCCCCCCTGATGATTGCCGAGGCCAAAGGTTGCGATCATTGCAACCAAACAGGCTATCGCGGCCGCTGCGCCGTGACCGAGATTCTGCGCATCACGCCACAAATGGATGAATTGATCGCGAACGACGCGCCACAGTCGGCTTTGCGCAAACAGGCAGCGTACGAAGGATTTCGTCCCATGTCCGCCGACGGCATCGCCAAAGTCCTGCGCCAAGAAACCAGCCTCGACGAACTGCGCCGCAATGTCGATATGACAAGAATCGGGCAATCAAGTTTTTAGGGGTTGGGGGGGGCCGCAAAATGTGTATGCTTTATGAATACGGCTCGTGCGTCCCCCCATCCCCCCGCCCCTTCCCTCGAGGGGAAGGGGAGTCTACCGCTCATGTTGCTTAGCCTGTCATTTCATCGAGCGATTGGTATAAAAGGGGGAGCAGCATTCAAGCTGCACCCCCCCCATCCATTAGGTGAACAGAGCATCGCACAAACCGTCCAGCCATTCAAACTGGCCGCCTACTCCTTCAATCTCGCTGCAATCCCTCCATAATCCTCCAGTTCCTCCAGCGGCCCCAGCGCCGTGAGAATCGGCTTTTTCGCGAACACTTTCCGCGCCGCGTTTTGCACGTCTTCCGGCGTGACCGCCAACAGACGCTCTAGAATCTTCTCCGCCGGTATCGGCTTGCCATAGGCGAGGATTTGATGCCCCATGATTTCGGCGCGGCGCATGACGCTTTCTTTGCCCATCAGCAAATCGGCTCTGACCTGCGCCTTGGCGCGCGCCAACTCGCCGCGCGTCACGTTCTTTCTGATGTCGCCCAATTCGCCGCAAACGACGGGAACGAGTTCGCGCAGCCGCTTGGGGTCCGTTCCGGCATAGATCTGGAAAATGCCGGCGTCGCTGAACGCCATATGCGCCGAGTTAATCGTATAGACAAGCCCGCGCTTCTCGCGCACTTTCTGAAACAGGCGCGAGGACGCGCTGCCGCCCAGAATCAGCGACAGAACCTGCGTCGCATAATAAGAAGCCCGCGCATGATAGCCCGGCCCGGCGAAGCCCAAAATCAAATGCACCTGCTCGATTTCCTTCGGCGAGAGCTTCGCGCCGGAAGCGACGCGGGTTTGCTCTGAAACCGGCTTCTTGCCGCGCGGCAATCCGGCGAAACGCTTTTTGACCATGGCGACGAAAGCTTCGTGCGTGATTTTCCCCGCCGCCACCACGACCATATTCGCCGCCACATAATAACGCGCCACATAATCGGCGATAGCGGAGCGCGGCAAAGCGGCGATGACGTCGGCGGTTCCCAAAATCGACCGCCCGATTTTCTGCCCGGGCAACGCCAACAGATGCATCAGGTCGAACACGTAATCTTCGGGCGAATCCAGATCGCGCCCGATTTCCTGAATGACCACCTGCCGTTCGCGATCCAATTCCTTGGGCGCAAAAACAGAATGGCGCAGCATGTCGGAGATAATATCAATCGCGTTTTCAGCTTCCTCTGGCAAAACCCGCGCGTAATAGGCCGTCTCCTCGCGCGAGGTGTGCGCGTTCATGTCGCCGCCCTTGTTCTCGATTGCCGAGGACAGCGCGTAGGAAGACCGCGTCTTCGTCCCCTTGAACATCATATGCTCGACCAGATGCGCGACGCCGTTGGCCCTCCACGGCTCGTGCCGCGTCCCGACGCCGACCCACGCGCCCAGCACGACGCTCTCCGCGCCCTCCATCGTATCGGTCGCGATCCGTAGGCCGTTATCCAGTTCCGTGATTTGTATGGTCATGATTTCTTTCGTTCTCTCATAAACGCAACAACGCGCTCCGTCGAAGCTGGTAACAAGATGGTGCGTTCCGGCTTGTTTATCAAGATCGCTGTTTTCGCGGGCAGCGACGGCGTTAAGCCGATAGCCCTTTGAATCGTATCCGGAAATTTCGCCGGATGCGCCGTACCCAAACAAATAACCGGCTGTGGCAACGCCAGATCCCGCGCGACTTTCACTCCGACCGCCGTATGGGGATCAAGCACATAGCCATATTTATCATACACATCCGCAATCGTCGCCAAGGTTTCCTCATCGTCGGCGCGTCCGGCGACAAAAATCTCCTGCGCTTGCCTTAACTGTTTGTCCGAAACCGAAAACCCGTTTTTGTCTTTCAGATCGCACATCAGGCCGCGCACTTGCTTCGCGTCTTGGCCGCATAAATCGAACAGAAGCCGCTCGAAATTGCTGCTGATCTGAATATCCATACTGGGGCTAAGCGTCCCCTTCACGCCCTGCGGCGACATGCGCCCAGTGGCGAAAAAACGCGTCAAAATGTCGTTTCTGTTGCTGGCGACAACCAGCTTGCCGACAGGCAGGCCGCATTTCATTGCCGCATAGCCCGCGAAAACATCGCCGAAGTTTCCCGTCGGCACGACGAAGGTCGGCTTGCCCTCGACCTTCTGCGCGGCGACAAAATAATAAACGATCTGCGCCATAATGCGCAGCCAGTTGATCGAATTGACGGTGCTGAGATTTTCCTCCTCGCGCAACCGCGCGTCGGCGAATAGGGCTTTCACAATCCCCTGACAGTCGTCGAAAGTCCCCGTCACCGCAAGCGCGTGAACGTTTGCCGCATCGACGCACGTCATCTGCCGACGCTGAATTTCGCTCGGCCCCTTGTCGGGATACAGGATAAACACATCAATATTTTTGCGGTTCGCCAAAGCCGCGATCGCCGCCGATCCCGTATCGCCCGACGTCGCGCCGACGATCGTCAGGTGCCGACCGGAATCCTGCAAAAAATACTCAAAACAATGGCCGAGAAATTGCAACGCAACATCCTTGAACGCCAAAGTCGGGCCGTGGAACAGTTCCAAAAGGTGGCAATCCGCGCCAAGTTTACGCATAGGAGTCACCTCCGCCGCATCGAACGCCGCATAGGATTTCTCGATAATCCCGCGTAAAATATCCTCCGGCATCGCGCCCTGCATAAAAGGCCGAAGCACGCGAAACGCAATTTGCTGATACGTCTCGCCGCGCATCGCGTGAAGATCGTCAGTTGAAAACTGCGGCCATATCTTTGGCAAATAAAGCCCGCCATCAGGCGCAAGCCCCGAAAGAGCGACGCCGCGAAGATCGGTTTCCGGCGCAAGGCCGCGTGTGCTGTGAAAGCGCATGTTCATTTTCTATAATCCCCAAGATTCGTCATTCCGGCGAATGCCGGAATCCAGCGCCGCGCGTCTGCGCGGCACAAGAGTCCGGCTGCGATTCAAATTGAAATTCCGTTGACTCATATGCTCGCTATCGCTCGCGCTGGATTCCGGCTTTCGCCGGAATGACGATTGTTTTTTCTAAATCGTCGTGAAGAAAAATTCACTCATTTCTCTATCAACCTCGTCTCCTCCTCCAACCACCCCCGCGTCTCCTCATCCAGCATCCCCTGCAACTCTTCCCTCACGCGCCGGTGATACGCGTCAATCCATTTCACTTCGTCCCTGCTCAACGAACCAATCTCGATCAACTTGCGATCCAGCGGCGCAAGCGTCAGCGTTTCAAAACCGTAAGTTTTGCGCTCGCCGCCCGCCAAACCGGCAACCTCCACAACCGCCTGCAAATTCTCAATCCGAATACCGTAATGCCCCGCCTTGTAAAAACCGGGCTCGTTCGACAAAACCATCCCCGGCTTCAACGGCACTTTGTTACGTCTGGAAATCGCCTGCGGCCCCTCATGTACGCCCAAATAACAGCCCACGCCGTGACCGGTTCCATGACCGTAATCAAGCCCCTGCGCCCACAAAAATTGTCGCGTCAACGCATCGAGATCGCCCCCCGCCGTGCCGTCGGGAAACCGCGCCGAGGCCAGCGCAATATGTCCCTTCAACACGCGCGTGAACCGATCGCGCATCTCCGCCGAAGGCTCGCCGAGCGCGACGGTGCGCGTGACATCCGTCGTGCCGTCAAGATACTGCCCGCCGCTGTCGAGCAGGAAAAGCTGCCCCCGCATCAACCGCGCATTGCTCTCGCGCGTCGCGCGGTAATGCACAATCGCCCCGTGTTCGCCCGCGCCTGAGATCGTGTCGAAACTCGGCCCGCGATATTTATCATCGGCCTCGCGAAACGCCGCCAGTTTATCCTCGGCCTCAAGTTCCGTCAGACCGCCTTCCCAATGCTTGTCCAGCCAAGCCAAAAACTTCGTCAAAGCCGCGCCGTCCCGCCGATGCGCCGCGCGCATGCCCGCAAGTTCCACATCATTCTTGATCGCCCGCGGCAAAGCGCAAGGATCCTTGTCTTTTTCGATCTCTCCCCCAACTTCCCGCAAATAATCCCCGATCCAACTCGGCGCATTCGCGGGATCGAGAAGAATCCCCCTGCCTGCCCGCGCCAAATTCCCCAGCGCCGCCGGAAAATCCTCCGGCGGCAAAATCGACACTGGGTCGCCCAAATGCGCGGGCAGCCCATCCGGCACCTTCCGCGCATCGACAAACCACAACGCGCTTGCGTCGTCCTTCACCACGGCGCGGCTGAGCGGCAAAGGCGTATGCGCGACATCGCGCCCGCGCACATTCAAAAGCCACGCGACCGAAGCCGCGTCGGTGATGACGGCCGCCGCAAGATTTTTCTTTTTCAACGCCTCGGCAATCTCCCGCCTCTTATCGGCGGAACTTTTCCCCGCATACGCAAGATCATGCGCGACAACGGGTTCAAGCGGCGCTGCAGGGCGATCTTCCCAAATCACATCGACAAGATTTCGCGCGACCGGCGCAGCATCCGCGCCGACCTTGGCCAGCGCCTTCTTCAACCGCTCTATCCCCTCGCTCGGATGCAGCCACGGATCATAGGCGATCCGCGCGCCTTTCCCGACATTTTCCTCCAGCCACGCCAAAGGCGGTTTTTCCGCGCAGTTGAATAAAGAAAAAAGCTCGCCGGATACCTGCTGCGCCGCCTGCAACGTATACCGCCCGTCCGTAAAAAACCCCGCGCGATCCTTCAGCACGACAATATAAGCGGCTGACCCGCTAAACCCCGACAAAAACGCGACCCGCCGCGCGCAAGGCGGAACATATTCGCTCTGATACTCATCCGCCATAGGCACAAGAAAGCCGTCGAATCCCGCAGATTCAATCTCGCGCCGCAGGGATGAGAGTCGTTCGGAAAAGATGGAATTTATCATGCTGCTATCCTGCCCTGTGTGAACGCCTCAACGCAAGCACCGACCACTCGCCGATTTTCTCATGACCGATCAAGGCCAGAGATTGCATCCGATGCGCGGCGATAACCATATTGGCCTGCGACGTCAACAACCCCGAGAGTATCGCAATCCCGCCCGGGCGCAAATTTCTCTTCGAATCCGCAGCCATCCGGCAGAGCGGCCGCGCGAAAATATTGGCCATGATCAGATCATAGGGAGCCTCGCGGCGAACCAGCGCCGCCGCATAACCGCGCCCCGCGCCCACGCGCATTTTCCAGCCAAGCCCATTCACGCGCGCATTCCCCGCCGCAATCTGCGCCGAATCCGGATCGAGGTCGACGCCCACGGCACGACACCGCGTCGCCTGAACGCAAGCCATAGCCAGAATGCCGGAACCGCACCCGATATCGGCCATCCGGCGCGGACGAAACCCTGACGTCAAAACCCGATCGAGCATCAGCAAACACCCGCGCGTCGTCGGATGCTCGCCCGTGCCGAACGCATTGGTCGCGTCGATCTGCAACGCCCGCAAACGATTTTGAACCTTGCCGCGATGCAACGCCCCATGCACAGTCCACCGCGCAATCCGAAGCGGTGGAAAATCCGCGGCCACCTTTTTAAGCCAATCAAGATCAGGCGAAGGCCGGATCGTAAACGCCGGAGCTCCCACCCCGCAAGCAGCAGCCAAAAGGGCAAGCCGCATCGCCGTTTCGCCGTTGTCCGGCTCAAAATTATAAATCGCCTCAACCTGCGCGAGGGCTTTGCGCGGCGGAGCCATAACCGAGACCGCAACAGCCCCCTCCCCCAAAACATCCCCAAAAAATTCCGCCGCCTCGGCAGGCAAAGAAAAATTCAAAAGCCAAAGATTCTGACGCAATCGCATGAAAATACGCTTTCATTATTAATCGGCCCATAAGCAAAGATGTATGCGCCCCTCACGCATGTCCCGCCGTGTCCGACAGCATGGCTGGGCTGATGCCGATTTTGGCCATGGCGCGATCCCATTTGGAGTCGAGATCAAAATCGAACAAAATATTTTCGTCCGCCGCGACGGTCAGCCAGCCGTTGCCTTTCAGTTCTTCCTCGAGTTGCCCCGCGCCCCAGCCTGCATAGCCCAGCGCCATCAAAATGCGGTCGGGGCCTTTGCCGTCCGCGATATCCTGAATGATTTCGACCGTCGCGGTAATGGCGACGAAATCGTCTATGCGGGTCGTGCCTTCGCGCAGATATTCGCTGGAATGCAAAACAAAGCCGCGCCCCATTTCGACCGGCCCGCCGAACTGCACGGGAATATCCGGCGTAGGAAACACGCTTTCGACGTTCAATTGTTCTAAAAGCATGCGGAAATCCGCCTCGCCGAACAAGCGGTTGATAACGAGTCCCATCGCGCCGCTGGGCCCGTGCGAGCACACATAAATCACGGTGCGCGAAAAACGCGGGTCGGCCATGCCCGGCATCGCGACCAGAAACTGCCCCGTCAGCCAGCGCGGCTCGACCGGCAATTTAGCGCCCCAACCGCCGATTTTTTTTATGCGTGACACGATGTCTTTCATAAACTTTGTCCGGAGAAGGTGTAACGTCCAAGCTTGGGCGCGACTCCCTCTCCTCCCTCTTGGGGGGAGAGGGTCGGGGTGAGGGGGGCGGTTCGGATATAATTCCCGAGTCCCCCCTCACCCTAACCCTCTCCCCCCAAGAGGGGGAGAGGGAATCCCCCGCGACTTGAGAATGACAAAACAATTCGCTCTTGCCTATTGTGGCTCAACTTGCGATTTATTGATAGCGTAAATTATCCGAAGGTCGTCATGCTCCGTTTTTTTCTCGCCGCGCTGCTTCTGCTTCTCCCCGCACAGGCTCTTGCCTTGTGCGGAGGGTGGGTACAAGACGATGCCGTGGCAGCGAGGCTGATTTCCAGCAGCGATGCCGTGGGCACAAACGCGACGGTGCCTCTAGGGCTGGAGCTGGAGCTGAAAGACGGCTGGCATACCTATTGGCGCTCGCCCGGAGAAGCGGGGCTGCCGCCGCAATTGGATTGGAACCGCAGCCAAAACGATGCGAATAATTTGCAGTCCGCAACGCTACTGTATCCCGCCCCGCGCCGCTATACCGCCTTTGGGATGGAGACGATCGGCTATCGCGATCATGTGATTTTCCCCATCGACGCGGTTTTGCGCAAAGCGGGGCAAGGTTTGAACGCCGAAGTCTCGGCCGATATTCTTGTGTGCAGTTCGATGTGCGTGCCCAAGCATTTCGACTTGAAGCTGACCGTTCCGGCGGGCGCGGCGCGGGACAGCGCCGAAGCCGATCTTTTACGTCAAGCGCGCGCTAAAGTTCCAACGGATTCAAAAAGTTCCGGCATTTTCTTAAAAAACATTACAAGCGACGGGCAAAGCCTGACGCTCTCCATCGCCTCGCGCGAGGCGATGACGCAGCCGGATGTTTTTGTCGAAAACGACAAGGAGATCGGCTTCAGCGCGCCCGAAGTCACGCTTGCGCCGTCCGGCACCGAGGCGACCTTGAAAATCAAGCCGCTCGACAAGCTTCCCGCGGGCGTGACACTGGACAAATTGCCGCTGACTCTGACGATCACAAGTGGCGATCGGGCGGTGGAGATTAAAAATGTTTTGGTTTCCAAGCAGGCAGATTCCCTCTCCCCCCTTTTGGGGGGAGAGGGTCAGGATGAGGGGGGCGGTGGAGAATATAAACCCGCCGCCCCCCTCACCCCAACCCCTCTCCCCCCAAGCGGGGGGAGAGGGGCTTCAGCAACGCTTTTTTTTCCGGCGTTTCTGTTCGCGCTTTTGGGCGGTTTCATTTTGAACCTGATGCCTTGCGTGTTGCCGGTTCTGTCGCTTAAGATCGTCAGCCTCGTCGGCCACGGCGGCGGCGAGACGCGCCGCGTACGGCAAAGCTTTCTGATGACGGCGGCGGGAATTTTGTTCTCGTTCCTGTCTCTGGCGGGCATTATGGCCGCGCTGAAAAACTTGGGGGGAGAAATCGGCTGGGGCGTTCAGTTCCAACAACCGGTTTTTTTGATGTTCCTTGTGCTGTTGCTGACTTTCTTTGCCGCCAATTTGTGGGGATTGTTTGAAATTCCGCTGCCGCGCTTTCTGGCCGATACGCTGGACAGCGCGTGGCATCCCAAACTGGCGGGCGATTTTGCAACCGGCGCTTTTGCGACGCTGTTGGCCACTCCCTGCTCCGCGCCGTTTCTCGGCACGGCAATCGGATTCGCTCTGGCGTCCGGCGGTTGGGACATAGTCGCCATTTTTGCGGGTTTGGGATTGGGGATGTCCCTGCCCTATCTCGCCATAGCGGCATTTCCACGCGCCGCGACGATGCTACCCAAACCGGGTCGCTGGATGCTTTGGCTGCGCCGTTTTCTCGGTGTTGCCCTCGCGCTAACGGCGATGTGGCTGATAGGGATTTTAGCGGCGCAGATCACGACGGCCTATGCTTTGAGTTTTGGCTTTTTGATGATTGCGATTGAGCTTTTGCTGGCCTTGCGCAAACGCGGGATGAGCCGCGAACGCGTTTTGTCGTGTCTCGCCGCACTTTGTTTCGCCGCTTTGGCCATGGGCATCAGCGGCGCAAACATGCCGAAAGCGCAGCCGCAGACCGATGGCGCGTGGGTAAAATTCGACGAGGCCGCGCTGAATGCCGACATTGCCGAAGGCAAAACCGTTTTTCTCGATGTCACCGCCGATTGGTGCCTAACCTGCAAAGCGAACAAGACCTTCGTTCTGTCAAAGCCGGAGATCGCCCTACGCCTGTTTCATTCCGACGCCGTGGCGATGCAAGCCGACTGGACCAATCCCGATCCGGTCGTGATCAAGCTTCTGCATCAATACGGACGTTATGGAATCCCCTTCAACATCGTGTTCGGGCCAAAGGCGAAACAGGGGATTGTGCTGCCGGAATTGTTAACGCGGGAGGATGTTTTGAAGGCGCTGGATAAGGCTTCAAACACAACAATGCGGTAAAATTCAATCCCCTTTCGCAAACGCCACGGCTTCCTCCGCCGCGCGCATCATGCCGCGCGCCTTGGCAACGGATTCGCGGTATTCCGCTTGCGGGTCGCTGTCATAGACGATGCCCGCGCCCGCTTGCACATACATTTGCCCGTCTTTGATGACGGCGGTGCGGATGGCGATGCAGGTGTCCATTGAGCCGTTCGCGCCAAAATAGCCGACGCTTCCGGCATAGATCCCGCGGCGATCCGGTTCCTGCTCGGCGATGATTTCCATCGCGCGTACTTTGGGCGCGCCGCTGACGGTTCCGGCGGGAAAGCCCGCCATTAGCGCATCGAGCGCGGAATATTTCGGATCAAGTTCGCCTTCGACGTTCGAGACGATGTGCATGACGTGCTTGTAGTATTCGATCGTGTTTCGCGCCGTGACTTTGACCGTGCCCATTTTGGCGACGCGCCCCACATCGTTGCGGCCCAGATCGAGCAGCATTAAATGTTCGGCCAGTTCCTTGGGATCGGCCAGCAGTTCGGCCTCTAATTCCTGATCCGTTTTATTTCCGGCATTGCGCGGTCGGGTTCCGGCGATGGGGCGGATCGTTACCTTGCCGTCGCGCACGCGCACCAGAATTTCGGGGCTTGATCCCACCACGGAAAAAGCGCCGAAGTCGAAGAAATACAAAAACGGCGAGGGATCGAGGCGGCGGATTGCGCGGTACAGCGCGAAAGGCGGCAGGGTGAACGGCAGCGCGAACCGCTGCGCCAGCACGACCTGAAAGATGTCTCCGGCGCGTATATATTCTTTGGAGCGTTCGACCATAGAGACATAATCGGCCTCGGTCATGTTGGATATGGAGATAGGCGCGGCAAAAAGACTCCCCTCCCTCCTGAGGGGAGGGGTGGGGGAGGGGGGAGAGTGGCTGGGAGCAGTGTTCGTTGTTTCAGACGTTTGCTCTTGCGGCATGCCCCCACCCCCTACCCCCTCCCTCAAGGGGAGGGGGAGATTTAAATCAGCCAAAGCGCGCTGCAGCCGCGCCGCCGCCGCTTTGTAAACGACATCCGGCGCGGCGTTTTTGTCGTACCAGACGGGAGTCACAAGCGTGAACTTATTCTCGATCTGATCGAAAATCGCCAGAAGGGTCGGGCGGATCATGATCGCTTCGGGAGCGTCGACGCCCTGCGGCTTGTCGTCCGGCAGGCGTTCTGTATACCGCGCCATGTCATAGCCCAGATAGCCGAACAGGCCTGCGGCCATCGGTTGCGGCTGATCGGGATCATCGATGCGGCATTCGTCCAAAAGCGCGCGCAAATCTTCCAAAGGCGGGCGTTGCGAGATGTCGAATTTCTGCGGATTGTTCTGCGCGTCGCGATTGACCTCGACCTTGCCGCCGCGCGAACAACACCAGACGACATCCGGCTCGCGCCCGATGATCGAATAACGGCCCCGCACCGCGCCACCTTCGATGGATTCCAGCAAAAAGGAAAACGGCTTGCCCTGCCCGAGTTTCAGCATCGCCGAAACGGGCGTGTCCAGATCGCTGACGACGCTGGCCGAAAGAGTCTGGTTTTCGCCCTGTGTCCAGCGGCGGAGGAAGGCGGAGTAATCGGGAGTCATTCAAAGGCCTTGGGTGGAGAAGCGAAGGCCGCATTATAATCCCGCGTTTTTTGAGCGCCAGAGGTGAATCCAAACATAATTTGAAATCGGGGGGAAGTTCCGCTACCCTAAGCAAGCCTCTTTTAAGGGGTTTTATGACGCGTCCCAAAGCATAGCCGACGTGAAGGAGTGAATGAGCCTGTTTTTTTGTAAGTCAGAAACAGTAGTGCCGCAAAAGCGGTAGAATCCCCTCCCCCTCGCGGGGAGGGTTAGGGAGGGGGGAGAGCGGCTAGAATCACGATCAGGAATTAGCAACAACTTCGCGGCAGAAGGAAAATAAGCCCAAACTTGGACTCTGCCCACACCCCCCCCACCCAACCCCCCCCCGCGAGGGGGAGGGAATCCCGCCGCTTTTGTCTCACTGCTGTTTCCAACTTACAAAAGTTGTTTCACTTATTCCTTTGCGCCGACATACACGCCGTCGCCCCCTGCCCTGCCTCGGCAGTTTAGATTGAACCTCTTGCCTGCAAAGGCCGTTTCGCCTCATGTTGCGTTTTTTACGATATATCGTCGAGGCTATCGCCGCTTTCGTGGGCGTCACGATTGTTTTGGGGCTGCTTTTGGCGTGGCGGCTCTACTCGGCTCCCGTCAGTTCCGATTATCTGACACCTTATATCGCAGCAGGCATAGAAACCGTCCTTCCGGGCAGCGCGGTTCATCTGGGATCGACGCTTGTGACGTGGGACATGGCAGATCGCGTCCTTTCCGTTCATGCGGAAAATATCAAGGTCGACGACGCCAGCGGTTTTGAAATTGCCTCGATCCCTTCGTTCGACGCGAAGATCAGCGTTTTGGGTCTGGTCTTCGGGCATTTCCTGCCGCGGGATTTATCGATCGATCATCCACAGATCAAATTGGATCACGCCAAAGACGGAAGCTTCGTGTTCGGCGGCGTGGCGATGAACGGCACTGGTCGGGCCGCATCGTCCGAGACAATCGGCACCGCGCTGCGCAAGCTTTCCGGACATCTTTCGCACACTGCTTTGCTGCGCAAGTTGGCGGTCACGCGCGCGATTTTCGATGTTCACGACGAGGAGACGCAAACAGACTGGTCGGTTTCCGTTCCTGAAATTTCGATTTCGCGCATGGGGCTGGGCGCTTTGGTTCACGCGCGCGAATATGGCGCTTTGGACGGGCACATGACGATCGAGATAACGCAGAAAGATGCCGTGGCCTCGCTGGACGCCCATTACGCCTATGATCCGGCTGCGCGCACGCACAGCCTGTCCGCGGTTTTCACCGATGTGACTCCGGCTTTCATTGCGGGAGGGCATCCCGAAACTTTGGGGCTGCCTTTGGCGGCGATTGTCGATTTGCCTTTGACGGGAAAAATCAAACTGACATTCGACAAGAGCCTGTCCGTGATCGACGTCGCGGCGCAAATTCACGGCGATCAAGGGCAATTGGTTTATCCCACGTTCTGGGACAAGCCCTGTCCGATCCAATCGTTTGACATGAGCGCCGATTATGATCAGCCCGCGCATAGACTGACGGTCAGCGACACGCGCGTCGATTTAGGCGGCCCGACGCTCGGCCTGAAGATAGAAGGCGGGGCATCGGCGCAAGCCGGAAAGGATATGGATTTCACGGCGGAGGTGAAAGTCGATCATCTGCCGATGAACCGCTATGAAGACTTCTGGCCCAAGCCGGTTTTGCCCGATCCGCGTTACTGGCTGACGACGAATTTGCGCGACGGGACGTTCGATCACGCCGAAGCCACGTTGAAGGGCGCGCTGGCATGGAACGACCTCGCCAATCTTTTCGTCACGGAAGGCAACGGCAAAGTTGTGGCCACAAACGGGCGCGTGACTTATGTCGACGGCATGCCGCCGGTCGAAAACGTCGATGCCACGGCGACGTTCGACCTCAAGAAAATGGCGGTGCAGATTACAAGCGGGGGCATCGGCTCTGTCCGCCTTTCGCCTTTCACGTTGCGAATCACGGGGTTGGCCGATCCCGATCAAAATATCGAGATTCCCTTGCGGGTTTCAGGCCCTGTGCCGGATATTCTGCGTTTGCTTGATCACAAGCCTTTGGGTTACGCCAAGGCTTTGGGGCTGTCGCCCGACGATATCAGCGGCAAAATCGAAGGCACAGTCAAATTCCGTTTTCCCTTGCTGAAAACGCTGGCGATGAAAGACGTATCGATCGAGGCCACGGCCAACGCCAGCGGCATCGCCTCGACCAAATTGATCCCGGGCGTTCCGATCGATCGGGGCAATCTGGAACTGACTCTGGATACCTCCGGCCTTAATCTCAAAGGCAGGGTGGATTTGGGCAAAGCGCCGTTTCAAGTCGTTTGGCAGGAAAATTTTGAGCGGAAAGCGGGGCAGCCCTTGCGCCATGTCACGGCGTCGGGCGCGGTTGCGGGCGATCAATGGAACAATCTCGGTGTCACGGCTCTTGGCGGCACCAAAGGCCCAATCAATGTCGCTTTGGACATGACAAAGCCCGACAAAAATAAAATGCTTGTATCGGGAACGCTGGATATGACGCCTGCGGCGCTTACGGTTGATATGCTTGACTGGAAAAAACAGGCGAACATGCCTGCGATACTCAATTTCTCCGCTGTGGCTGTAGAAGGGAAGCCAGTGGTCGTTTCGTCGCTTACGCTGCGCGGGGATCAAATCACGGCCAAGGGCGACGCGACTTTGTCGGCGGACATGTCGCAGCTTTTGTCGTTGAATCTTTCGCCGCTTGTGCTGGGGCGCACGGATGCTTCGCTCAGCTTCACGCAGTCTTTCGGGCCGCAAGGCGCTTTGCGTTTCGACGCCAAGGGCGCGTCGCTCGATGTCGGCGGCTTGCGCGGCGGAAACGATCCCGACAAAACCGATCCGCGCCCCAAGGATTATCATGTTCAGGTGGGCAAGCTTTACACCAGCGATATCGGCGAAATCGATCAGGCGCAAGGCTCCGCGTCGCGCGATCAGGACGGCTGGCTGGAAATTAATCTGCACGGCCTTGCCGACGGCTCCGCGCCGCTCGACATCGAATTGACTCCGCAGCCGGACGGGCATCGCACATTCAAGATCGCCTGCGACAATTTCGGTAAGGCGATGAAGGGGCTGGGTTTTACCGACACGATCAGGGGCGGCAAGCTGTCCGTTGTGGGGCAAAGCGCGATCGAGACTCCACGCGTCATTATCGGCAAGGCAAAAATCAGCGATTTTACGGTTGTAAAATTGCCGGTTCTGGCGCTTTTGTTGAACGCGGCGTCGCCCTTCGGCTTTACCGGCATTCTGACCGACAGCGCGGATTTCAGCCGTTTTGAAGGCGATTACCGCTGGCAGGGCGACGCGATCACGTTGACGCGCGCGCATGCCGCCGGATCAGCCGTCGGCATCAATATCGACGGCAAAGTCGACATGAATTCCGGAGACGCCAATTTGCAGGGAACGGTGGTGCCGTTCAGCGTCGTGAACAATCTGCTGAATTACATTCCCGTGATTGGAGGCCTGATAACCGGCGGCAAAGATCAGGGCGTTTTGGCGGTGTCCTATCAGATCACGGGCAAACTTTCCTCGCCGGAAATTTCCGTCAATCCAGTATCGCTATTGACCCCCGGCTTTATTCGCAACCTGTTCTTCCGCGACGATGCCGGGAATGAGGAAAAATGATTGTTGCACAGGAAAGAGGCGGAGCACTCTTTCTTGCACTCGCCCCCACGCCCGGAATTCCATGCGGAGACCAAGTGGATACACCTTGCAAACACTGAATCCAATCAATGAAGCGCTGCTCTCGCAACGGATCAGAAACGGGGTTTACATTTTGAAATCGTTCCTCCTATACCCTTGCGCATAGAGAAGCGCGGTCAGGTCGGCGTGGTTGATTTGGGGAGATATGATTTTACGAACATTCGGTCTGGCGTGGTAGGCGAGGCCAAGCCCGCCGCCTTCGTTGGTCGAGCAAAGCATCGGAACATCGTTGGCGCCGTCGCCCACCGTCATGATTTCGGCGAGAGGCACCCCCAAAGCGGATTGCGCCTTTTTGAGCAGGGCGCTTTTGGCGTTTTTGTCCAAAATGGGCGCAGCCACTTCACCTGTTATGATATCTTTGTGAACAACGAGTTCGTTGCCGAAGAAGGCGTCGAAGCCAAGCTGCCGCGCCACTGGTTCTACAAAATGGGTAAAGCCGCCCGAAACCAGCCAGCATGTGGCTCCGTTGGCCCGCATCGTGGCAATCAGGGTCTGAGCGCCCGGCGTGAAACGAATGTTCTTGGCGACGTGATCCAGAATTGAGACAGGCTGCGCTTTTATAAGCGCGACCCGCGCCCGCAACGCGTCCGCGAAATCCAATTCACCGTTCATGGCGCGACGCGTGATGTCCGCGACGTTATCGCGCGCTCCTATGGCGTCGGCCAACTCATCCAGTATTTCCTGTTTGATAATTGTGGATTCCATGTCGGCCAACAGCAATTTTTTGCGACGCGTATGAGCCGCCTGAACGATGCCGTCGATGGGGAGGTTGCCGAGCTGATGCTTTAAGAACTTGTCCATGTCCCGCGTGGGGAGGGCGACAAAAAAAAGGTCGACGGCTTCGTTTTTCGCTAGCCATACGCAACGGGTTGCGGAAAACTTCTGCGCCATTTGCCGCACGATTTCTTCAGAGAGATTTTCTCCTTTTCCGGCGACAAGCGTAACGACATATTCTTGCGACTGTGACATGACACCTACTTCTATGTAAGTCAGCGTAAAGTAGTGAGTGAACCCATTATTGCGCGTTGAAAACAACCGTTTTTGGCACTATCTTTCTAACCCTCAAAGGGGGTCATGTATTTAATCATGCCGCCATAAAGAGGAAGGATTTTTCTCTCACTTAAGCAATTGCTTTGCATCCCACCCGCCCCCTAACGCCTCGATCAACGAGACGCTCGCGGCGAGGCGGTTGCTTTGCACGGTCAGGGAGGATTGCTCGTCATTCAGGCGCGTGATTTGGGCTGAGAGGACGGCGTTGTAGGGGACGATGCCTTGTTTGTATTGGTTAACCGTGACCTGTTCAGATTTGCGCGCGCTGGATGTCGCGGCGGTTTGCGCTTTTTCCTGATCGGCCAAAATGCGCTGCGCGGCAAGGTTGTCTTCGACGTTTTGGAAAGCCGTTAAGACGGTTTGGCGGTAGGATGCTGTACTGGCGTCGAAATTGGCGCGCGCTTCCTCGGTCGCGGCGTCGCGCGCGCCGAAATCGATCAAGGTTTCGCTGGCCGAGCCGCCGAACGACCACAGGGAGCTTGCGGCGTTAAATAGGTTATTCAGCACATTGCTCGTAAAGCCGTAAGAGGCCGACAGCGTTAAATCGGGATAATACGCCGCCACGGCGACGCCGATTTGCGCGTTGGCTGCCGCCATTTGCCGTTCGGCGCTGGCGATGTCGGGGCGGCGCTGCAAAAGGACGGAAGGCACGCTTGCCGGAATCATGGGCACGGCGGCGATTTTATCGGAAGGCGCAAGCGCGAACGCCGCCGGAGGCCTGCCGGTCAAAACCGCAATCGCGTGTTCCAACTGGGCGCGTTTGACGCCTGCGCCTGTAGCAGTAGCGCGGGCGTTTTCCCATTCGGTTTGCGCTGCCAGAACATCGGACTGCGCGGCGACTCCCGCTTTATATTCATTTTGAACGATGGTTAGAATCTTCCTGTCGTCGGCGACGGTTTTGTTCAGCAGACGCTGTAATTCATCCTGTACGCGCAGGGCGAAATAATCTGTTGCCAATTCCGCTTGCGCCGACAGACGCGCCGAGGCGATATCGGCAGCGCTTGCTTGTGCACTGGCCTCTTGGCTTTCCAAAGCGCGGCGAATTTTGCCCCAGACGTCGAGGCTCCAGCTCGCGCTTGCCGACAGATCATAGGTGTTAGCGGCGGTGTGCGCACCGACGCCTGTGCGCGTCGCGGATTTCTCGGCGGCGACAGTCGGGAACAGGCCGGAGCGGGTTTGGTCGGCAAGGGCGACGGCGGAGCGATAAGAGGCTTCGGCTTGTTTGAGGTTTTGATTGGAAATGTCGATCTGGCTTTCCAGCGCGTTTAAGATCGGGTCGTGGTATATTTTCCACCATTCGCCGCGGTCGATCGCATCTTGTGGCGCGGCCTGTTTCCATTCGCCGGATTCTTTGAACGCGGCGGGGGTTTCGACAGGGGGTTTGACGTAGTCAGGGCCGACGGCGCAGGCGGTTGTTAGGAGAAGTAATGCAGTCGTCATTCCAGCTAAAGCGGGAAGCCAGCGCGAGTGATAGCAGGCATATGAGTCCAGAGAGGTTTCCGATTGAACCGCAGTTTGACTCTTTTGCCGCGCAGACGCGCGGCGATGGATTCCCGCTTTCGCGGGAATGACGGAGCCTTGGGAATGGAGATGCTTTCTCATGCGTTTATTTCTTTCTGAACCCTTCCCCCAACCCCCTGCCTTCTGCGGCACCAGCGGCTGAAGCGGTCGAGATAGAGATATATAACCGGCGTCGTGAACAAAGTCAGCAACTGGCTGACAAGCAGGCCGCCGACGATGGAAATGCCCAAAGGACGCCGTAATTCTGCCCCTTCGCCCAAACCGATGGCCAGGGGCAGAGCGCCAAACATCGCGGCCATTGTCGTCATCATGATCGGGCGGAAGCGCAAAAGGCAGGCGCGGTAGATCGCCTGTTGCGGCGTCAACCCGTGTGTGCGCTGGGCGTCCAAAGCGAAGTCGATCATCATGATCGCGTTTTTCTTGACAATGCCAATCAGCAAAATAACGCCGATCATCCCCATAATATCGAACGGAATATGGAAAAGCATCAAAGCCGCGACCGCGCCCACGCCTGCCGAGGGCAAAGTGGAGAGAATGGTCAGCGGGTGGATCAAGCTTTCGTACAAAATGCCAAGCACGATATAAACCGCGAGCAAGGCCGCGAGTATCAGAATTGGCTCATTAGCCAGCGATTGCTGAAAGACTTGCGCCGTGCCTTGGAAACCGCCGGTAACGTTTGCGGGCATGTCGATCTTTCGCGTGGCGTTGTTAATCGCCGTTGTGGCGTCGCTTAGGGACTTGCCGACCGGCAGGTTGAAAGAAATCGTCGACGAAGCAAAATGCCCCTGATGATTGACCGAAAGCGGCGTGGAGCTGGCCTCGACCGCGCTGAACGCCGACAAGGGAATCATCGTTTCGGCGGTCGTGCTGACGGCGGCTCCGGTCATGGCGCCGCCGTGGCCGGTTGCCGCCAGCGCGTTGGTGGCCGCCGCGCGCGCCGCCGCGCTGAGGCTGGAACTGGAGGCTTCGGTGCCGCTGAGGCTGCCGCCCGAAGTGCTGATAAAAAGTTCTTTCAGCGTTTCCGGGCTTTGCCAGTATTCGGGCGCGACTTCCATCACAACGTGATACTGGTTAAGCGTATTGTAAATCACCGAAACCTGACGCTGGCCGAAGGCGTCGTAGAGCGCGTTGTCGATCTGCATCGTGTTCAGTCCCAGCCGTGACGCCGTGTCGCGATCAACGATCACGTCGGTTTCCATACCGGCGTCCTGCTGATCGGAATTGACGTCCCTGAGCAAAGGGTCGTGCTGCAACGCCTCGGTCAGTTTGGGCGTCCATTCGCGCAGCGCGGCAAGGCTGTCGGATTGCAGCGTATACTGGTATTGCGCGTTCGCGGCTCTGCCGCCCATGTGCAAATCCTGCGCGGATTGAAGAAACAAAGTGGCGCCGGGAATGCGGCTCATCGGCTTGCGCAAGCGGGCGATGACCTGATCCGCGGAGGCGTTGCGCTCGGCTTTAGGTTTCAGCGACATAAAGAGAAAGCCAGAATTAGTCGAACCGCCGCCAGTAAAAGCCGTGACCGTATCGACGGCAGAGTCTTTCTGCACGATTCCGACAAAGTCGATCATTTTCTTCTTCATCGCCTGAAACGATATGTTCTGATCGCCCACCAGATTGCCCATAATCCCGCCTGTGTCTTGTTGCGGGAAGAAGCCTTTCGGGGCGACGATGAACAGATAGACGTTCAGTCCCAAAGTCGCGGCCAAGATCAGCATCACCAGCCGTCGGTGCCGCAGCGCACGCATGAGGGTCAGGTCGTAGGCACGGCGCAAGCGGGTAAAACCGTTCTCGCTGAGGTCGAAAATGCGGTTGAGCAGGGAGCGATGATTCCCTCTCCCCCCTCTTGGGGGGAGAGGGTTAGGGTGAGGGGGGGCGTCATGGGTAATCCCCATAGCCCCCCTCACCCCAACCCCTCTCCCCCCAAGAGTGGGGAGAGGGGCTTTTCCGGCATGCGCGTGTTTGGTTCCCGTGCCCAGCCAGCGCGAACACATCATCGGCGTCGCGGTCAAGGACACCAGCAGGGATACGAGAATAGCGACCGACAACGTCACCGCGAATTCGTGGAACAGGCGGCCGACGATGCCGCCCATCAGCAAAATTGGCGTGAAGACTGCGATCAACGACAAGCTCATCGACAAAACCGTAAAGCCGACTTCCTTCGCGCCTTGCGCCGCCGCTTTATAATGCGGCATGCCTCTTTCGATGTGGCGCATGACGTTTTCCAGAACCACGATCGCGTCGTCGACGACAAAGCCGGTCGCGATCGTCATCGCCATCAGCGACAGATTATCGAGACTGTAATCCAGTAAATACATGATCCCGAAAGTTCCGACCATCGACACCGGCACGGCGACGCTGGGAATCATCGCCGCGCGCGCGTTGCGGAGGAACAAAAACACCACCATAATGACAAGGAACGTCGAAATCAGCATTGAGCTTTCGACATCGCGCAGCGAAGCGCGGATCGTCGTGGTGCGATCAAGCGCCACCGTCAAGGCGATCGCCGAAGGGATAGAGGCTTTAAGATTAGGCAATTCCGCCTTGATGCGGTCGATCGTGTCGATGACGTTAGCGCCGGGCTGTTTGGTGACGATCAGGATGACGGCGGGCTTGCCGTTGAAAAGCCCCTGATTTCGCAAATCCTCGACCGAATCCTTAACCTCGGCCACGTCGCCGAGGCGCACAGGCGCGCTGTTGCGCCAAGCGATGATCAAATTGCGGTAATCGTCGGCGTGCAAAGCCTGATCGTTGGTGTAGAGCTGGAAATGCCGGTCTTGCTCTTCCAAAGCGCCCTTGGGGCTGTTGGCGTTGGCGGCGGCAAGGGCGGCTCTAACATCCTCCAGCCCGATGCCGTAATGGGACAAAGCGCGCGGGTTTAACTCGACGCGTACGGCGGGCAGTGAGCTGCCTCCGATACGAACCTGACCGACGCCCTTAATCTGCGACAGCTTCTGTGCCAGCACGGTCGATCCGGCATCGTAAATCTGGCCCGGCGTCATGGTTTGCGACGTCAGCGCCAAAATCAGGATCGGCGCGTCGGCGGGATTCAGTTTATGATAGGTCGGGTTACTTTTGAGACTTGAGGGCAAATCGGCGCGCGCGGCGTTGATCGCCGCCTGCACATCGCGCGCCGCGCCGTCGATATCGCGGTCAAGACCAAATTGCAGCGTAATGCGCGCATTGCCGATCGTGCTGGTCGAGGTCATCTCGGCCACGTCGGCAATCTGGCCGAGGTGCCGCTCTAAAGGCGTGGCGACGCTGGTCGCCATCGTTTCGGGGCTTGCGCCCGGAATGCCCGCTTCGACCAAAATGGTAGGAAAATCCACTTGGGGCAAAGGCGCCACCGGCAACAAAAAGAAGGCCACAGCGCCGGACAGCGCAATGCCCAACGTCAAAAGCGTGGTCGCGACCGGACGTTTGATAAAAGTGGCGGAGAAGCTCATGATCGTGTCATTTGAAGAACAGATTAACCGACAATAAACCATATAGTGATAAACTTATACTCGGAAAGTCGGGACAAATTATTCAAAAAGAATTTATGGTGTGAATTTTTTATTCTCTTTGAAATCATGCATCTTTCCATGATTTCTTGATATCTTGTGTCAGAGTCGAAAGGGAGCAAGATCAGGGTCGTTCTTTTGTCCTTTTGTCATATTTTGTTCTCTCTTCCCGATTTGAAAACCACCTTTGTATCTCGCCCTCTTAAAGAATCATATTTCCCCCCGCCCCATTCTGTTCTAACCTTCCCAAGTGATTCAGTCTTTGGAGCCTAACACATGAAAAAACTAGTCGCTGTTTTCGGTATGATCCTTGCGCTTTCGGCTTGTGCGGACGATCCGTTGCCGCCGCCTGCGCCTGTTTCTCAGGCTTTGCCGCCTAAAATCGTTATGGATGTGCATACGATCAGATTGGCCGACCGCAGCAATTCGCAAGGGCCTGGATCGCTCTATGCCAGCGATCATTTCTCGCCGACGATTGCCGAGGCGATCAGAAAATGGGCGGGCGATCGTCTGCAGGCGGGCGGCGAGTCGGGAGAGGCAATTGTCATCATCAAGGACGCGTCATTGACGGTTCAGCCCTTGCCGACCAAAGACGACATCGACAGCTGGTTCACCCGCCAGCAGGGCTTGAAATACATGGGACATGCCGATGTTTCCATCGAGGCCAACGGCAAATCGGGATATGCCATGACCGACGCCTCGGCGTCGCGCGTTCTGACGCTGCCGGAAGATCCCACGCCGATCGAAAAGCAGGATGCCTATTTCACCATGTTGAACGGATTGATGAAAGATTTGGGGCAGAATCTCGAATCCGGCATCGGAACCCATATGGCAAATTTTGTCATGCAACCTCCGGTTTACGGCGTTACCGCCGTGCAGACCGGCGCGGCTCCTGTTGCCACCGTGCAGAGCCAATCCCTTGAACAGCCCGCACCGCAAGCTCCGGTGCTCGGAACCGGCAAGGCGGGATCGTTAGCCTCGTCGCCGGATTCGTTCTCTGCTCCCGCGCCCGCAGCGACGATCCCCCTTACGGGGGCGGGGGGAAGGTAAGTTCGCTCCGGTTCGTCATACCGGCGACAGCCGGTATCCAGATTGAAATCTAATATCCCGAAGCTGAAACATGCGATAGCTTTCGTAATTATAAAAATGAGACAAATTCCGCATGTTTCTTCCTCACTCCCCCCACCTCCTCCCCGCCAAGGGGCAACGCGCACGGGCTTTAGCTCTGGCGATTTTGTGCGTCGCGCCTTTCGCTTTTGGCTTGCTGGCGGTGGCGCTGGGGCAAGACGCTAATTGGGATTTGAGAAATTATCATTTCTACAACGCCTATGCTTTTCTGAACGATCGCTATGCGCGGGATTTGTTGCCGTCGCAGATTCCTTATTTTTATAATCCGCTTCTGGACGTGCCGTTTTTTCTTTTGGCGACGCATGTCGCGGCAAAGACCGTCGGTTTTGTTCTGGGTTTTGTTCAGGGGCTGAATTTTATCCTGTTGTTCATGATCGCGCAGGTCACGCTGATTGTGCCAAATCCGCGGCATAAGGTTTTCGTCTGCGCCGCGCTGGCCGCCCTTGGCATGCTGGGCGGCGGCGGAATCGCGCTGATCGGCACGACGTTCGGCGACAACATCACCAGCCTCGGCGTGTTTCTCTCCGCCGCATTGATCGTGCGCCACCTGCAACGCCTTTCCATCGACAAGCCCGCGCGCGTGTTCGCGCTGGCTCTGGCTTTCGGCGTACCTGCGGGCATGATGATGGGGTTGAAGCTGCCCAGCGTCATTTTTGCCGTCGGGCTTTGCGGCGGGTTGTTGTTTGTCGGCGGAAGCTTGAAGCACGGGCTGTGGTTGAGCTTCGCCTTCGGCCTCGGCGTTTTGCTTGGCTGCGCCGTGACGTTCGGTTATTGGGCGGTCTTTTTGCAAAGCCATTTCGGCAGCCCGTTGTTCCCCTATTTTAACCAGATCTTCCATTCGCCGCTTGCGCCGCCTGTAGGCGGCCGCGACACGGAATATGTTCCGCGCAGCTTAAGCGATTTTCTGCTGATGCCCTTCCTTTTCGCCCACAGCCCCTTTCGCGTCGGCGAGATCGCGTGGCGCGACTGGCGCCTGCCTCTTTTGTACGCGCTATTGCCGCTGTGCCTGATGCTGCGCCTGTTTTTCGGCCGCAATCGCGCAGCGAACGACGCCTTGGCCGCGCCCTATCCTGCGCGTTACTTGCTTGCGAGTTTTTCGATCGCCTATATCGTGTGGCTGACGCTGTTCACAATCTATCGCTATGCCGTGCCGATTGAGATGATCTCGCCGCTTTTGATCGTGTTTGCGATCGGCATGTTGCCGCTCAAAATAACAACGCGCGGCTTGCTCGCGGCGTTTACGTTGACGATCGTCGCGCTTTCGGTTCAGCCGGGCAACTGGCATCGGCGCGGAGAATGGCTCGACCGTTTTGTCGAGGCGAAAATTCCCGATCTGGGCGATACCTCGCATCTGATGATTCTTATGGCGGGGATTGAACCTTATTCCCATCTGATCCCCGAATTTCCGCCGAACATTTCCTTTGTGCGCATTCAAAGCAATTTTTCCAGCCCCGACGACGGCAAAGGCATCAATCTTCTGCTCCACGAACGTGTCGACGCGCATCGCAAGGCCGGAGGGCGGTTTATGATTCTGATCCCCTCGTTTCAGATCAATGTCGCCGAGAAAGCCGTGGCTTATTTTGGACTTAAAGTGCTGCCCCAAAATTGCCAAAGCGTGACGGATCGTCTTTTTGATGATATGCAGTTGAGCCTGTGTCCTGTTATTCCTCAAAACTGAACAAGAAATGAGGGGGCCCTATGATGCAGCAAAAGCGATAGAATCCCCTCCCCCTCTATGGGGGAGGGAATCCCGCTGCTTTTTGCTTCGCTGTTTTTATAGCCATTGAACAACTTCACTTATGTCCCCAAAGGAATGAGCTTTACATGCCCCGTACCGCAGTCCTCATCCCCTGCTATAACGAAGAAATCACCATCGCCAAAGTCGTCGCCGATTTCAGGCGGGTTTTGCCGGATGCGGCCATTTATGTTTACGACAACAACTCGCGCGACCGCACGGTTGACGTCGCCAAACAGGCCGGAGCCATTGTTCGCTCGGAGCCGCTACAGGGCAAAGGCAATGTCGTGCGCCGCATGTTCGCCGACATCGAAGCCGATATTTACGTGATGGTAGACGGCGACGACACGTATGACGCCGCCTCGGCGCCGAAAATGATCGAAGCGATGCGGCGCGAGTCCCTCGATATGGTCAACGGCGCGCGCGTCGCCAGCACGAAAGAAGCCTATCGCCCGGGACATCGTTTCGGCAACTGGCTTTTGACCAGCATGGTGGCGTGGATTTTCGGCAGCCGTTTTACCGATATGCTGTCGGGCTATCGCGTGATGTCGCGGCGCTACGTCAAAAGCTTTCCGGCTTTGTCGGCCGGTTTTGAAACCGAGACTGAATTGACGGTTCACGCGCTGGAATTGCGCATGCCCACACTGGAGGTCGCCACGCCTTTAAGGGATCGCCCGGACGGATCGGTCAGCAAGCTCAGCACGTTCAAAGACGGTTTTCGCGTTTTGTGGACAATTGTCGTTCTGGTCAAGGAAGAAAGGCCGATGCAGTTTTTCTCACTGTTGGCATTGGCTTTTTCCGTGATTTCGACAGCGCTGATCGTGCCGATTTTCGTGCAGTTTATGGAAACAGGTTTGGTGCCGCGCCTGCCGACGGCGGTGTTGTCGATGGGGCTGATGATCGTCGCCTTCCTCAGCCTCGCCTGCGGCCTTATCCTCGACACGGTAACGCGGGGGCGACGCGAGATGAAGCGTATGCGCTATCTGAACATTCCGGCGGCGCAGGGGGATGAGTAGTTTTTTCGCATAAACAACGGCGCTGTTACCCCCTCCCCGCCCGCCCTTGCGGGGGGAGACAGAACGTTGAACATTCGCCGTAGAACGAAAAGGGTGAGGTGGGTGGTGAGGATTATTTTTGCCCTCGACCACCCACCTCACCCCATCTCGCCTTTTGCTTTTGCTCGAACGTCAGTATCCCCCCTCTCCCCCTGCAAGGGCGGGCGGGGAGGGGTTATCAGCGCCGGTTTTCGCAGCAAAAAGTCACGTTTTATTCGATAGGAAAACCCCCCGATGACAAAAAGTAACGCATTCATACACTGGCGCGCCACCGCGCGGCAGTTTTTCAAATTCGGCATCGTCGGCGGATGCGGCTTCGTCGTCGATACCGCTATGCTTTATTTCGGCATTTACGCGCTGGGATTGGGGCGCATCGCGGCAGGGCTGTTTTCGTTTCCTTTTGCGGTCACGGTCACATGGAGCGGCAATCGCCACTTCACATTCAAACATGCGCCGCGAACGTCGGCAACGAGGCAGCTCGCCAAATTCGCCGCCGTCTGCGCCATCGGGCTGGTTTTTAACCGCGGCACGTACAGCCTGCTCGTCAGCACAGTGCCGTTCATCTACGACCATCCGGTGGTCGGCTTGCTGGCAGGAACCGGCGTCGGGATGTTTTTTAATTTCTTCGCAGCCAAACGGCATGTGTTCGGAGCCTAAAGCTTTCACAGAGAATAGAATTACATACTCCGTCCACATCTATAGCGGTTATTTCTAGACAAGCCCTTAGCTTGCATCCGCATGCGCGTTAGGAGGAACATCTGTCACGAGAAGCGCCCCAAAGTATATGTTTGAACCTGAGAAAGCAAAAAGCTAAACAAATGAGGGCGGTTAAATATAGCTCAAGTTGCGTAGAGAAAAATGAACGTCAAAATCTTCATAGTCGATGCTTTTACCGCCGCCCCCTTTCGCGGAAATACATGCGCTGTTTGTGTTTTCACGGAATGGCCCGAAGACGCCCTACTGCAAAACATCGCCGCTCAAAACCAGTTTTCGGAAACAGCCTTCATCGTTTCCCGCCAAGCCTCAAATCCGGAATTGCGCTGGTTTGCGGTGAGTCAGGAAGTGGATTTCTGCGGTCATGGGACACTTTCAGCAGGGTATGTATATCTGACGCATATCGCTCACTTAAAGCCGGAAGTGGTGTTTGCAACGCGGCGTTACGGCATGTTGCCCGTCAAAAAAGCGGGGGATCGTTTTCAAATAGAAATTCCTGTCAAAAAACCCTTGCAGCCGCTTTTTAACGATGCCGTTTATGCCGCTCTCGGCGGCGCTCGTCCTGAAACAATGGTCAGCAGCGAACGCGGTGATTTATTGGTGGTTTATCCCAAGGAAGAAGATATCCGATCTGTCGCGCCGCGCTTTCCTGAACTGATGGCAACGGGCTATTACGGCTATGTTCTCACAAGCCCCGGAAAATCTGCGGATTATGCCTATCGTTATTTCAGTCCGCGCATGACAAATGTCTGGGAAGATCCAGTTAACGGAGCGTCTCAATCCGTTCTAGCGCCCTATTGGGCGGCAAGGCTCGCGAAACCGCGCCTCCACGGACAGGCTGTTTCCCGCCGAGGCGGCGACGTGTTCTGCGAATATACTAACGGCCCCACGGTTATTCTTGGCGGCAAGGTTTCACCCTATCTTTGCGGAAAATTGTCGTTATGATCTTGGGTGGATATTTTTTCTAATCCCGTCGAATGAAGGAAATCCCATGCTCAAAGTCGCCTTCGCCCCCGATACAATCCCCGGCCAAAACGCCCTGATCCTGACCGTTGCCGAAAAAAGAAAACTCGGCGAGCAGGGACAGAAGCTGGATAAAAAACTGGGCGGCGCGCTTTCCCGCGCGATGGAGTCCAGCCATTTTACGGGAGCCAAGGAACAAACTTTGACAATTATGGCACCCGCCAAAACGCGGCTGACGCGTTTGGTTTTGGTGGGCATCGGCGATCCGGCCAAGTCGAACGCGGCTTTGTTCACGCGCGTAGGAGCTGCTGCCGTTGCGGCTTTGAACGGCAAGGACGCGCAAGCGGTTTTGCTGGTCGATCGCTTCAATTCTTTGACTTTGGCTGTGGGCGAGGCAGCGGCGCAGGCGGCGTTGGGCGCACGGTTGCGTTCTTATCGCTTTGACAAATACCGCACCAAAATGAAAGCCGACCAGAAACCGGCCTTGAAACATTTGATTGTCGCCTGCAAGGAAACCTCCGCCGCCAAAGCGCGTTACGCGCCGCTTGATAAAGTCGCGGACGGCGTCTATCTGGCGCGCGATCTCGTCAGCGAACCGGCCAATATCCTTTATCCCGAAACGCTGGCGCAACATGCCGCGTCTTTGGCTGAGCTTGGCGTAAAGGTCGATATTCTCGACGAAAAGCAGATGAAAAAACTCGGCATGGGCGCGCTTTTGGGCGTGGCGCAAGGCAGCGTCAACCCGCCGCGCCTCGTCACGATGCAGTGGTTGGGCGATACAGCAGCAAAGGACAAAGCGCCGGTTTGCTTTATCGGCAAGGGCGTGACGTTCGATACCGGCGGCATTTCGCTCAAGCCTCCCGGGGGCATGGAAGCGATGAAACACGATATGGCGGGCGCGGCCGCTGTGATTGGCGCGATCAAGGCGCTGGCGGGGCGTAAAGCCAAAGCCAATGTCGTCGGCGTGATCGGGCTGGTCGAAAACATGCCCTCGGGCGCGGCGCAAAGACCGGGCGATGTCATCACCACGGCGTCGGGTCAGACGGTCGAGATCATCAGCACGGACGCCGAAGGGCGCATGGTTTTGGCCGACGCTTTGTGGTACGCGCAGGAAAAATTCAAGCCGCGCTGCCTCGTCGATCTGGCCACGCTGACCGGCGCGATTGTGATCGCGCTTGCGGGCGAACATGCCGGTTTGTTCAGCAACGATGATAAATTGTGCGATCAATTGACACAGGCGGGAAAAAGCGTCGAGGAAACTTTATGGCGTTTTCCACTGGGCGAAGCCTATGACAAACTTATCAACTGCCCCATTGCCGACATGAAAAACCACGGCGGCCGCGACGCCGGCAGCATCACGGCGGCGCAATTCCTGCAACGTTTTGTCAGGAAAGGCGCGCTCTGGGCGCATCTCGACATCGCCGGAACCGCATGGCAATCGAAAGACCTCCCCCTCTCGGTCAAAGGCGCAACGGCCTATGGCGTCCGTTTGCTGGATCGCTTTGTCGCGGATAATTTTGAGGATAGGATTGAGTTTTAACAAAACCCCCGAGGAACGTTATGAATAAACCGTTTCAATTTTTGTCTGTGATCGCCGTCGCTGCAATCGTTGCGTTGGGTGCCGTTCGCGTGTCTCCAAACAGCCGCCGCCAAGACGCGACCATCTCGTCTCAACAACCCGTTTATGACCGCGTGGTGCGGACAAAAACCTTGCGTTGCGGCTATGTGGTCTTTCCTCCGACAATAATAAAAGATCCGAATACCGGAGCGATGTCGGGAATTTTGTACGATGCTATTGAAAAAGCTGCAGCGAAGATCGGGATAAAAGTTGAGTGGGCGACAGAAGTTAATTGGGGCGATTATTTAACCGCGCTGCAATATAATCATGCCGACATGATATGCGCTGCATCATGGAATAATACGCCTGAGGAATGGCTGCAAACCGAAAGCATCGGGCCGTTATTCTACTCTGGCATCGGCGTTTGGGTGCGCGCGAACGATGATCGTTTTACAGGCCATATTGATCGCATTAACGATCCGAACGTTACAATCGCAAGCATCGACGGCATGATACCGGGGCGCATCGCTGCTGTTGATTTTCCCAAAGCCAAGGTCATTAGTCTGCCCCAGATAACCGATTACACGTTTAACCTAATGAATGTTGTGAACGGAAAAGCGGATGTGACGTTTGTCGAGAACTCTCAGGGAATGGCGTTTAATGAAAAAAACCCCAGCGTTTTGAAAAACATCGCCGCCGAAAACCCCATCAGGATTTATCCCGATGTGTTTCTGGCGCCCAAGGGCGAACAAAAACTGAAAAACACCTTCGACAGGATTTTTCAGGATATGATCAACAACGGCGAGATGGAGCAAATTATCCGCAAATATGAAAAATATCCCGGCAGCTTCTACCGTGTTGCCAAACCGTATCAGGCGCGTTGATTGATGACCGAAATCCGCTTCTACCACCTCACGCGCAAAACGCTGGAGCAAGTCCTGCCGGAATTGCTGGAAAAAACGCTGGAGCGCGGGATGCGGGCTGTGGTGATGACGGGTTCGGCGGAACGCGCCGAGGCTTTGACGCAGATGTTGTGGACCTATAACCCCAACCGTTTTTTGCCGCACGGCAACGCCAAAGACGGCAACGCCGGATTGCAGCCGATCTGGTTGACGGCGGAGGACGAACGTCCCAACGACGCCAAAATCCTTTTCCTGACCGACGGCGCATCCAGTTCCCGTCTGAGCGATTACGTCCGCGTGTGCGACATTTTCGACGGCACCGACGAACAAGCGTTAACGGCTGCGCGACAGCGCTGGGCGGCGAACAAAAAAGACGGGCATGACCTGTCTTACTGGCAGCAGACCGACAAAGGCTGGGTTGACGCCACGCCGCAGGGGTAAGAGCGTGAGTCGTTGAAAAAAGGCAACACCGGTGTTGCGGTTGTGCGCCCAGAAGGTTGCGCCTATTATTGCCTTTTTAACGATCCCATCCGCGCTTGCGTTTTTATAGAGACAGCCTTTCATTCGTGCTATATGTCCTTTCCGTGAAGATTCGATGGGGTGGGGGGAAACGCTTGCGCTTCCAGCCCTTTTAAACGGGAGAGTCCATGACCGCGGCTTTGCACACGATCAGGGAGAACGCTGATAAAAACACGCGTTTGGGCAGTCTGGAAGTCCGTCTGGCCAGAAGCGCGAAAGATATCGATTGCGCGCAGGCGCTGCGTTACAAAACCTTCTACAACGAAATGGGCGCGAAGCCGACACCAGAAATGGCGGAGCTTGGTCGCGATTTCGACAGGCATGACGAATTTTGCGACCATCTTTTGCTTATCGATCACGCGCGACGAAACAGGAATCCTGTCATCGGCACCTATCGCCTGATCCGCAGAACCGCCGCCGACAAATGCGGCGGTTTTTATTCAAGTTCGGAATATGATATTTCGCGCCTGATCGCTTATCCCGGGGAAATTCTTGAACTGGGTCGCTCTTGCATCGATTCCGAATACCGCACCGGCCCCGTCATGCAATTGCTGTGGCGCGGGCTTGGCCATTACATCGCGCGCCATAATGTCGCGCTGATGTTCGGCTGCGCCAGCCTGCCCGGCACCGATCCTCTGGCGCTGAAAATCCCGCTTTCCTATCTTTATCATCATCACCTTGCGCCGCCCGCGCTACGCGCCCGAACTTTGCCGGAATATTACGTCGATATGAAATTGCTGCCGCGTGAAGCCTTCGACCCCAACACCGCGTTCGAGGAACTGAAGCTCGACCCGCGCAGCGGAAGCAACAGTCTGCCCCCGCTCATCAAAGGCTATATCCGCGTGGGCGGCTTCGTCGGCGACGGCGCGTTTGTCGATCACCAGTTCAACACGACCGATGTCTGCATCATCGTCAAAACCGATTTGATGACGCGGCGGTATCAAAGGCATTATAAATTGGACGGGGATTCAGGGATTACGTTGCCGGTGGATTAAAATGCACGCCTCATCAAGGCGGCACAAACCCTATTAACTATAAGCTTTGTTTGACGCAGATCTCTTGGCGTCCTAAATTAACGCTTAAATCGCATTGGCAAGAAAGGATGCATTATGTCCGAAACAGAAAAAGATCAGGGGAAGTTTGTAACATGGATGGCAAATAATTCAGGAAAAGCGATAGTAAGGCTGGGTGTTCCGATTTTTGCCGTTACTTCCATCGTGACTTCCTTCGCGCTGAAATTCGCTGGAATTAACCCCGCTTGGGGACTGGGCGGCGGAGCGTTCGCGTTCGGTGTTGCATACAAGTGTTTATCCAAACCCGTCGTCGAGAATTTTGACGATCCCTACAACAATGTTTTTGTCACAAGCGCAAAACGAGATCCGCGTGATACGTCACGAATTGTCGTAAGTGGCGTTATTTTAGTTCCCCGCGCAAATAAAAAACCCGTCGTTTTCTGTCGACAATTTTCAATTGCGAGTATTGAATTGGCCGCAACAGGCATAAAGCTGGAAAAAATCGGCAATAACAGCGGAGTACCAATCCAACTTCTCTACCCAACCTATCTTATCAGCATGAACGCACGGGGTCGATATGTGAATTTGGGAATCCCCAACCATACGTTCATGATGCCAACGGTTGTCAAGATAACAGCGGCGCGTCAGTTGGTTGAAAGCGACCGAGAATGGTATGAAAACCAGCTTAAAAAGGCGGGCGGGAAAATTGTTTCCAGAACCGTGCTGACGATGGGGGAATTTGGCAATACCCTCGCCCCCCATCCGTAATAAGATAAGTTCCTGTCGATCAAAAATCGATTTTCACGACTGTGGATTTATCGCGTAACTTGTGCCACAAACCGCGCATGGAAAAGATCGACGACATTATAGCTGTTATCAAGGGCTGCCTGAAAGTTGCAGCCTTCTTTGCGTTGATCGCCCTTCTCGTTCCCGTCGCACTTATTTATAAACGCATCGACCCGCGACAACCGTTCCGGATTCCCATTCTTTTCCATCGGCTACTGCTTCGGCTTCTGGGCATCCGCTTGCGCGTCTGCGGCACACCTTCGACCACAGCGCCGGTTTTATTTGTATCCAATCACGTCTCTTATCTCGACGTTATCGCGCTGGGATCCCTCTTGCCTGCAAGTTTTGTCGCTAAATCCGAAGTCGCAGGATGGCCCTTATTCGGCTTTCTGGCGCGCGTGCAAAACACCGTTTTCATCGAACGGCGAAGCATCCGCGCGGCCGACCAAAGCACCTATTTGCAAGATATCCTCGCCAAACGGCAAAACCTGATCCTGTTTCCCGAAGGCACATCGTCGGAGGGGATAACGACGCTTCCTTTTAAAAGCAGCCTGTTCAGCATCGTCGAAAACTCCGCCCTCAACGCGCCGATTACAGTGCAACCAATTTCCCTGACCTGCACAGGACTCGACGGCTTTCCCCTGTTGCACGAGGAGCGCGCGCAATACGCATGGTTCGGCGATATGACTCTGGTGCCGCATTTGTGGAATGTTTTCCAGCGCGGCCACTTCACCCTAGACATCATTTTCCACCCCCCGCTGACGACCGCCGATTGCCCCAACCGTAAAATTCTTGCCGCTACCTCCGAAAAACTGGTCGCAAAAGGCATTGAACAATCTCTGGCGCGGCACAGCATTGTTATCAAATAAAGCTTGGTTGTTTGTTCAAAATTAACAACCGCCTGTTATTTTACTTTCGCTTTCGTATAATGCAAAAAACCCTTGCGATCATCGCGCGTTAAACCACAGGATCATGCCTATGCCCGCCGCAAAGAAAATCTTGACCCCTCGCTCGTTCTATCCGGAGATAAAGCCTTACGAACACGGCATGCTGGATGTCGGAGACGGACATCGGATTTATTGGGAAACCTGCGGCAATCCCAAAGGCAAACCCGCGCTTTTCCTGCACGGAGGCCCCGGCGCAGGCTGCTCCAAAGATCACCGGCGGTTGTTCGATCCCAAACGTTATCGCATTATCCTTTTCGACCAACGCGGCTGCGGACGCTCAACGCCGCATGCCCGTCTTGAAGCCAATACGACAGCGCATCTGATCGCCGATATTGAAAAACTGCGCGCGCTGTTAGGCGTCGACCGCTGGCTCGTTTTGGGCGGCTCGTGGGGCAGCACATTGGCGCTGGCCTATGCCGAGGCGTTTCCGAAGCGCGTTCGAGGCCTTATCCTGCGCGGCGTTTTCACCGCGCGTGAAAAAGAGCTGGCGTGGTTTTATCAGGAAGGCGCGTCGCTCATATTTCCCGAAGCGTGGAGCCGTTTTGTCAGCATTCTGTCCGTGGCAGAGCGCAAAAATATTGTGCAATCCTATACGCGGCGTTTTGCTTCAAAGAATCTCAAAAAGAAAATGGAAGCCGTTCGCGCTTGGGCGAATTGGGAAAGGGAAACGTTAAGTCTTTTGTCCAAAAAAATAAAGAAACGCAGCAAAGCCGATGACGCTTTCGCTCTGGCGATTGCCCTAATCGAACATCATTATTTCATCAACAAGGCTTTTCTGGAAGAAGGCCAGCTTCTGCAAAACGCGAAGAGATTAAAGAATATTCCCGGCATTATCATCAATGGACGCTATGACGTTATTTGTCCGCCAACGACGGCTTGGGAATTGCACCAAAAGTGGCCGACTTCGTGTCTGGTCATGATTCCGGATGCTGGACACGCCTATTCCGAACAAGGCACGTTGGATGCGACAATCGCGGCGACGGATTTTTTTGCCAAAGAGTTTTAGCAAAAAACTGCCGAATTGTTCATTACACAGATGCCGAACCCCAAATCATCTCATCATGCCCGTTCCCCGCAGGGATCATCGGATAGCAATTCTCGTTTGCGTCGACGCGGCAATCCAGCAAACACGGGCCTACGGTTTTGATCAATTCCCGCAACGCCTTATCCAGCAGCTGCGGCGCGACGCAGCGCGAGCCGCGCCAGCCGTAAGCCTCGGCCAGTTTGACGAAATCAGGCTGCGCTTTGCCTTTGCTCGCGGCGTAACGCTTGCCGTGGCACAATTCCTGCCACTGTCGCACCATTCCCAGCGCGGCGTTGTTAAGAAGCAGAATCTTGATCGGCAGATTTTCCTGAACCGCCGTCGCCATTTCCTGACTGTTCATCTGCAGCGAGCCGTCGCCGGAAATGCAAACAACCAAAGCATCCGGATGCGCGGTCTGCACGCCGATCGATGCGGGCAAGCCGTATCCCATCGTTCCCAACCCGCCTGACGTCATCCAGCGATGCGGCTTTTCGATCCGTAAATGCTGGGCCGCCCACATTTGATGCTGCCCGACATCGGTGACGATGCGGGCGTCTTTGCCTTTGATCAACCGCGCCAGTTTTTGAAGCGCTTGTTGCGGCTTGATGACGCTGTCGGACTCTTCGAACGCCAAACTGTCCTCGCGCCGCCACAAATCGATGATCTGCCACCACACCGAGAGATCTTCGGCCTTCCCGCTTTCGCTCTGCCGCCGCCACGCGCACAGCATCGCCGCCAAAGCCTTGCGGCAATCGGCCGCAATGCCCACATCGACCTGCACGATTTTATTGATCGAGGATGGATCGATATCGACGTGAATTTTCCGCGCCTGCGGCGCGAATTTATCGACGCGCCCCGTCACGCGATCGTCAAAGCGCGCGCCGATCGCAAGGATAAGATCGGCTTCGTGCATCGCCTTGTTGGCCTCATAGGTTCCGTGCATGCCCAGCATCCCCAGCCACTGCGCATCCGACGCCGGATATGCCCCCAATCCCATCAACGTCGAGGTGACAGGAAACCCCGTCGCCCGCGCCAATTCGCGCAAGGCCTCGCACGCCTCGATGCCGGAATTGATCACGCCGCCGCCGATGTAAAACACGGGGCGTTTGGCTTCGCGCATCATCGATTCCGCTTGCTCGATCGCCGCGTCGGTGAATTTGAAATCTCCCGTTCTGTCGCGCGGTTTGGCACGGCTTCGCGCGTCAGTGAACGCAAATTCATGCGCCGCGCGATAGATGCCTTTGGCATTCTGAACGTCTTTGGGGATGTCAATCAGCACGGGGCCGGGTCTTCCGTTCTTGGCGATGAAAAACGCCTCGTGCAAAATGCGCGGCAAATCGGCGATGTCGGTCGCGAGATAATTGCGCTTGGTGCAAGGCCGCGTGATCCCAACAACGTCGCATTCCTGAAACGCGTCTGTGCCGATCAGCGTCGAGACCACCTGTCCCGAAATCACCACCAGCGGAACGGAATCCGCATAAGCGTCCATCAATCCGGTCACGGTATTGGTCGCCCCAGGCCCCGACGTCACCAGCACGCAGCCGACTTCGCCGGTTGAGCGCGCATAACCTTCGGCGGCATGAACGGCGCCTTGCTCATGCGAGACCAGCGTATGATAAACGGCAGTTTGCTGAAACAAGGCGTCATACAAAGGAAGCGCCGCGCCGCCCGGGTAGCCGAAAACATGTTGGACTTTATGCTCCGCCAGCGCCTTCATCGCCATTTCCGCGCCGCTTATAAACAGATTGTCGGCCTTCAGGATTTGATCTTCCTGTCCCGTCGCCTCGCTCATATGTCCCATTGTCCCCTCCCCTTGCTTGGTTGAATTCAGGCAATAAAAAAGGCCCCCTTAAGGGAGCCTTTGGCATGCGCTGAACCGTCGTGCGATCCTATGATCGCCCGTTCAGCGCACCTCTTACGATAAGCATATTTTGACGCATGTGTTCCTACGTTCGGTTGTGTATGCTGAGACAGACTACACATAAATAAATTTCTGTGTCAATCTTTTCGTCGTTCAATCAGGGAAACGGGATCTGTAGCCGTTGCCGCGCCGTTTGATTTACTTATTCATGCGAGTGTACTAAGAGGCTTTATGATCGAGTTCCCTCCCCACTTCATCGGCCACACTGCCGCTTGCCGCGAGGTTCAGTTGGCTTATGCTTCGAGCCGCATGCCGCATGCGTGGTTGATCGCGGGGATCGCGGGCGTAGGCAAGGCTCCCCTTGCCAAGCATATCGCACAATTCGTTTTGGGCGGCGGGCAAGGCGAGCTTGGCGCGGGCGATCCCGAAACCCGCACGGCAAAGCTGGTCGAAGCAGAAACGCACCCCGATCTGCTTGTCATCCGCCGCCCTTTGGACGAGAAAACCGGCGAACTGCGTTCCGTCATCCCCGTCGAAGAAGTTTTAAAAGTCGCGGCCTTCCTGCACAGAACCGCAACGCACGGCGGTTGGCGCGTGGTGATACTCGAAGATGCGCACAGGCTGAACCGTAACGGCCAGAACGCGATTTTGAAAATCGTCGAGGAGCCGCCGCCGCGCACGTTGATCCTGATCACCGTGACGACGCCCGGCGTCTTGCTGCCGACGATCCGTTCGCGTTCGCGCGCGCTGCAACTCTCGCCCGTGAACGCCAAAGACATGCGCGAGATCATACGCCGCGAAGAAACGCCCGCGACGCCGGAAGACATCGACGCTGCGGTCGACCTGTCGGGCGGAAGCGCCGGTTTCGCGCTTAAAATCCTGCGCACCGCGACGCTGCCGCTTTATCGCGAGATGCTGGCTCTGCTGGATGCGATGCCGCAATGGGACGTCGCGCGTTTGCACAAACTGGCCGATCAAATCGCGCGCAAAGCCGACGCCGAAAGCTTCGACGTTCTCGCGACGCTTCTTGTCGAGCGTCTTCGCTGCGCCGTGCATGACGAGGCGCTGCGCCAGTCGTATGGCGGAACTCTCGCCCTGCAAATCTGGGACCAGACTCGCGCAACCTTCACCGCCGCGGATGCCTCCAACCTCGACCGCAAACTCGCGTTTATCAATGCGATGAACGAGATACGGGCAGCATCATAAAAACTACCGCGACTCCACAATTGCCCCACTAAACCCCCGCTCATGGCAATGTGGGTGTAAAGCTTATAAATTTGCCAGAGTGTTTTCTTGTCGTCCTAGTCTTTTTGTGGCGCGCGCTTTGGTAGGTAGCGCTGTGTTTCATGCCTCTTTTAGACCTTCTGTTCCTGCCTCGGCTCTGACGGAGTTATTGATCTCCAACTATATCCAGCCCGATATCCAATATCGGTGCACTGTGCGTGATCCCGCCAACGGAAATCACGTCTACGCCTGTGGCGGCGATTGCGGCAACAGACTCGAGGGTGATGCCACCCGAAGCTTCGACCGTCAATCGACCGGCGACTTTTTCAACCGCCAGTTTCAGTTGCGCAGGCTGCATGTTGTCCAACAGTACGGCATCGATCGGCATGGCGGAGAGCAAAGCCAGCGCCTCGTCCAGTTGCGCCAGCGTATCGACTTCAATTTCGACTTTAACAAGATGCCCTACGGCACTCTGCGCGCGTTCGACAGCGTTTTTAATGCTTCCGGCGACGACGATGTGGTTGTCCTTAATCAGCACGGCGTCGTCGAGACCGAAGCGGTGATTGCTTCCGCCCCCCGCTTTCACGGCGTATTTTTCAATCGCTCTGAGTCCCGGGGTGGTTTTGCGCGTGCAGCAGATGCGCGCTTTATGCGGCTTGACGGCCTCAACCAGTTTATGCGTTTCGCTGGCTATCCCGCTGAGATGACACAGAAAGTTCAAGGCCACACGTTCGGCGGATAGAAGGCTACGCGCGGCCCCTTCAACTTGCGCGAGGCTGTCGCCTGTCCTGATCGCCTCGCCGTCTTGTTTCAAGGGCGTGAAAATAACGGTAGGGTCGAAAAGCTGAAAGGCCAGACGCGCCAGATCCAAACCGGCAAGGATGCCCGTTTGACGCGCATTCAGTTTGGCGCGGCTTTGCATGTCCGGCGGGATAATCGCGTCGGTCGTTATGTCTCCCGCGCGGCCTAAATCTTCGCACAAGGCGTTTGCGACCAAAGGGCGCAGGATGAGATCAGGCAGGGGAGAGAGGGGCATGAGGAATCTCCTAAGGTGGCAAGAGGAAATTAGTGAGACAAACGATTGAGCAATAGCGATGGAATCCCCTCCCCCATAAAGGGGGAGGGAATCCCGCCGTTTTCGCTTCGCTTCTATTTTTAACCATCAAACAGATTCACCTGTTTCCTCACGTCGACTAAATCGGCAAATCTGAATGCAGAGCGTCGTCCCAAACTTTGTGCCTTTGGAAAATCGCTGCGGAAATGCGCGCCGCGGCTTTCCTCGCGTTTCAAAGCGCAGGCGGCGATCATCAGGCCGACGAGAGCTTTGTCGGATTGATGCGCCAAGGGCGATAAGTGCGCCATGGCGCGTTGCAGTCCAGCACTGTCGCGGATGACGCCGACGGAGTCGGACATAAGGGAGCGGACGCTATCTCCGCTCGTCATCCCCGCGAATGCGGGGATCCATCTTTCTTTCTTCCTTTCTTGCGGCCAAGATGGATCCCCGCATTTGCGAGGATGACAAATTTTTTGTTCTTGGCATGGCGCATTCTTTATCCCCTCCCCCACCCGCCACCCGAAACTCGCGGCCTCAAGCAAGGAATTGCTCGCAAGCCGGTTCGCGCCATGCAACCCTGTGCAGGCGACTTCGCCGCAGGCCCACAGGCCGGGAACGTCGGTGCGGCCTTGCGCGTCGGTGGCCACGCCGCCCATATGATAATGCGCGGCGGGTTTGACGGGGATGGGCATTGTGGCCGGGTCGATGCCGGCGGAGGCGCAGATTTCATAGATAGTCGGGAAATGTTCTTTGAAATTTTTACCCAAAGCCTTGCGTCCGTCCAGAAAGACTTTGTGCCCTTGCGCGATTTGCGCCCAGATCGCGCGAGTGACGACATCGCGCGGCTGAAGTTCATCGGTAAAACGCTCGCCTGTTTCATCGATCAAGGCGCAGCCCTCGCCGCGCAAGGATTCGCTGGCCAAGGGCATCGGGTCTCGGCCTATATCAATCGCCGTGGGGTGGAATTGCACGAATTCCAGATCGCAGAGCGTCGCGCCTGCGTGCGCCGCCAGCGCGAGACCTTGGCCCCAGTTTTCATGCGGATTGGTCGTGTCGCGCCACAAAGCCACAGAGCCGCCGGTCGCCAAAACAAGGCAATCTGTTTGCAGTGTGATTTCTTTTTCTTGCTGACGCAGAACAACGCCGGTGACGGCCCCGTCAACCAGCAAATCCTGCGCGGTTGCGTTTTCGATGAGCATGATCGAGGGCGTAGAGCGCACGGCTTCGATCAAGGCCTGCATCACGACAAACCCTGTCGCGTCTTTGGCGCGAACGATGCGGCGGCGGCTGTGCGCCGCTTCCAGCCCCAACGACAAGCGGCCTTGCGTATCGCGGTCGAAGGCTACGCCCGCCTTTGTCAATCGGTCGATGACCTGCGCCGCGTCTTGCAAAGTCTGCCGCACGATAGCAAAGTCGTTGATGCCGTTTCCGGCGGCCAGCGTGTCTTGAATATGAAGTCCGGCCTCGTCGTCCGCGCCAACCGAAGCCGCGATGCCGCCCTGCGCCCACGCGCTGGCGCACCCCTCGCCAAGCGCGCAAGGCGAAACCAGAATGACCGGCATAGGCGCAAGCGCCAAAGCGGCGGAGAGTCCGGCGAGGCCTGCACCGAGGATGATGGGTTGCATCACTTAACCGCGATCATGCGTTCAACCGCGCGTCTTGCGGCGGGGATGATCGCGTCGGGAATTGTCACCTCATGTGTCATAGTCTCAAGCGCAGCGCGGATGTTCGCCAACGTGATGCGTTTCATATGCGGACAAAGCTGGCACGGACGGACGAAGCTGGTTTCGGGGTAGCTGACGGCCACATTGTCGCTCATCGAACATTCGGTCAGAAGAACGGCGCGGGCAAGTTTATGTTGGCCGACCCAATCGATCATGCCTGCGGTTGAGCCGGAATAATCTGCGGCAGCGACGACTTCCGGTGTGCATTCGGGATGCGCCAGAATAACGATCCCCGGATTTTGTTCGCGGAACAAAGCGATGTCGGCGGCGGTGAAGCGTTCATGCACCTCGCAGCGTCCCTCCCATGTGATGATTTTGACGTTTGTTTCTCTGGCGACGTTTTGCGCCAGATATTTGTCCGGCAGCATGATGACCTGCTTTGCGCCCAAGGATTCGACGATCTTTTTCGCGTTGCCCGACGTGCAGCAAATGTCGGATTCCGCCTTAACCGCCGCCGAGGTGTTGACATAAGTGACAACCGGCGTGTTCGGATAACGCTGGCGCATCAGGCGCACGTCCTCGGCCGTCACCGCCTCCGCCAGCGAACAGCCCGCTTGCGGATCGGGAATCAAAACCGTGCGCGAGGGGTTCAGCAGTTTCGCGGTCTCGGCCATAAAATGCACGCCCGCCATAACGATAACCTCGGCGTCGACACTTGCTGCTTCTCGCGCCAAAGCCAGCGAGTCGCCCCGCATATCGGCGACGCCGTGGAAAATTTCGGGGCGCATATAGTTGTGGGCAAGAATGACCGCCTTGCGTTCTTTCTTCAGCCGCAAGATCGCGTCGACGTCGTCGGCAAAGACCGTCCACTCCATCGCGGGAATGACGGATCTGACGCGTTCGTAAATCGCGGCGGTGCGCTCCAGCGCCGCGGCGGTTTGGGAAGAGCTAACGCCCATAAGGACTCCTTGTCCGCAGAAAGGGTTATTTATGCTCGTTATGAGCATTAGTAACCCCCGAAAAACGGGGCTGAACGCCCCGCACCGAAAACGAGACGGATTCTATTCCCGCCGGAAAGCAAAATCCATAAGAAAACGGTAAAAAGAAGCCCTTGTATGCGCGCACCCTTTTTGGTACAATAACTGACGATGGATAGATTGAAGCCTATATCTTTGGTTTTTTGGAAATCAGCCGCAGGACGCGAGCCGGTGCGGGAGTGGTTGAACGAGCTTTCGCGCAACGACCAGAGAACCATAGGACATGATATTGCCAAAGTGCAATTTGGCTGGCCTATCGGTCTGCCTGTGTGTCGCCCGCTTAGCCGTGGGCTTTGGGAAATACGGTCTTCGTTGCCGAGCAAACGGGAAGCTCGCGTTCTTTTCGGCTTTCATGAAGGAAAGGTGATCGCGTTACACGCGTTCATTAAAAAAACCAGAGAAACGCCGCCGGAAGATTTAGCAATCGGCAGACAAAGATTAAAGGAGACAACGGCATGACAAAAAAGAATCCCCATATCGGTTCTACTTTTGAAAGCTGGCTTGATGAAGTCGGCATTCGCGAGGAGGTTACGGCCGCCGCTGTCAAATCCGTCATCGCGGCGCAGATTGGCGAGGAGATGAAGAAGCAGCGCATCACGAAGTCGCGCTTGGCTGTATTAATGAAAACCAGCCGCGTTCAAGTCGATCGGTTGCTCGCCCGTGATAACGGCAGCGCGACGCTCGAAACCTTGATACGCGCGGCGCATGCTGTGGGGCGTGAATTGCGAGTTGAATTGGCTTAGGCCTCGTCCACTCAAGCTTCCGGCCCTAAAACTTCCTCTTCCTCAATTTGTAAACATACGAGATCACCTCGGCCACGGCGCGGTAATGCTGGTTGGGAATCTGTTGGTCGACCTCGACTGAGTCGTGAAGCGCGCGCGCCAGAGGCGGGTTGCTGACCAAGGGAATGCGGTGTTCCTCGGCAATCTCGCGAATGCGCTCCGCAATCAGATTGATGCCTTTGGCGACGACGACGGGCGCGGCCATTTGCTTGGCGTCGTACTGCAATGCCACGGCATAGTGCGTCGGGTTGGTGATGACGACGTCGGCTTTGGGCACTTGCGCCATCATGCGCTTGCGCGCGCGTTCGATGCGCATCTGGCGCAGGCGTCCCTTGATCATCGGATCGCCTTCCTGTTCCTTGCGCTCATCCTTGACCTCGACCTTGGTCATGCGCAGATTGCGGGTATATTGAAAGCGCGTCCAGAACAGGTCGACCGCCGCAATCGCCGTGAAAACCACCAGCAGCATCTCGATCAAATGCACAACCTTCTTATGCAGAAAAAGCAGCATGGCCTCAATCGGCAATCCCGTATAGCCCGGCGCTTCAACGGCGACCGGTTTCAAAACGGCATAGGCGATGCCTCCCAGAAAGGCGAGTTTTCCAAAACTTTTGCCCAGATTGACCAGCGAGTCCGTCGAAAACAAACGCTTTAATCCATTGGTCGGCAGCAAACGCGAAAAATCCGGCGCTAATAATTCAAGCGAGTAAAAAAAGCCCGTTTGTATCATATAGCCTGCCACCACGGCGGCGACCATAAGACCAAAAGCGACGCCGGTAATCAGCGTTATCCGGCCAAAAATCTGAAAAAACAAAGGCTGCACATTGTTTTCATCAAGCTGAAACGTATGCGCCTCTTCGATAAAGCCGCGCAAATAATCTGCCATTTGCCGCATCATCGGCGGAATGACCAAGGCAACAACCACCAATACGCCCAGAAGCTCCACCCACATCGCGGTTTCCCTGCTGACCGGAATCTGGCCGCGTTCGCGCGCATCGTCCAATCGCTTGCCGGACGGGGCCTCGGTTTTGTCTTCTTTATCGTCTTCGCTGGCCATCGAGGATCATCCTTGAAAAAAGGAGCCGACAGATTGATCCATATAACGCAGCCAGATCGTCAATATTCCTGCGATCGTTAGCAAGAACATCATCAACCCGCCCCAGATCTGGATCGGCAGCATAACCATAAAAACCTGCACGGAAGGCAACAGGCGCTGAATGATGCCCATGGCGGCGTAAAGCAGCAGACTCATGACCAAAAACGGCGTCGCCAGCTCGACACCGACAACGAAGCTTTGATTGGTGACGTTGATGACGGTTTTCGCTATATCCCCAGTCATAAGAGTTCCCCCGGCCGGAAAGATGTCATAAAGCGCGACCGTGGTGCGAATCAGAAAATGGTCCATCCCGGTAATAAAAATCAGCGCCAACCCCGCCGCAGTGAGAAAGGCGCTGGGCAAAGGGCTTTGCGTCGCCAAAGCGGGGTTCATCATCGTCGCGTTCGACAAACCGGTCGTAAAGCCGATAATCATGCCGGTCGATTCCAAAGCGCCAAAAACAAGTCGCACCAAAGTACCAAAAAAAAGACCGACGATAACCTCATAGCCGACCATCCGCGCCATTTCCGCGGGAGCAGACGGAAGAGCGGGTAATCTGGGCAGCATCGGCTCAAGCAGCAACAGGCAGATCAAACAGGCAAAAAACAGCCGCGCGCGCGCCGAGACATAGTGCTCGCCAATGCCCGGAAACAACAGCATGACCGAGCCGATGCGTGACAACAACAGGACAAACGCGAAGACATGTCCGGACAGAAAGGCGTCAAGATGATAGGTATGCATAGGGACTTAATTCATCAGCCCGACCTGCACGATGCGATCGGTCAACGTATAGGTAAAGCCGCTTAGCGTCGCCAGCATGAAAGGCAGCAACCAGATCGTGATCCCGAAAACGACGACCATTTTAGGGATAAAGGTCAAGGCTTGTTCCTGAATCTGCGTCACAGTCTGGATCATCGACACGACGACGCCGACCAGAAGCCCCGCCAGCATGATCGGCCCCACAAGCTTAAGCATCACAAGAATGGCTTCGCGGCAGATTTCTATGATTTCGGCTTCGGTCATAACAACCCAAAAGGGGGGAAGAGCAAAAGGGAAAGAGGGGGACAACCCCGAGCTTTATGTAATCCCCCTGCTGTGTGGGGATAAACTTTTACAAACATTCCCTATCCGCGCCGCATGGTCAAGCTGAAATGGCGCGGAAGACATTTCCTCTGGCTGAAGTTCCTCTTTTGCTAACATGCGCAACGATAGCGGCATGTAGCGATTATGATGCGAGCCATTCAAGCATAGAATATCTTGCGTGCGTTGAGCGCGCATTCTGGCCAATCACATCAATCCCGTCCTCTTTGCGTACCGTTTTGAAGGCTGGATATCGACCGGCTTAAGGCGCTTACCACCTCACCACTGCTGCCCCCCATGTAAACCCGCCCCCCATCGCATCCAGCAAAACAATCTGCCCGCGTTTGATGCGACCGTCGTGGGCTGCAGTTGCTAAAGCCAAGGGGATAGATGCCGCCGAGGTGTTGGCGTGATCGGCGATTGTGGTGACGATGCGCTCCGGCGGCAGGCCTAATTTTTTGCCGGTGCCGTCGATGATGCGCTTGTTGGCCTGATGCGGCACCAGCCAGTCGATTTCTTCAGGTTTTAAGCCCGTGGCCGCCAAAGCCTCATCGACGACCGAAGAAAGATTGGCGACGGCGTGGCGGAAGACTTCCTGACCGTTCATGCGGATGAATGCGTTGGCGTCGGTTTGCAGCAATTCGTAATGCCGTCCGTCGGCATGCAAATGGGCCGAAAGAATGCCTTGATCGGCGACAGTTCCGTGACCCTCTCGCGCTTCCAGAACGACAGCGCCCGCGCCGTCACCGAAAAGAACGCTTGTGCCGCGGTCGTTCCAGTCGATCAGGCGCGAGAGAACGTCAGCGCCGATGACCAGCGCCCGTCGCGCCTGACCCGCGCGAAGGGCATTATCCGCCATCGCCAAAGCGTAAACGAAGCCCGAACAAACCGCTTGAATATCGAAAGCAAAACCGCGCTCCATGCCAAGATTGGCCTGAACGCGAACGGCGCAGGCGGGAAAAACATTATCCGGCGTCGTCGTCGCCAGAACGATCATGTCGATAGAGCCGCTGTCAATCCCCGCGTCGGCCAAAGCCGCGCTTGCCGCTTTCGTCGCCATGTCCGAAGTCTTTTCGCCCTCGGCCGCGATGTGGCGTTGTTTGATTCCGGTGCGGCGCTCAATCCATTCGTCCGAACTGTCAAGGCCGCGCATCTTGATCAACGCGTCATTGGTCAGAATTTGCGCAGGCAAATACGCGCCGCAGCCAAGGATGATCGAGCGGATCATTGGCCGCCTTCCGGCTCGGACTCCACGGCCACGTTGATGCCGTACTGCGCCGCGATTTCCTCCGCAATGCGCAAATTGAAGTTACGCGCCACCAGATCATGCGCGACGCCGATAGCGCTGGCAAAGCCTTGGGCATCGGTGCCGCCGTGGCTCTTGACGCAAACGCCTTGCAAGCCCAGAAACATCGCGCCGTTATAGCGGCGCGGATCGACTCTTTCTTTCAGGCGTTTGAACGCGCCGCGCGCGAACAGATAGCCAAACCTTGCGATCAACGAAGAGTCGAAAGCCTGACGCAGGAAATGCGAAACCAAATGCGACGTGCCCTCGATCGACTTCAGCGCGATATTGCCGCTGAAACCGTCCGTGACCACGACATCGACGGTTCCCGCCGTAATATCGTTTCCTTCGACAAAGCCGAACAAACGCCCGGGAATAGGCCTTTCGCGCAAAATCGAGGCGGCGATGCGCACTTCGTCGTGGCCTTTAAGCTCCTCGGTGCCGATATTCAGAAGGCCGATCAACGGCTCGCTGCGGCCCAGAACGGTGTGGCAGAAAATCGCGCCCATCAGCGCGAATTGCACCAGATTTTCCGCGTCGCATTCAATGTTCGCGCCCAGATCGAGCATGACCGTCTCGCCGGTCTGCGTCGGGATCAACGTGGCGATCGCAGGACGATCGATGCCCGGCAAGGTGCGCAAAACGAATTTGGCCATAGCCAATAAAGCGCCGGTATTTCCCGCGGAAACGACGCTGCTGGCCTCGCCCTCGGCCACGGCGTTGATCGCAAGGCGCATGCTCGATTTGCGCCCTTGCCGCAAAGCCAAAGACGGCTTCATCTCCGCCGAAATAACTTCCGGCGTGTGGCGCAATTCGCTGCAGGCGCGCAGAGCGGGATGTTTGGCGAGCAAAGGCTCGATCTGCGCCGCGTCGCCGAAAAAGATGAATTTAATATCGGGGTAACGCGTGCGCGCCAAAGCCGCGCCGTTTACGACAATGGCCGGCGCAGCATCGCCGCCCATCGCGTCCAGCGCGATAACGTCGGGGTTCGAGGATTTCACGGTTGCGGTGATGGGCATGAAGGAACTCGCAGCAGCAAAGATTCCCTCCCCCTCTATGGGGGAGGGTTAGGGTGGGGGTGATCGTGCCGTAAAAACCGTCCCTCGATTTTCAAAGACATCTCATGCGGAGACATAACCCCCGCCCTAACCCTCCCCCATAGAGAGGGAGGGGATTTTATAGCTCTGCTTCGCCAGATTCGCTTGATTAGTCGAAGTCTACGCGGTTTTCTTGGACTTGACGACAGAACGCCCGTCATAATGGCCGCAAGCTTTGCAGACATGATGCGGAAGCTTGGGCTCGCCGCAATTGGGGCACTCGACCGCATTCGTGGCCGACAGCGCATGATGCGAACGGCGCATGTTGCGCACGGATTTCGAGGTTTTCTTTTTAGGAACGGCCATAGTCTTAACTCACAGCTTAAAACAAATAATAAAGCGCGTTCCGACCTGTCCGGTGGGCGCGCGACGGCCTTTACTTATAGCCTTTTTTCGCCGGATGCAAGAAGGAATGCGGAATATTGATCTAACATTCTGTTTTTTCTTTGTTTCTTTTGTTTTTTACGGCCTCGGTTAGTGCCGCAAGAGGATGCGGTTTTTCGCTTTTGGCCCCGAATTCGGTGCGCGTTAAAGTGGCGTCGGCTTTGCGCGGATAGGGGTCGATGGCGACGCCGAGTTGCTGGGCGACCAGCTCGCCGATGTCGATTTTACCGCCCGCATAAAACTCGACTTCGTCATCAATCTCGTCCCCGGGCGAAAGAATTTCGCCTTCCTCGCGCTGTTGTTCGGGGAAAAAGGTGACATCGATTTTCAGATCAAGGTGTGTCTCGATCGGCTCCAAAGTCACGACGCAACGTTGGATATAATTGGCTTCAATGATTCCGGTCACGATGACGGCATGTTGCGCTTCCGGCGTCAGGTTCAATTGCGCTTTAAGCGCGCGCAGGTCGACAAGGTCAAAACGCTCGGCCAAAGCCTTGCGTTCGGTCGGTTTGGCCTCCAGACGCTCTTCCGCGCCTTGGGGCGGCAGCCGCGCGACGCTGAGAGGGCGCGAAAATTCGGGAACAATTTCATTCATTTGACAGTCCATCGGGGAAGTCGGATTTGGGGCAGTATAGTCAGTCCGCTTGAAAACCCGAGAAAATTCTTCGCCGCCCTGCCCCAAAAGCTTTGGCCTGATAAACAAACGCGGCAAAGAATTTTTTCGGGTTTTCAAGTTGACGTAATATAAATCACAGGTTTTTTTGCGTTGCCAGAGTCTTGTGCGCCGGACGAGGCTGTGGCACCTTGTCGCGCCTTTTGGTGAAAGAGGCGACTTTGAAAACGCGGAGGAGTTGCCATTCATACAGGGGCGCATCTGGCGATAGCGTATATCGTTTTTTCAAGGTTCTCTTCGCCCGATCTGGCTGCAAGTTTGGTCGGATCGGTGTTGCCAGATTTGCAGTATCTGCCCGTTCAAATGGAGGCAGCGGCAACTCATTGCGAATTTCACCAGTTGCTTGGCGGGTGGAGAGAAAACAGATTCTTTCGTTACGTCGATTTTTCCCTTCAATCGCCGGTTTTGTCTTTTCTGGCTTTTTTATGTTGCGTTTTATTCAGAGATCGCCTTCCGTCCTGGGCGATTTTTCTGACATTTAATTGGTTTTTACACATGGTCGAGGACATCCTGACGCATAAAACATCCGATCTTATGGCCGTTAAAATAGCGTGGCCGATGCTATGGCCTTTTTCTTCGCGCGTATTCGGGGCGGGGATTGTTTCCGAGCATGACAGCAAGCTCTTTCCTAAGATCGAAAAACTTCTTATGCTGGCTGCGTTGATCCTTTTTGTCGGGCGCATGTTCTCATGAAAAAAAAGCCTCTCCTTCTTTTATCCATCGTCGGCGCATTGGCCGCCTGCGCGCCGACCGTTGCCAATCGCGGCAATATCCTTGATCCGGAAAGCCTTGCCCAGATCAAGCCCGGCGAGACGACGCGCGAAGAAGTCGCGACGAAACTCGGCACGCCAACGGCGATCAGCACGTTTGACGACAAAGTGTGGTATTATGTCGGACGCCAGACCGAGCAATATTCGTTCCTCGATCCCGAAGTGCTGAAGCAGCAAGCGGTCGAAATCGATTTCGACGACAAAGGCGTCGTCACTTCGGCCAAAAAGCTGGATCTATCGCAAGCGGCGGACGCCACGCCGGTTGACAGAGAGACGCCGACTTTTGGGCAGAAACAAACGCTGTTACGCGAATTGCTCGGCGACCTTAGCCACCCGCGCCCCGATTTGGGGAAACAAGGCCCCAGTGGCGGAACGTAAGTTTTGGTATATACTGCAGAAAGGCAAATCGCGCTTGTTCGTAGGAGCGGCTTCCAACCGCGACTGTTGACGTCATAACAAAGGGTCGCGGCTGGAAGCCGCTCCTACGAACAAGCGCGATTATTAGTATACCCCTAAACCAGAAGGAGGAACGGCGATGAAAATTGCGATCGTTTACCATAGCGGTTACGGCCACACGGCCGAGCAAGCCAAAGCCGTCGCGCGCGGCGCCGAATCGGTGGCGGGCGCGGAGGTCGTCGTGATTTCCCTGTCGCACGGCGACGTCCCGTGGGATGCGTTGGAAAGCGCCGATGCGATAATTTTTGGCAGCCCGACCTATATGGGCTGCATCAGCGCGCCGTTCAAAAAATTCATGGACGACAGCTCTAAACCTTGGTTCGAGCAAAAATGGAAAGACAAGCTGGCCGCCGGGTTCACCAATTCCTCCGGCCAAAGCGGCGATAAGCTGAACACGCTGCAAACGCTCGCCATCTTCGCCGCGCAACACAGCATGATCTGGGTCAGCCTCGGCCTGATGCCGGGGAATAACAGCAGCAAAGGCTCGGTGGAGGATTTGAACCGCCTCGGCAGCTTTCTCGGCGCGATGGCGCAATCGAACACCGATCAAGGCTCCGAAAACGCCCCTATCCCAAGCGATTTGAAAACCGCCGAACATCTGGGCAAGCGCGTCGCCACGCTAGCCGCGCGATTCCGACACCCATGATCTTCGCTTGCAATTGATCATATTTCTGCATTGGGAGCTCCGTCAATTGTGAGTTGATGAAGCGACGATCCTATCCCTGTCTCGCCGCTCGTCCCATAGCATCTGTTCATGATCTTTTGCTGTTTGAAACAAAGGGCGCAAAAAGAACGACAGAGTTCCTCTCCCCTTGAAGGAGGGGTTAGGGGGGGTATAAAACTCGACAATTATACCGATAAAACAATGGGTTATTTTTCTAGCGTGTCCCCTGCCTTTATATACCCCACCCCTACCCCCTCCCTCAAGGGGAGAGGAACTCTGAGGCTTTTGCTGCACTGTTTTCGGATAAATGACAAGATCACGAACAGCTCTAGCGCGGGGATGCCCCCCCCCTACCAACCCTTTCCGCCCCAATCTTGCCATAGGAACCTGATATATGTATAAGCTTGGGAAGAAAGAGATCATATATCCATGCGCGCCCCTGTGCTTACCATTTTTGGTGCAATATTTGTCGCCTCCCTTGGCGCGGCTGTGTCTGCCTATGCGGGCGACGCCACGATTTTGGGCACGGGGATAGGGGCTGCGGTAGGAGGATTTGTCGGCAACCAGTTCGGCCACGGCGCGGGACGGGTCGCCGCGACTGCAGCGGGCGTCGTTGGCGGCGGATTGGTCGGCAACGATATCGGCCATGAGATGGATGCCGAGAACAAATCCCCCGCCGCCGCACCGAACAACGGCAGCGCTGTGTATGACGATCAAGCGCCGATTGCCTATAACGCGTATGCGCCAAACTATGTCGCGCCGCCCGCGCCGCCACCGATTTATGCCGATCCGCAAGCAGGAACCTATTGCCGCGAATATTCGCAGGAAATCGACGTCGGCGGGCAAACGCAGGAAGCCTACGGCACAGCCTGCCTGCAGCCCGACGGATCGTGGCGGATTGTGCAGTAAGGGCTTGTTATTAAATAAATGAGCCATCTGGCTCGTCTTTTTGTCCGCCCGCTGTGGGGGGGCAACGGGCTGGTCGGGCCGGGGCTTTGCCCCCTTTGGGGCCCCCCCGGGGGTCCAAAAAACATACCCCCAATTACTTATTATTTAAAT